>NZ_JASSUA010000003.1:0-300000 GCF_030227115.1 Marinobacter sp. SS13-12
CGTTGATAGGTCGGGTGTGTAAGCGCTGCGAGGCGTTGAGCTAACCGATACTAATTGCTCGTGCGGCTTGACTATATAACACCCAAGACAATTGCGGATAACGCAACGAAATCAACATCACCTGTTCTGTCTCGTCCCCCAGTGATCAACCGTTTTGCCTGACGACCATAGCGGTCTGGAACCACCTGATCCCATCCCGAACTCAGCAGTGAAACAGACCAGCGCCGATGGTAGTGTGGCTTCTGCCCATGTGAGAGTAGGTCATCGTCAGGCTCTTAATACCTAAAAACCCCCGCGGCTTCGCCGTCGGGGGTTTTTTATTGCCTGAATTAAAAAGGGTCAGGGCAACCAGATCTCAAACACCCCACCGCCCAGACTGCCACCATTATGCAGTCGAATGGACCCGGTCCGGTCCCCTTCATTGTGCAGCTGAGCAACAGACGACGCGAAGAACAACCCCAGGCTGGTGCTGCCGCTCTTGAAGTTCAGGGATTTGAAACTCGGTGTACCGCTGTGCTGCATATTCTCCGGATAACCATCTCCGTCATCCTCAACGCCAACAACCAGGAAACCCTGCTGTTCTGAGGCAGTCAGTTTGATCTTGCTCTTGGTGTAGCGAATGGCGTTGTTAATGGTGTTATTCAGCACGCCGGTCAGCAAATCTTCATCGAAGAACCCATTGATGTCATCGGCTTCGATCGCCAGCTCGATACCCAAGCCCTCGAGAAGAGGGGTGTGCCGGGCCATATGCTCGGACAGAAAGCCGGGGACGAAGTGTTCCTCTATGTGAGCCGACAGGTTGTTTTCACCAAGCCGGTAGATGCCCAGCAGTTGCACCAGATCATTGTGCATACGCTCGGCTTCATATTGCAGGGTATTGAAGCGGGACGACTCACCCACCGAGTTACCTTGCTCCTGGCGCAGCTCATCTAGAGAATTCAGCAACATGCCCAGGGAATTCTTCATGTCATGAACGGCGGATGCCAGAACCATGGAGAAGTCGATACTTTGAGACTCGCGAGGACCAGAAGAGGTCTCCTGATTTTCGGTGGTCATGACATCATTCCTTTCAGTTTTTTGCGCAAGGACATCAGCCGTCGATACTGCCGGTGTTGCTCCGGCAAACCGGAGAGCTTGGCGAGGTATTTCTCACAGCGCTTCAACAGATCGCGGTCGTCTGGGGTTTCCTGGTACTTCTTCATCAGTACCTGCACCAGATTGAGGTTGAGTGAGGCGTGAGAGGGCACTATCTCGAGGGCCTGGCTGAACGTTGACGCGGCCTCGTCAAGCTTTCCTGCCTCAAACGCCTTGATGCCATCCCGGTTCAGGGACCTTGCCTGCAATTTTTGCCGGAAGCCTACCGGCTCATCAAGCAGGTTCTCGATCTTCTGCAGCAATGTCGGATTATCCTGGCAGCGATTGGCCAGGGTTGTCAGCAGGGTTTTTGCTTCTTCGTCCCGGCCCAGCCGGAACAATGTCTTGGCATAATCCAGGCCGGCCTCAGGATCCATGAGCTCCGGTTCGCCCAGTTCGTCAGCAATACTCTCGATTGCCTTCTGGGCTTCGTTCATCCTGCCCTGGCCGGCATGAACCCGGGACTGCACAATGCGGCTGCGGACCTTGATATCCTCCTGGTCTGCGAAACGTTTTTCCATACGCCGCAGAATGGTCAGAGCTTCGTCCGCATGAGCCGAACCTTCGTCGGATGTATCACCTTCGCTGAGATCCGACAGCGACTGGCCCAGCGCGAGGTAATGCTCGGAGCTGTCGTGAATAGAGTAGGTGCCCAGGGAAACCGTTTGTCGCCATGCCTCCGATGCGGTCGACATGTCCTGATTGGAAGCTGCCAGTCCAGCCAGGTGCTTGTGCCGCAGGAGCGCGTTAGGGGAGTGCTCGGCGGCCTTCTCCAGGATTTGCTGTGCCTGGGTGGGGCGTCCCTGCTTCTCCAGTGCTTCGGCCAGCAAGTCATAGGCTTCCATGTAGTCAGGGTGTTTGCTGACGAGGTCTTTGAGGGTGACAACGGCATCGTCGTAGTTCTGATTGGCTACCAGGATTTTGCCGCGCCCCGCCCTGGCCCATGAGAGATCCCGCTGTGCCAGCACGTCGTCATAGATTTTCAGAGCATGGCTGAAATCGCCGACCTGGTAGTAAAGGTCGGCAAGGGTTTTCATCAGCCATGTCTTGTAACGGGGCTTCGCGGGTAGCGCCTGCAGGCAAAGGGAGATGGCTTCAGGGTAGTTTTCACGGTCGATTTCCCGATTGATGGGAAGCAAAGCGTTTCGCTGTGTGATCAGCCCGCTGAGCCGTTTTTCCAGCATGGCGCGGTTGATGGGTTTCGTCAGGTAGGCATCGGGCTGGTATTCCCTGGCGCCCATGACCATCTCCTTGGACGTTTCAGCGGTAACCATCAGGAACAGGGACGAGCGTTTCAGAAGTTTCTTGTGCCGCAGTTCCTCCAGAATGTGCTGGCCGTTCTTGCCGTCTCCCAGGTTGTAGTCGCACAGGACCACATCCACATGGTTGTAGGAACAGTACTGGACGGCGGTAGACGCATTGGGTAGAAGTTCGATCTTGTCAGCACCACAGCTTCGTAACATCTGCCTCATGGACAGGCGAAAATTCTCAAAGTCATCGACAACCAGATAACTGAGTTTGGCAAAGGTGTTACCGATGGCGGTGTCTGTTGAATCTGTCATGGGCGCTTCTGTTTGAGTAACTTGTTAACCACAGCCCTGAGGGCCGCTGGTTTAACAGGTTTGTAAAGAATCTGATAACCCCTGCCAATAGCATCTTCCCTGACTTCCGGGGCCATGTAGCCGGTAATAAGTATGCCAGGTATATCATTGGTTGCCTCTTCTCTCAATGCGTCCATTGCGTCGAGACCATTACGGTTATCATCGAGCTGATAATCCGCCAGGATGATGTCCGGTTCTGTGCCGTTCAGCTTGTAGCGCGCATCTTCGAGGCTTTCGGCGGTGGTGACGTCACACTGCCAGTTGTCCAGAAGGGCACTCATGCCATGAAGGATGGCAGGGTCGTTGTCGATGCACAGCACGTGTAATCCTCCCAGGCTGGAGAGGCGCCGTGGTGCAGAGGCGGGCTTGGCGGCGTTCTGTTCGCTGTGTTCGGGGGCAGCGACCGGTACGGTGATGCTGAACACACTCCCCAGACCCTGAACAGAGCGAACATTGACCGGATGGTTGAGCATGCCGCAGATACGGTCGACAATGGCCAGCCCCAGGCCCAGCCCCTTTTTATCCCGGCCCTGCTGGAAACGGCGAAACTCTTCAAAGATATGGGCGAGCTGGTCATCCGGAATGCCCGGTCCGGTGTCCCAGACTTCGATGCGAATATAGCCCTTCAGACGGCGGCACCCGAGGAGGATCCTCCCGCTGGGGGTATATCGGATGGCATTGGAAAGAAAGTTCTGGATCACCCGTCTGAGCAGTTTGGAGTCAGAGCGTATCCAGGCACTGCTGGGCACCACGTGCAGATCCAGGCCCTGATCCTTGGCGATGGCGGAAAAATCCGTAGCCAGGTGACGCATGATCTCGTTGACCGGGAACACGCCGATATCCGGCTCCAGGGCGCCTGCGTCCAGTTTGGAAATGTCCAGCAGGGTGCTGATAATTTCCTCGGCGGCCCCCAGAGAGCTGTCGATATGTTCCACCAGTTCTGTCATTTCCGGGTCACGGGCCTTGCCGGCAAGCGCAGACGTGAACAGACGGGCAGCGTTCAGCGGCTGTAGCAGATCGTGACTGGCTGACGCGAGGAAGCGGGTTTTGCTCTGGTTAGCCTGCTCGGCAACCGACTTGGCCTTGAGCATCTGCTCATTGATGACCTGCAACTCCTGGGTGCGTTCCTTCACCCGTTGTTCCAGATAGATATTGGTTTCCTTCAGCGCCTGTTCGGTGCGGCGCATGGCAGTGATGTCCTGGAAGGTGGTCACATAACCGCCGCCGGGAATCGGGCTGCCGTCGATTCGCAGCACGGTGCCGTCCGGTCGCTGACGCTCGTAGGACATGGCAAGGCCCTCCCGCATCTTGCTGCAACGGTCGGTAATAATCTCGTCAATACGTCTTGCCGGCAGATTGGCATTGGTCAGGTTGTAGCGCATCAGGTCTTCCACCGGCCGTCCGACCCGGACAAAACCGGCGGGGTAGTTGAATTGCTCCAGGTAGCGTTGATTCCATACCACCAGCTGTTGCTGATGATTCACCACTGAAACGCCCAGGCTGATGTTCTCAATGGCGGACTGCAGGAGCTCGCGGCTGAACGTCATGGCCTGGGAGGCTTCATCGACAATGCTGACAACGTCCTCGATCTGCATGTCCCGGCCGGTCAGGGTCGACTCAAGCACAACTCTGGCGGTTGAAGCGCCGATGACTGAGGCCAGCTGGCGTTCGATGAACTTCATCAGGTGCGATGAAGCAGGGCGGTGAAGGTGCAGGCGGATGGCGTTGCGCCGCTCGTAGTTGCGGAATATGGCCTCCGCCCGCTCCTCTCCCATAAAGCGGTCAGCAATGGCCTGGAGGTCAGATGTCAGGATTTCACCCTGCCAGCTTTGTTGCTGGGGTGTTTCCGCTTTTGGCTGGGGGTCCTGGAAGAACGAAGCGATCTGGATTTTTTCCCGCACCCGTTGGCGGGTGAGCATGGACAGCACGATGTAGGTGACGGTGTTGATGCCAAGGCTCCAGATGATGCCATGGCTTATCTGGTCGAGCTCGGAGCCGAACAGGGCCGTTGGCCTGGTCCAGTTGATTCCCCAGATACCCTGTTCGATGAGGGTATCGTTCAGCCATCCGGTTGAAGCCAGTGCCGGTAGCAACAGGGTGTAGCACCACATAAGGAACCCGAGCCCCAGCCCCCATACCGCGCCCGTATGGTTGCCCCTGCGCCAGAGGATGCCCCCCACCAGGGCAGGACCGAACTGGGCTGCTGCAGCAAACGAGAGGAGCCCGAAAGCCGTCAGGCTGTAGTCTTCCCCGGCCATACGATAAAAACCGTAGGCAGTTAACAGAACCACGAAGATGGCCACACGGCGGATGCTCAGCAGCAGGTAGCTGAGATCCGAGCGCTTGTTCATGCCGGGGCGGAAAAATTTCAGCAGGGCGGGCATGATGATTTCGTTGCTCACCATGGTGGCGATGGCCACGGAACAGACGATTACCATTGCAGCTGCGGCCGAGCCACCGCCGAGAAATGCCAGTATGGCGAGCCATTGTTCGCCGGCAGCAATAGGCAGGTTGAGAATCAGTATGTCGGGGTCCGAGGAACCGATTTCCGGCGACAGAAGTCCCGCCGCGGCAATGGGAAGCACAAAGGCACTGGCGATGATCAGGTAGATGGGCATGGCCCACCGGGCAGTCTCGAAATCCCGGTAGTCGGTGTTCTCTACCACCATAACGTGAAACTGCCGTGGCAGGCAGATAATGGCAAGCATGGCCACCAGTGTCTGGGTAATAAAGGCTGGCGCCTCAATTGCATCAGTGGTCAGGGTACCCACCAGTCCGGCCTCCTGGACATTGCCCCAGAGATCACCGAAACCACCGTAAAGGCCATAACCCACAAACAGCCCGACAGCCACAAAGGCAACAATCTTGATCAGTGATTCGAAGGCAACCGCCTGAATCATGCCGCGATGGTGTTCCGTGGATTCCAGGTGCCGGGTGCCGAACAGCACGGTAAACACCGCCAGCACCAGGGTGATGTACCAGGCAGAGTCGTTCCAGGCGGCTGTGCTCAGCTCGGTATGGGCCGTTCCGGCGTCGGAAAGCACGTTGAAGCCCATGGAGATGGCTTTTAGCTGGAGCGCAATGTAGGGAACGCTGCCAATGAGCGCAAAGATGGCGACCATCGCCGCCAGGGACTGGGATTTGCCATACCGCGAGGCAATGAAATCAGCGATGGAGGTGCTGTTGTTGCGCTTACTGATGAAGATGATGCGGCGAAGAAGGGGAGCGCCGAACACGAACACCAGCAAGGGACCCAGATAGATGGGCAGGAAGCCCAGCCCTTCCTGGGTAGCACGCCCGACAGCGCCGTAGAAGGTCCAGGAGGTGAAATAGACCGCAAGGGACAGGGCATAGACATGGGTTCTTGCCCAACGCCGGCGATAGAGCCCGGGGTGGCGGTCACCAGCCCAGGCAATGGCAAACAGCAGCGAGATGTAAGTGATCGAAATGAGGACTAACAGCCAGCCACTGAGCATAAACAGGCTTTCCCAGAGTACGATGAACAGACGTCAGGCCCGGTAACCGGATCTACTGGTCGCAGGCAAGCTCCAGCAACGGGTCGTCTTCGGGCAATGTTCGGAGTGCACTGGTATCCAGGCTCTTTTCGCCCTTGAGGGGGACCAGCTCACGCGAATCACAGTTTAGCAGATACATTTTCTGGGACACCGCATCGGTGTAGGACTGCTCGAAGCGATAAAGACTGAAACGGACGATATTCTGTTCAGGGTTGTCCACCATAATGCTGTTGGTGTCCAGAACGGTAAAAGCAGCGATCTGTGGCACAACATAGGCCCATGGCCGCCAGGGCGCGCCATATTCCTCGGTGCTGACGACGACAGCTTCTTCCGGGAGTTGCGTCTGCTTGAGATCAAACCAGGTGTACTCCATGTAAATCAGGTAACCCAGCATGCCGGCGCCGGCAAATACCGGAATAATCCACTTGGGCGCCTTTTGTCGGGTGATGGCACGTATAGCGAGGGCGATACCTGCGGCGCCGAGACCACAGAATACTGTCGCCACAAAAGTCCAGAACATATAATTGATTCCTCGAAAAAAAACGGGCTTCCCCAAGGAGGAAGCCCGTTCAGGTTCAGCCTGTCAGATTCTCATCTATCGTTGGCTGACATGTTGCTTAGTGGTCATAGGATTTTCCGGCACCGCGTGGGTAACGGACGCTTTCGACCAGTTCCTGAATCTCAATGGGCGGCTCTTCGGTCGCATGAGAGACCGCAAAGGCTACCGCAAAGTTGATGATTGCACCAACTGCACCGAACGACAGCGGGGAAATGCCCAGCAGCCAGTTGTCCGGAGTGTTGGCCAGGTTGTTGGTTCCCGGAATGAAGAACCAGCCAAGGAAGATGAAGATGTAGACCAGGGTAGCACCCAAGCCAGCCAACATTCCCGAGATGGCGCCCACATTGTTAATGCGCTTGAAGAAGATACCCATCATCAGCGCCGGGAACAGCGAGGCAGCCGCGATACCGAAGGCCAGAGCTACCACCTGTGCGGCGAACCCTGGAGGGTTGGCACCAAGGTAGGTGGCCAGCACTATGGCAACGGCCATGGAGATACGTGCAGCCAGCAGTTCCCCTTTCTCTGAGATGTTGGGATTGAAGCCACCTTTGATCAGGTCGTGACTCACCGCAGACGATATCGCCAGCAACAGACCAGCCGCTGTCGACAGTGCCGCCGCAAGACCACCAGCTGCAATCAGGCCGATAACCCAGCCTGGCAGGTTGGCAATCTCGGGGTTGGCCAATACCAGAATATCGTTGTTGTAGGTGAATTCGTTGCCTTCCCAGCCGCGGGCTTCAGCCTCGTCTGCGAACTCTGCATTACCATCGTTGTAGAACTGGATGCGGCCGTCGTTGTTCTTGTCTTCGAACTGGATCAGGCCGGTCACTTCCCACTCCTGAATCCACTGTGGCCGTTCATCATATTCGATGGCCTGACCCTCGACACCATCCGGATAGATAGTGGTCATCAGGTTCAGTCGAGCCATGGATGCAACTGCAGGCGCAGTCAGGTACAGCAGGGCGATGAACACCAGCGCCCAGCCAGCGGACCAGCGTGCGTCTGCAACCTTGGGTACGGTGAAGAAGCGGATGATGACGTGAGGCAGGCCGGCAGTACCGATCATCAGAGACAGGGTAAACAGAACCATGTTCAGTTTGTTGTCCACGTCTGCCGTGTAGTCCCGGAAGCCGAGTTCAGTGATAACCTGGTCCAGTTTCTCCAGCAGGGGAAGTCCCGAATCAACGTGAGTCGAGAACAGGCCGAGCGGAGGCAGCGGATTGCCAGTCAGTTGCAGTGAGATGAACACCGCAGGAATGGTGTACGCGATGATCAGAACGCAGTACTGGGCCACCTGGGTATAGGTGATGCCTTTCATACCACCGAGTACCGCGTAGATGAAGATCACGACCGCAGCGATGATCAGACCCATGGTGGCGTCCACTTCCAGGAACCGTGAGAAGGCTACACCGGCACCGGCCATCTGGCCGATAACGTAGGTAACCGACGCCACGATCAGACAGGCCACAGCCACAAACCGTGCGTTTCGGCTGTAGAAGCGATCACCGATGAACTCGGGAACCGTGAACTTGCCGAACTTACGCAGGTAAGGTGCAAGCAGCATGGCCAGCAGTACATAACCACCGGTCCAGCCCATCAGGAAGGTTGAGTTGGCATAACCACCAGCGGCAATCAGGCCCGCCATGGAGATAAAGGATGCCGCAGACATCCAGTCAGCACCGATAGCAGCACCGTTGGTGATCGGATGAACGCCGCCACCCGCGACGTAGAAATCACTTGTGCTACCGGCCTTCGCCCAGATGGCAATGCCGATATAGAGGGCGAATGAACCGCCTACGAATAACAGGTTGATTATAAACTGATCCATTCGAACTTACTCCTCATGCACGTCGAATTTTTCATCGAGCTTGTTCATTCGCCATGCGTAATGAAAGATCAGCGCGATGAAGGTAAGAATCGAGCCCTGTTGGGCGAACCAGAAACCTAGGTCGGTTCCGCCGATAGGGATCCCGGCGAGCATGGGGCGAAGCAATATGGCGAATCCATAAGATACCAGGGCCCAGACGATCAGGCTCCCGAATATCAGGCGAAGGTTCGCCTTCCAGTAATTCACAGCATCGTAGTCATGACCTGACATAGGATCACTCCTGTCTTGTTGTTGTGGGGGTTGGGTGGGTTTTCTGTGACGTGTTTGTTGTAGAGAAATTATTATTCATATAGTTCTTCTCCGACTTGTTGTCCTCTCCGACTTTACCCGTCAAGCGATATATAGATATTGGCAAAAGGTCTAATTCTCAGTTATTTGCCTGCTAAAACGTCTTCAAACGCGACACAGTTCCAGGGTTTCTAACCTGGCCGATGCATGTTTTTAAGACGCCGGTAGTACTTTAGCTTGTCGTTGAGGCCCTGCAATGTGACAACGTCGTTTTTGTGAGCTCTGTTTATGACTGCCAGGGTCAATTCTGCGGTGGCGAGGGCATCGGCGGCTGCATGGTGGCGGGCACTGACCTCAAGGCCGAAAAAGTCAGCCCAGTTGTCCAGGCCCCGGCCTCCGGTTTTCGCATCGGGAAAAAAGGCCGGAAGCATCTCGGCCACATCAATCCAGGTGTGTGGTTGGGTGTATCCAAGGGTAGTTTTGAGCGCTTTTTCAAGGAACTTCTGGTCAAACGCTGAATGGTAGGCAAGGATCAGGTCGCCGTTCATCCATTCCAGCAGATGCAACAGGGCATCTTCGGTCTCGTGGCCCCGGGTCAGGGCTTCCGGGCCGATACCGTGAATCAGTACAGTCTCACTGATGTCCAGCTCCGGGCGCCGGAGAATAAGGTCGAACTGATCACCCATGCCTATGGCATTTTTGTGGATAGCCACGGCTCCGATGGCAATGACTTCATCTTTTGCGGCGTTGAGGCCAGTGGTTTCAAGATCAAGCACGATCAGCCTGCAATCGGACAGGCGCTGATCGCCGGCGGTTTTCGGGGTTGGCAGGTGTTCACGGTCGGGCCCGCCCGTGCTGCCGGCCCTGAGCCGTTCAATCCAGTCTTTGATCTGCTCCAGCATAATGGTCGGCCCCGGGGGTCAGAGTTGATAGGTCACTTCCAGCTTCTGCTGCAAGCGCTGGGCCTGGCGGAAAGATTCGCGAAGAATTCGCCGGTCCAGTGGGTTGAGATCGTCGGGGTCGATATAGTTGGACAAGGGTTCATCCCGCTCCAGCATTTCCTGGTGGGCCCTCATCCGGATGGCCTGAATGAGGCTATAGGCCTCCTGCCAGGCATTGGCATCCTTGGGGTCGAAGACACCTTTCTCCGCCAGCTTGTTCATGCGCTCCAGTGTATTGGCTTCGCCAACACCATTGGCGAGGGCGAATACCCGGACCGCCTCCACGAAGGGCGCGAGCCCCTGGCGTTTCAGGTCCAGTTTTTTCTTCTTGCCTTCCTGGACATAGCGGAAGTTGCGGAACATGGTCAGAGGGGGTTTGCGGGTGATGGCATTGCCGGCCAGCATCTTCTGAAACAGGGCGTTCTTGCGGATGCGTGCGAGAACCTTGTCCAGCAGGGCGTCCAGTGGCTCTGTTGGCCCGAACACCGCTCTCATGTCGAGGAATATGGACGAGTACACCAGGTTTTGCGGGGTAGATGCGTCGATAAACCGGATGAACCAGTCGTCCCACTCACGGCCACTGAGGCACAGTTTCGGATTGCTGGCCATGATGTTGCCCTTGCACAGGGTGAAACCACATTCTGCCAGTTCCTTGTTGATGGTTTCGGCAAACGGCAGAAGTTTTTCCCTTGCCTGGTCTTCGCTCATTCCCTCTGGTGTTTCGAACAGGATGCCGTTGTCCTGGTCCGTCAACAATGTCTGCTCCTGCCGGCCTTCGCTGCCGAAGGTCAGCCAGGTGAAGGGAATGCCCGGGTCGTGCTTCTTTATGTTCAACTCCAGCACCCGGCGCACAGTAACATCGTTCAGGGTGGTAATGATTTTTACCACCTGACCGGAGTCTGCTCCGTGGGCAAGCATGGCGTCCACGAGCCTGGAAACGTCGGTTCTCAGGCTGACCAGGGTCCTTAGATGGCTGGCGGTGCCGATGGTACGGGCGAGATTGACCAGATCCACCCGTTGCAGGGAGAACAGGTCTCTCTCCGAGACCATGCCTATCAGGCGCTTGTCCTCATCCACCACACAGATATGGGCAAAGTGGTGCTCTGCCATGAGCATGGCGGCTTCAAAGGCGTCGGCCTGGGCTGTCAGGCAGCAGGGTTTTTTTGTCATCACCTGCCCGATGGGTGTGTCCAGCGGACCTTTCTCTTCCGCCACCATGGTGCGCAGGTCCCTCAGGGTAAAGATGCCCGTGGGGTGCCGCTCGTCATCGGTTATGACAATGCTGCCTACATTATTCTCGTGCATGCGTGCGACGGCCTTGCGCACTGGCAGGTCCGGTGAGCACACAATGGGGTTGCGAATGGCATAGCGTTCCAGGGGGGTGTCCAGAGAGTTGCTGGAGCCTATGGAGGCCATGGCGCCAGTCTGTATTCGCTGGTTGACCTGGTCCAGCAGGCTGCTGACACCCCGCAGGCAGAAATCGCGGAAAGGGTCACTCTGTGAGAACAGCGTGACAAAGGTGTCGTGTTCAATGCTGAGGCAGAAAGTGTCCCCGGAGGCGCGGTGAAGCGTACGGGTGGGGCGCTCGCCGATCAGGGCTGCCAGAGGAAAACACTCACCCTGGCTGATTTCGAACGTGGTTTCCGTCTCGCCGTCCTTGTCCCGGGCGCGTTCGCCGCGAATGCGCCCCTGCTTGACGATGTAGAATCGTTTTACAGGGCCGTCCTCCGGCGAGAGTACGACATCGTCATCGGCATAGAACCGCAGGGAAGCGTGTTCTGCAAAATGGGCCAGATGTGAATCGTCCATGTTCGAAAATGGCGAATGCTCACGCAGAAAGGTCATAATGGCGCGTGTATTCTGGGGGCGTTCGCTGTCCTGGGGTGCGGCGGTCATAAACGCGCTCCGTTGTGGTTGTTATGTGCCTGAAGTGTAGACTAACTACAGGTAAGCGGGCCCTAAGATTTTCGTCGGATAGTCAATTATTAACGCTGTGGCGGGTGTGGGCCGGCGGGTGTTAAAGTCCCATCAACCCGACTGCAAATGATATCGACATGACGACCAAAGATGAGCGCCTTAGCTTTCTGGAGGAGATGAAGGACGTCCGTCGCATCCGGAAACCCAACAAGGCCGACGTGAAGACTCCGAAGGAACTGACGCCGGGTCACCTCGAGCGGCAACGGTCAGCCATGGATCAGCCGCTGAAGGACCGTAACCCGCTGACCGCTGATATGGTGGAGCCGCTGACGGCACACGATGTCCTGTGCTGGCAGCGCCCGGGTGTCCAGAACGGGGTGTTTCGCAAGTTCCGTCTTGGGCAGTACCCGATTGAAGCACGCCTGGATCTGCACCGGATGACAGTCGAGGAGGCACGCCGGGAGGTGTTCGGCTTTATAAATGACTGTGTCCGCTACGGGCTAAGGTCGGTGATCATCCTGCACGGCAAGGGTGAGCGTAACCCGGACGGTATCGCCCAGCTCAAGAGCTACATCGCCAAATGGCTTCCGGAGCTGGACGATGTGCTGGCGTTCCATTCGGCACAGAAGCGTCACGGCGGCACCGGTGCCGTCTACGTCATGGTTCGCAAGAGCGACCGTGACAAGCAGCGCAACCGTGAAATTCACGGTGCCTGAAGATAATCAGCCAAAACCGATGAGATCGGTCCGGAGGTAAGAGTGAAACAGTTGATGTTGGTACTTTTTGTGGCAGCGGCCCTGGTCGGGTGCAAGGACCGTGTTATCTGGAATGATAACGGCAAGGTCGAAGAGGCGACAACGGACCGTGAGGTCTGGGACTCCGAGGGGAAAATGCCGACTGGCGAACGAAAGATCTGGACTGACAAGGACGGTAAGGACGTCGTCAAGTAAGGCCGTTCCGGCTGACAAACAATAAAAACTCAGCCGGGGCCATGGCTCCGGTAAACACGGGAGAGTATTCATGGCCGTGCGCCTGACTGTGAATGGCAAAAAGCAAACCGTTGAGGTTGAAAGCGACACCCCCCTGCTGTGGGTCGTTCGCGACGAACTTGGGCTTAAAGGTACCAAATTCGGCTGCGGCAAGGGGCTTTGCGGCGCCTGTACCGTCCACTTGAATGGACAGCCGGTACGTTCCTGCTCCACGCCGGTGGAAATGGCCGAAGGTGGAGATGTGACCACGATCGAAGGCCTGACAAGCGATGGCGATTTGCATCCCCTGCAACAGGCCTGGGTGGAACACGGGGTGCCCCAGTGCGGCTATTGCCAGTCAGGTCAGATCATGAGCGCTGCTCACTTGTTGCAGCACAACGAGTCTCCCTCCCGTGAGGATATTGTTGCTGCGGTAAGCGGTAATCTGTGTCGTTGCGGCACCTACTCCCGTATTGTTGCCGCCGTCGAGTCCGTGGTTGAAAACCGCGCCGGGCAGTCCAGCCGCGGGGAGGCGTGATATGACCATGAATAGACGCGACTTCCTCAAGGTTACTGCAGGCACGTCTGGCGGGCTGGTGATTTCCCTGTCGCTGCCGGGCTGTGCCGGAATACAGACCGGTTACGATGAAAAAAGCGGCGACTGGAAGCCGGATGCCTGGCTTGAGCTGACGGCCGACGACAAGGTTTATTTCACCCTGGCCCGGGTAGAAATGGGACAGGGCACCTACACCGGCCTGACCACACTGATCGCCGAAGAGCTGGAAGTGGCCCCTGCTGCCATACAGCCCAGGTTCGCACCGGTGGCCCCTGAGTACCGCAATCCTCTGTACAAGCTGCAACTGACGGGCGGAAGCACCAGCATGGCGACCAGTTGGCAGCCATTACGGATAGCCGGGGCCTCTGCCCGCATCATGCTGATCAGGGCAGCTGCCAGCGTCTGGGGCGTCAGCCCGGAAGACTGCCGGGCGGCTGACGGCCGGGTGGTGCACCCGAGCGGCGATGAAAGCCTGCCTTATGGCCGACTGGTGGAGCTGGCGGCGAAACAGGAGGCTCCAGGAGATCCCGATCTCAAGCCCCGCAACGAATGGAAATACATCGGCAAGAACCGGGGCCGCCTGGATGCCGAAGCCAAATCCACCGGCGCCCCGATCTATGGCATTGATGTTGAGCTGGACGGCATGGTTTACGCCGTTGTCACCCGTCCGCCCCGCTATGGCGCCCGCGTCCGGTCCTTCGACGATTCGGAAGCTCGCAGGTTGCCCGGTGTCCTGGACGTTTTCGACATTGAGCGGGGCGTTGCGGTGGTCGCCGACAAATACTGGCGGGCTCGCAAGGCACAGGATGCACTGACCATTGAATGGGATAACAGCGACGCCCTGAGCCTGTCGAATGACGAGGTTTTTTCTTCCTATCACAAGGCGGCCGACGAAGACCCGGGCGAAAGCGAACGCAGCGAGGGCGACTACGGAGATGCGGTCGAGAGTGCTGAACGCCTGGTTGACGCCAGCTACGAGCAGCCCTACCTGGCCCACGCCACGCTGGAGCCGATGAATGCGACGGCCTGGTATCGGAACAACGGAATTGAAGTCTGGGCACCAACCCAGGCACCGGATCTTGGCCGTATTGCGGCTGCCAGGGTAACCGACCTGTCACCGGATGATGTGACCATCCATACCACCTTCCTCGGTGGCGGTTTCGGGCGTCGGCTGACCAACGATTACATCGAGGAAGCCTCTGCGGTGGCGTTCAGAGTTGGCAAACCGGTCAAACTGATCTGGTCGCGGGAGGAAGACACCCGCCATGACCTGTATCGCCCGGCCATGCTGCATCGCATGCAGGCCAGTGTCAGCGGTGATCAGGTTACCGGCTGGCACCACCAGGTTGTTGGCCCCCAGATACTGGACTGGTACGTACGCAACGCGGCGCCTGCGCAGTATCCCTGGGCACCGAAATTTCTGTACAACACGCTGGGTCGGGTGGGGCTGATGGCCGAGGGCATTGCCACACCAAAGGATCACTCCGCCATAGAAGGCGCCATCGAGTATCCGTACCGGGTGCCGAATCTTGATATCCGCCACACCCACACGGACCCGGGCGTGCCCGTTTCCTGGTGGCGGTCAGTCGGGTTTTCCCACAACGGCTTTGCGGTGGAAACCTTCATGGATGAGCTGGCCAGTGAACTGGGGCAGGACCCCTATCAGTTCCGGCGGTCGCTGATTGACCATGAGCCCAGGCATCTGGAGGTGCTCGATCGCGCCGTCAGGCTGGCGCAATGGGACGACCCGGCACCGGAGGGCCGGGCACGCGGCATAGCCCTGTTCCGCAGTTTTGGCACCTACGTCGCCCAGGTGGTCGAGGCCAGTGTTGAGGCCGGCGAAATCCGCGTGCACAAGGTGGTCTGCGCCGTTGACTGTGGCCAGGTGGTCAATCCGGACATTGTGCGCGATCAGATCGAGGGTGGTGTGATCTTCGGTCTCACAGCGGCGCTTTATGGCGACATTACCTTCAGGGACGGGCAGGTCCAGCAGAGCAATTTCCACGATTACCCGTTGATGCGGCACGACCAGCGCCCGGAAGTGGTTGTCGACATTGTTGATAGTGACGAGGCGCCAACGGGCGTTGGCGAGCCGGGTGTTCCGCCGGTGATTCCGGCGCTGGGTAATGCGCTGTTTGCCCTGACTGGCAAGCGCCAGCGCAGGCTTCCCCTGAAAGCGCAGGTGTAAACACCGGATGGCCACTGGCGCCCACGAGTCCGTTTTCAATGACGTCCGGGACTGGCTGCTGGCGGCTTTGAATTCCGGGGCTTCTTACGTTGGTGCCATGGGCTCGGTCCGAACCTCCGCCGAGCGCCGGGAACGGCTGGCATCGCTGGGAGTGGCGGAAGAACAGCTGGGCAGGCTGAGAGCGCCCGTCGGCATCAATATTCCCAGCAAGACCCCTGCCGAGATCGCCATTTCCGTGGTTGCGGACCTGATCGCCGTACGTCACCATTTGCGGGTGGCCCGCCCATCCTTATAATGGAAATCATCAAGCGCTGAACCGGCGTGTCTGTTCCGAGGTGCCTTTTGTTTGACGTAACCCGCTACGCCATTGCCGCGCAATCCATCATTGATGCAGGCCGATTTCTGTACGGCCAGGGCTGGTCTCCGGCCACCAGCAGCAACTATTCGGCGCGCATCGACGATGAACATATTGCCGTTACCGTCTCCGGTCGCCACAAGGGGCAACTGGTCGCCGGCGATGTGATGGTGGTGGATCTGGCTGGAAAAGCCGTTCAGAGCAACGCCCGCTCATCCGCTGAAACACAGCTGCACACCGTTCTTTACCAGACCTTCCCGGAAGTCGGTGCGGTATTGCATACTCATTCGGTCAAGGCGACAGTGCTGAGCCGGCTGCTGCCGGCCGGAAAGCCTCTGACATTGCAGGGATACGAGTTACAGAAAGCCTTTTCAGGCATTGATACCCACGAATCAGAGCTCACGGTGCCGGTTTTCGACAACACCCAGGACATTCCTGCGCTTGCACGGCAAACCGGAGAATGGTTCCACCAGCATCCCGGGCAGCCGGGCTACCTGATCCGCGGACATGGCCTTTATACCTGGGGCAGGACCATGGCAGACTGCTTGCGCCATGTTGAAGCCTTTGAATTTCTGTTTGAATGTGAGCTTGAAACCATGAGGGTCCGCCGATGACAACCTTGAGTATTTTTGACCAGAGTGCACCCGAAACGCCTCGCATCGTCACCGAAGACGCCGGCAAGATTGCCAACCTGCTGGCGGAGCACGGTGTGCGGTTCGAACAATGGAACACCCGGGACCTGCCCGCGGACGCATCGTCAGACGATATCCTGGAAGCCTACGCAGGCGAGATTCAGGCCCTCAAGGACGAGTGTGGGTTTCAGGCAGCAGACGTGATCAGCCTGAACCCGGATAACCCCCAGAAGGAGGCATTTCGTAACAAGTTCCTGGACGAGCATGTACACAGCGAGGACGAAGTTCGGTTCTTCGTCCGCGGACAGGGCCTGTTCTATCTGCATTTCGGCGACCAGATATACGCCGTTCTGTGCCAGAAAAACGACCTGATCAGCGTGCCGGATGGCACACGGCACTGGTTTGATATGGGCCCGGAGCCTGCGTTTACCTGCATTCGCCTGTTCACCAATCCCGAAGGCTGGGTTGCAGATTTCACCGGCGAGGACATTGCCAGCCGGTTACCCCGTTATGAACGCCTGGCAGGAGCCGCCGGATGATTCGCGTGATCCTGACAGACATCGAGGGGACCACCAGCTCGATCTCCTTCGTTCATGAGGTGCTGTTTCCCTATTCGGCGAAGCACATGGCCGATTTTGTGCGGGAGGGCGAGGCCGACAGCATCGAGATTCGGGAACAACTGGATGCGATTGCGCAAACGTCCGGAGTGGCCAGGAACGATGTCGAGGGGCTCATTGGAGTGCTGGATACCTGGATTCGCGAAGATCGCAAGGAAACACCCCTGAAAACCCTGCAGGGCATGCTCTGGGAGCAGGGCTACCAGCAGGGTGCCTTTCGCGGCCACATCTACGAGGATGCCGCCGAATACCTTCAGCGCTGGCATGATCGGGGATTTCGCCTGTACGTATATTCTTCCGGTTCCGTGAAGGCGCAGAAGCTGATTTTCGGATTCAGCGAGGCGGGGGATCTGACACCGTTCTTTTCCGGGTATTTTGATACCCGTATCGGTGGCAAGAAAGAGCCGGAATCCTATGGCAACATCATCAATGAACTGGGCGTAGAACCCGGAACCGTGCTGTTCCTGTCGGATGTGGAAGCCGAATTGCAGGCCGCTGAAAGTGCTGGCATGCAGACGGTCTGGCTGATTCGCGAGGGAGATATCCCGGAAACTGAACGTCAGGTGGCCCGGGAATTTGCTGACGTAGACCGGTTTCTCCTGCAGCGCTGACCCACCTATTGCGCCTTCTTCTCTGAGAGCACCGTGAGCAGGAGGCAGTGTGCCTGATACCCGAAAACTGATTATCTCTCTTCTGTGCTTCTATCTGGCGGGCTGCGCCCCGGACTCGGGCGTTCCGGAGATGATGGACAACTATGTGATCCGGGTGGCGGACGCCCTGGAACTGAGCCCTGAGTTGTCCGAAGTCAGTCCGGTCTCACAGATCCCCCGTCGCCGTGAGCGCTTCCTGGAAATGCCTGACCTGGATATGGGAATGCTGGATTTCCTGTCTCTCTATGGATGTGAGCTGCAATACGTGGTTGGTGAGCGAAATTCCATTATGGGCCGGGTGATGCAACCCCTGAACCGGTTACGTTACGAGGCGAACTTTATCCGCGCCGCTGAAAACTGTATCCCCCAGACTGATCGGGAAAGTGTCAAGGAAGATCTGCAAGAGGCTATCGAGAGTAAATCCGAAACGCTGGCCATCGCTGTCTGGAATGCGACCTGGGGCGTGGAGGAGGTTGAGCGGCTTTTCACCCTGGCCCAAGGGTACTATCCCGGGAAGAGTGACGAGAACCCGGTCGCTGAGCTGGCCAGTGGTGTCATGAAGCTTAATGGGACCGTCACTGGTCTGTTGGCTGGCAACACCGATGAGCCACTGGAATACGTTGGAGAGGTACACCAGCGCTGGCAGGCTGCGCATCGGGCAGGCCAGTTGATGAACAGCGCGCAGTTGCTGGTTACACGGCTTGATGATGCGACAGCTCTGCTGGCCAGGAGGGCTGAAACCGATCCGTTATGTCCGGAGGACGGTGCCAGCACAGCAACTGGGGCCCTCGGGGAGGCCTATTCCAGAGCTTACGTTGACGGTGTTCAGACTTATCTGCAACGCGTTGACCAGGCTAAAGAGGCTCTGATCGAACCGCTGGAGAAACTGGCGGCGCAGCAGGAGGACACCATGCCGGAGGCTTTCAGGGACTGGTACCGGCAGCACCTGGACACAGGAAATACCGAAAGCCTGTGGGGCCAACTGGACCGGGCGACTGAATCCCATGCCCGGCGCTGGCAGCAGCTTCTGGCCCAGTGCGGCGTGTCCCCGGATTCGTGAAAAAGGGGGCAGCTTACCGCTGGCTTTCGGGGGTAACCCGCAGGATCTCCTCGACAGTGGTAGAGCCGGCTGACACTTTCTGTGCACCGCTGAGCCGTAGCGATTTCATACCATCCTTGTAGGCATCCACCCGCAGCTGCTCCAGTTCGCACTGCTCGGTAATCTGGCGGATCAGGTTGCCGGAGATCTGCATGATTTCATACACCCCCGCGCGACCGTAATAGCCGGTATTCCGGCACTCCAGGCATCCCACCGGGTGATAGACCTGTTTGGGCGTGGTTGCCTTCCAGGGCCGTGTCAGGCTTTGCCAGGCCTGCTCGTCCACAGGCCCCGGCTCCTTGCAGTGGGGGCACAGGGTTCTGGCCAGCCGCTGGGCCATTACACCCAGCACCGTGGCGCGAATCAGGTAAGGGGGAATGCCCAGCTCCATCAGCCGGGTAATCGCGCTGGGGGCATCGTTGGTGTGCAGGGTGGACAGCACCAGGTGCCCGGTCAGTGCAGCCTGCACGGCCATCTCGGCTGTCTCAAGGTCGCGGATCTCGCCGATCATGATGATGTCCGGATCCTGCCGCAGCAAGGCCCGCACGCCGGAGGCGAAGGTCAGCTCAATGTTGGTCTGTACCTGCATCTGGTTGAAGGCCGGTTCCACCATCTCGATGGGATCCTCAATGGTGCAGATGTTCACCTCGGGGGTGGCCAGCTGCTTGAGGGTGGAATACAGGGTGGTGGTCTTGCCGGAACCGGTGGGGCCGGTGACCAGCACGATGCCATGGGGCCTGTCGGTAATGCCCTGCCAGCGTTCCCGATCTTCCTTTGAAAAGCCCAGTTGTTCGTAGGATTTCAGCAGCACTTCCGGGTCGAAGATCCGCATTACCATTTTTTCGCCAAATGCGGTGGGCATGGTGGCCAGGCGCAGCTCCACTTCGCTGTTGTCCGGCTTGCGGGTCTTGATGCGGCCGTCCTGGGGGCGGCGTTTTTCCGCCACGTTCAGCCGGCCAAGGATCTTCAGGCGGCTGGTAACCGCCACGCCGACCTGGTCCGGAAATTCGTACACGTTGTGCAGCACGCCGTCGATGCGGAAACGCACCTGGGTGACGTTGCGCCGTGGTTCGATGTGGATGTCAGACGCACGCTGGTCAAAGGCGTACTGCAGTAACCAGTCGACAATCTTGACCACGTGCTGGTCGTTGGCGTCCGGGTTTTCGCTGGCGCCCAGGTCCAGCAGTTGTTCGAAGTTCTGCGCACCTGCGGGGTTGGCTGACTTGTTGCCACCGGCCTTGCTGACAGAACTGGCCAGCTGGTAGAACTCGACCGTGTAACGGCGGATATCCTCGGGGTTGGCCACCACCCGGCGGATATCCTTGCCGACTGCCTGCCGCAGGTTGCTTTCCCAGTCGCCCTTGAACGGCTCGCTGCTGGCGATCAGCACCTCGTCACGGCCGATTTCAACGGCAAGAATGCCATGCCGCTGGGCAAAGGCATAGGACATCACCCGGGCGATGGCCGGCGTGTCTATCTTCAGGGGGTCAATGTGGTAATAGGGTTGCTCCGCCCATTCCGCGAGCCATTGGGTAAGCTTGTCCAGATCCAGGGTGCGGCCGGTTTTCTGGCTTTCCAGGCCGGCCTTGGCGACCAGTTCCAGCGGGTGGCGATGGCTGGCTGGCCCGCTGCCACCTGTAAAAGCACTGATGTTGGCTGACAGAACCCGCTCAGCGTCCTCCTGGGTGATGTCACCGCTGGTTACCAGTGCCGTACAGATGTCCCTCAGGGTCAGTGTGCTTCTGTGGGGCGCAGGTGGATGGGTGCTGTCGGCCATGGAGTGCTTCCTGTCAGGTTTCTGAAACCGGCTGTGGGCGATTTACCTTAAGATGGACCATGGCCACTGTAAACAGCAGGAAGGTCAGCACTGTGAGGATCAGCGGCGCAATGGCGCCTTCGCTGAGCCAGGCGGACACAACGTGACGGGTGAAATAGAAAATGACCACAAAGCTCAGCCATATATAACCCCGGTTATGGCCGCGGAATACGGGCACTGCAAACACCAGTAGCGGGATCAGTTTGATGCTGAGCATCAGGGTTACCGAGACACCCTCAGTCTGCACCGGATAAAACGTCGTAACGACCAGAGTCACCAGGGTTGCAAGATAAAGCGCAATGGTCAGTCGGGCCGTGATGCGTGCTTTCGGATTGTGAAGCATTCAGGATTCCGTTGTTGGTAATGGGCTGTCAGTCGATAAGTTTTACGGCGAGCCGGGCCAGGCGTTCACCGAATGTCTGGCAGATGGTTTTTTCGTGGTCGGTCACTGCCTGCTGCACTCCGGTGCCGGCCCAGTGGGACGGGCCATAGGGGGTGCCCCCGGACGTGGTCTCGTTGAGGGCGTTTTCGGAGTAGGGCACCCCGCACAGCACCATTCCGTGGTGCAAAAGCGGCACCATCATGGTCAGCAGGGTGCTTTCCTGTCCTCCGTGAAGGCTGCCAGTTGAAGTAAAGGCACCGGCAGGTTTGCCGGAGAGCGTTCCGTTCAGCCACAGGTCCCCGGTGCTGTCGAGAAAATACTTCAGTGGCGCGGCCATGTTACCAAAGCGGGTCGGACTGCCGATGGCCAGGCCAGAACAGTTTGCCAGGTCACCCTTGCTGGCGTAGGGTGCGCCATCGTCCGGCACCGCCGGCAGCGACGCCTCGGTATCCGGCGATACGCTCGGCACTGTGCGAATTCTGGCATCAATGCCAGCCACCCGGGACACGCCCCGGGCGATCTGGGTAGCCATTTCTGCAGTCTGGCCGGTGCGGCTGTAGTACAACACCAGAATGTAGGGGGCCTCGGCAGCCATCACCTGTCTCCGTTTAAAGAATGTTGAGGACGTTCTCGGGCGGTCGGCCCAGGGCCACATTGTTGCCTTTGATGACGATGGGGCGCTCGATCAGTTTCGGGGTGGCCACCATGGCTTTGATCAGGGTCTCCCGATCCAGCTCTGGATCGTCCAGGCCCTGTTCCCGGTATTCTTTTTCGCCGGTTCGCATCAGCTCCCGTGGGCCAATATCGAGAGCCTCCAGGATGTGTTCCAGTATCTGCACTGTTGGCGGCGTTTCCAGGTAGCGTATAATTTCTGGTTCAACACCCTGTTCTCGAAGGAGTTCAAGGGTTTGCCGGGATTTTGAGCAGCGTGGGTTGTGGAAAATCCGGGTCGGTTCTGTCATGGTTCTCCCTCTTTCCGGGTCAGGTAAACCGCAAGTATGTACGAGCGCCGTAGTCTAACAGGAGGCCACCCTGTGCAATACCCTGCCGGGCACACTGTTGATAAACCCTTAGAGCATCGTGCAATGATGTCTAATTCCAGCAGGGCACGTGGAATCGGTATAATACTCGTCTTATTGATGCTGGCGGGCTGCCAGAATCCGGAGTTTGAAAAGCCGGATGGCACGGTGCTGAAATGGGAGAGCCTGCGCGGCCACTGGGTGCTGGTCAACTACTGGGCAGAATGGTGCAAGCCCTGCCTGGAGGAAATCCCGGAACTTAATGACCTCGACAGGTCCGGTGCCATTGTGGTCCTGGGCGTAAACTTCGATGACATCCGGGGCCAGGAATTGATTGAACTGGGCGACAGAATGGGAATCCGGTACGGCATGCTGAACGAGGACCCTGGCCCTGAATTCGGCTGGAAAACCCCGGTAGCCTTGCCGGCCACCTTCGTTATCAACCCTGACGGAGACCTGGTGGAAGCCCGTTTCGGCCCACAGACAGAAGAAGACATCAAAGAACTGATCGGGCGCTGAACCCACCCGATCCGGAATCATCAAGCAGGATTACCCCGGCGCTATGTCACAGACCTTTGTCCACCTCCGCGTGCACTCCGAATATTCCATGGTAGATGGGCTGGTGCGGGTGAAACCGCTGATCAGTCGGGTTGCAGAGCTGGGCATGCCAGCAGTTGGCCTGACCGAGCAGTCCAACATGTGTTCCCTGGTGCGTTTCTACAAGGCCGCCATGGGTGCCGGGGTAAAACCCGTCATTGGTGCGGATCTCTGGGTTGAAAACCCGGAAGAGCCGGACAACCCCTTCCGCATTACCCTGCTGGCACGTGATAACGACGGCTATCTGAATCTCACCGAAGTGGTTTCCCTGGGGTATACGGAAGGGCAGCGGTTCGGCAAGCCCATCATCCAGCGCAAGTGGCTGGAAGACCGCTCCGGCGGGCTTATTGCCTTGTCGGGGGCGCGGATGGGCGATGTCGGCAAGGCACTGATGGCCGGCAAGCTGGATCTTGCCCGGCAGCGCGCTGAATACTGGATGACGCTTTATCCCGGGTCGTTCTACCTGGAACTTCAGCGCACCGGCCGGCCGGGAGATGAAGACTGCCTGCACCTGAATATCGAACTGGCAGAAGCCCTTTCATGCCCGGTAGTAGCCACGAACGACGTTCACTTCCTCCACGCCGAAGATTTCGAGGCCCACGAGGCCAGGGTCTGCATCGGCGAAAGCCGCACCCTCGATGACCCGAGACGGGATCGCCGCTTCAGCGATCAGCAATACCTGCGCAGTGCCGAGGAAATGATCGAGCTGTTTTCGGACATTCCCGAGGCGGTGGAGAACACGGTCGAGATCGCCCGCCGTTGCTCGGTACAGGTGCGGATGGGGGAGTACTTCCTGCCGAACTACCCCATCCCTGATGGCATGACCATGGATGAATACTTCCGCAAGGTGTCGGAAGAGGGCCTGGAAGAGCGGCTGGCGAAGACCCTGAGCAAGGATGACCCGGACTACGACACCAAGCGCGAGGCCTACTACACACGGCTGAATTTCGAGCTCGATATCATCACCCAGATGGGCTTCCCCGGCTACTTCCTGATCGTTATGGACTTCATCAAGTGGGCCAAGAATAACGGCGTGCCGGTGGGCCCGGGTCGGGGCTCCGGTGCCGGCTCGCTGGTGGCCTACGCCCAGTTGATTACCGATCTGGACCCACTGGAATACGACCTGCTGTTCGAGCGCTTCCTGAACCCGGAGCGGGTATCCATGCCCGACTTCGACGTGGATTTCTGCATGGAAGGCCGTGACCGGGTCATCGCCTATGTGGCAGAGAAATACGGCCGTGAAGCGGTATCCCAGATCATCACCTTCGGTACCATGGCCGCCAAGGCGGTGGTTCGCGACGTGGCCCGGGTTCAGGGCAAGTCCTACGGGCTGGCGGACAAGCTGTCCAAGATGATTCCTTTCGAGCCGGGCATGACCCTGGAGAAAGCCCTGGAACAGGAGCCGCAGCTGGTCGAGTTCCTGGAAAACGACGAAGAAGCCCAGGAAATCTGGGAAATGGCCCTTAAGCTTGAGGGGGTCTGCCGTAATGCCGGTAAACACGCCGGTGGTGTGGTGATCGCGCCCACCAAGATTACCGACTTCTCGCCACTGTATTGCGATGATGAGGGCGGCAGCCTGGTAACCCAGTTCGACAAGGGTGATGTGGAAGATGCCGGCCTGGTGAAGTTCGACTTCCTGGGCCTGCGAACCCTCACCATCATCGACTGGGCCCTGAAGATGATCAATCCCCGCCGGGAGAAGCAGGGCAAGCCGGCACTGGACATCAACGAGATACCGCTGGACGACGTTCCGTCTTTCACCATGCTCAAGAAAGCGGAAACCACCGCGGTATTCCAGCTGGAATCCCGTGGCATGAAAGACCTGATCCGCCGCCTGCAGCCGGATTCCCTGGAAGACATGATTGCCCTGGTGGCGCTGTTCCGTCCTGGCCCGCTGCAATCGGGCATGGTGGATGACTTTATCGACCGTAAGCACGGCCGACAGCCAATGTCGTTTCCGCACCCGGACTATCAGTATGATGGCCTGAAGCCGGTTCTGGAGCCCACCTACGGGGTTATCCTGTACCAGGAGCAGGTCATGCAGATCGCCCAGGTGATGGCCGGCTACACGCTCGGTAACGCCGACATGCTGCGCCGGGCCATGGGCAAGAAAAAGCCCGAGGAGATGGCCAAGCAGAAGCAGTTCTTCCTGGACGGCTGTGAAAAGAACGGCATCGACAAGACGCTGGCGGAAAACATCTTCGACCTCGTCGAGAAGTTCGCCGGTTACGGCTTCAACAAATCCCACTCTGCTGCCTACGCCCTGGTTTCCTACCAGACGCTCTGGCTGAAGGCTCATTATCCAGCTGAGTTCATGGCAGCGGTGCTGACAGCGGACATGCAGAACACTGACAAGGTGGTCACGCTGGTGGAGGAATGCCGCAGTATGGGGCTGGAACTGCTGGTGCCTGATGTCAGCCGTTCCGAGTTCACCTTCACGGTGAACGAGGATGGCGCCATTATTTACGGCCTGGGCGCGATCAAGGGCCTGGGCGAGGGTCCGATTGGCAGCATCCAGGCCGGGCGCGCAGAGGGTGAACCCTACCAGGATATATTTGATTTCTGCCGCCGCGTGGACCTGAAGAAAGTGAACAAGCGGGCCATGGAGGCGCTGATTCGTTCCGGGGCCATGGACAAGCTGGGCGCCGGACGTGCACAGCTGATGGCAAGCATTGATAAGGCCATTCAACAGGCCGGCCAGCAGTCCCGCAACGAATCCGCAGGTATGACGGATATGTTCGGCGAAATGCTCATGGGCGGTGAGGATGGCGACCCCTACTCTGATGTGGCAGATGTACGGGAATGGCCAAAGAAACAGCGCCTGAAGGGGGAGAAGGATACCCTCGGCATTTATCTGACCGGCCACCCCTTCGATGAATATGAGAAAGAGGTTCGACGGTTTGTACGTTCTTCCATTGCCGACCTCAAGCCTGCGCGACAACCCCAGCGCGTTGCTGGCCTGGTGGTGGCTCAACGCTCAATGAAAACCCGTACCGGCTCTACCATGGCGTTTATCACCCTGGACGACCGCAGTGCCCGCATCGAGGCAACGTTGTTCTCCGAGGCGTTTTTCGAGAACCGGGAGCTGTTGCAGTCAGATCAGGTGATCGTGGTTGAGGGGCAGGTCAGCCACGACGATTACTCTGGCCAGATGAAAATGCGGGTGAATTCGGTGATGGACGTGGGCACGGCCCGGCAACAGTTCAGCCGCGGGCTCAAACTCGCCATTCACGCCGACCAGTTGCAGAACGGCCTGCTGGACAAGCTGGACTCCACTCTGCGGCCCTTCCGTTGTGAAGGCAGCCCGGTGTGGATCGAATACAGCAGCGACAACGCCAGCACCCGCATCGAACTGGGTGAATCCTGGCGTGTTCAGCCAGATGACGACCTATTGCTGGAGCTGAAGTATCTGGTGGGCGACCAGTCCGTAGAACTGGTCTATGATTGATAGTGTCCGGCAAGGTTCATCCCCGGTGTGGCGACGTGCTGAAACATTACGTTTTTGTCAGAAAGCGGACTCATACCAAGGTACGCTTTAGCCATGGCCCGGGCGCTGCTATCTTTGTCCAAAATTCTGGTTTGGTGACTTACATTCTCGCCATGCAAGCAAATGATGGAACATCATGAACCCTAACTATCTGGATTTCGAACAGCCTATTGCCGACCTTGAAGCCAAGATTGAAGAGCTTCGTATGGTGGGCAACGACACCGACATCAACATTACCGACGAGATCAGCCGGCTACGCAAAAAGAGCGTAAGCCTGACGGAAAGCATCTTCTCGGACCTCCAGCCCTGGGACGTGTCGAGACTGGCGCGCCATCCACGCAGGCCCTACACCCTCGACTACGTCGACATGATCTTTGACGATTTCGACGAGTTGCATGGTGACCGTCGTTACGCCGACGACCAGGCCATTGTAGGCGGTACTGCCCGCCTGGACGGTAAACCGGTGATGGTGATCGGCCATCAGAAGGGCCGGGAAGTGCGCGACAAGGTAAAGCGCAATTTCGGCATGCCCCGCCCGGAAGGCTACCGCAAGGCCCTGCGGTTGATGGAAATGGCCGAACGCTTCAGCATGCCGATCCTCACGTTTATCGATACGCCGGGCGCCTATCCCGGCATCGGCGCCGAGGAGCGTGGCCAGAGTGAAGCCATCGCTTTCAACCTGGCAGTGATGTCACGCCTGAAAACGCCGATTATCTCCACGGTAGTGGGTGAGGGCGGTTCAGGTGGCGCACTGGCCATTGGTGTATGCGACCAGCTCAACATGCTCCAGTATTCCACCTATGCGGTTATCTCCCCGGAGGGCTGTGCCTCCATTTTGTGGAAGAGCGCAGAGTTTGCCTCCCAGGCAGCCGAGGCCATGGGGGTGACCGCTGACCGCCTGAGGGACCTTGGGCTGGCGGACAATGTGATTGCCGAACCCCTGGGTGGCGCTCATCGCAACCCTGAGAAGATGGCCGAATCCCTTCGCGCGACCCTGAGCAAGGGCATTGCCGAACTCAGCCGTTTGCCGGCAGAAGAGCTGGTGTCCCGCCGCTACGAGCGGTTGACCCGATATGACACGGGCCGGTAACCCCGGCTCAGGATCAGGCTGGCCGGAGGCTCTCTGCGCCCCGGTCAGGCAACTGCCTTCAGCGCCCCGGTTACGAGTCGCCCTCAGTGGAGGGATGGACTCGGTCCTGCTTCTTCATGTTGCTGCAACCCTGCACGCCGATTCAGGTCGGTTGTCAGCGGTTCACGTCAATCATCAGTTGCAACCCAATGCCGATCGAACGGAGCAATTCTGCCAGCAGCTTTGCCGCGAACTGGGTGTGCCTCTTGAGGTCCGCCGGGTTGTGATCAATGGCCGCGAGGACGGCGCCAGTGGAGGGGTTGAGGAAGCGGCAAGGACTGCCCGTTACAATGTCTTCGAAGAGGTACTGACGTCCGGCGAACTGTTGTTGATGGCCCATCATGGTGACGATCAGGCCGAGACAGTGCTGTTTCGATTGCTGCGAGGCACCGGCGTAGCCGGGCTTGGAGGCATGCCCCATTCAAGGTCGTTGGGAGACGGGATACTGTATCGGCCCCTGCTGGGTTTCAGCCGCAATGAACTGGAAGCCTGGGCAGTCGCAAAGGGGATCAGCTGGGTGGAGGATCCCAGCAACACCGATGAGCGTTTTGACCGCAATTTCCTCCGTCAATCTATCATGCCACTTCTAAAGACCCGCTGGCCGTCACTGGTCAACCGTGTTGCGCACAGTGCACGTTCCTGTCGTGAGGGTGATGAACTGGCCGGAAAACTGGCAGAAATCCGTTTCCAGCAGTGCGCTACCGACCAGGGTGGCATCTGCGTCGACGCTTTGGGGCAACTTGTCGAGGTGGAGCAAAAAAACCTGATTCGTTGGTGGATCATCCGTAACCGATACACTCCGCCATCCATTGCCGATTGGCCTCAGGTGATTGAAGATCTGGTCAGAGCGCCTGCGGATCGGGAGCCTGAACTGCGTGGTAATGGCTATGTGGTGCGCCGCTATCAGGGCAATCTGTATCTGGTTGGTGAACCCACGGCGCTGCCATCGGTTAAACTGACACTGGTTCCTGGCCAGGAACGGGTATGGGGAGAGTGGCGTCTGCGGCTGGTGGCAGTGGCTAACCCTGAAATGCCCGTGCCGGATATACGGATATCTACGAGGGCAGGAGGCGAACGCCTCAGGCCGGCTCCCGATGGCCCCTCGAAATCCCTCAAGAACTGGCTGCAGGAAAAAAATATTCCACCCTGGGAGAGGGCGCGGCTACCGCTGCTTCTGGAGGTGAAGGATGGCCACGAAGAAGTGGTCGGAGCCGGCGACCTGTGGCTTTCCCGCAAATACTGCGGGGAGGCCCCGGCCAGTGGCTGGCGGATTGTTGTGGAGCGGGAATGTAATTGAGAAGCGGAGGCCTTTCTGGTAGTCTGGCGTCCCATCTTGAGATGACAATCTCCCTCCTTCACCGAACCAGACAAATCACGGAATCTGCATGACGCGTTATATTTTCGTCACCGGCGGTGTCGTGTCCTCCTTGGGGAAAGGTATCGCATCGGCCTCTCTGGCCGCGATACTTGAGGCACGCGGCCTGAAGGTCACTATTCTCAAGCTGGACCCATACATCAACGTGGACCCCGGCACCATGAGCCCGTTTCAGCACGGTGAGGTTTTTGTCACCGAAGATGGCGCGGAAACCGATCTGGACCTGGGGCACTACGAGCGGTTCATCCGCACGCCGATGTCACGCAGGAACAACTTCACCACCGGCCGCGTTTACGAGGAAGTCATTCGTAAGGAACGCCGCGGTGATTACCTGGGCGGCACGGTTCAGGTGATCCCCCACATTACTGACGAGATCAAGCGTCGTGTGGTCGAAGGCGCTTCCGGTGCCGATGTGGCGATGATCGAGATCGGCGGTACCGTGGGCGACATCGAATCCCTGCCTTTCCTGGAAGCCTGTCGTCAGTTGAAGGTGGAAGTCGGGCCCCAGCGCGCACTGTTCATGCACCTTACCCTGGTTCCGTACATTGCCACAGCCGGTGAGATCAAGACCAAACCCACACAGCACTCCGTGAAAGAAATGCGGTCCATCGGCCTGCAGCCGGATATTCTGCTGTGCCGTTCCGAGCACGAGGTGGACGCCAGTTCCCGCCGCAAGATCGCGCTGTTTACCAACGTGGAAGAGCGGGCTGTCATTCCGCTCCAGGACGCCAAGTCCATCTATGCGATTCCGCGCATGCTTCATGAATTCGGTCTGGACCAGCTGGTCATCGAGCGTTTCGGCATTGACGCCAGCCCGGCCGATCTTGGTGAATGGGACGCGGTGGTCGAATCCCTGATGAACCCAGACCATGAAGTCACTATTGCCATGGTCGGCAAATACATGGAGCTGCTGGACGCCTACAAGTCCCTGATTGAATCCCTGCTCCATGCCGGCATCAAAACCCGCACCAAGGTCCGGATGAACTACATCGACTCTGAAGACATCGAGCGCGATGGCACCGGTGCACTCCAGAGTGCCGATGCCATTCTGGTTCCCGGTGGCTTCGGTGAGCGTGGCGTGGAGGGCAAGATCCGCACTGTGCAATACGCCCGGGAAAACAAGGTTCCCTACCTGGGAATCTGTCTGGGTATGCAGGTTGCCGTTATCGAATACGCCCGCAACGTTGCCGGCCTGAAAGACGCCCACAGCACCGAATTCCGCGAACACACGCCGGAGCCGGTGGTCGGCCTGATTACCGAATGGCTGGATGCCAGCGGAGAGAAGGAAGAGCGCACCGAAGCGTCTGACCTCGGCGGCACCATGCGCCTGGGTGCTCAGGACTGCGTGGTGACAGAAGGCTCCACCATCGCCAACTGTTACGGTCGCAAGATTATCCGCGAGCGCCACCGGCACCGCTTTGAAGTGAATAACCATTTCCTGCCACAACTGGAAGGCGCCGGCCTGAGAATTTCCGGCCGCTCAACCGATGGCAAACTGGTGGAAGTGGTGGAAGTACCCGATCATCCCTGGTTTGTAGCCTGCCAGTTCCACCCGGAATTCACTTCCACTCCCAGGGACGGCCATCCGCTGTTCAAGGGTTTTGTAGAGGCAGCCCTGGCCCGTAAAAAGGAATTCTGATCATGGCGCAGAGTACGGTCAACGTCTCGGGAATTCAGATCGCTAACGACAAGCCGTTCGTGCTGTTTGGTGGTATGAACGTGCTGGAATCGCCGGAGATGGCCATGGAAGTGGCCGAGGCTTATGTCGAGGCCACCGGCAAGCTCGGTATTCCTTACGTATTCAAGGCTTCCTTCGACAAGGCCAACCGCTCGTCGGTCCACTCGTTCCGTGGTCCGGGGCTGGAAAAAGGTCTACAGACCCTGGCTGACATCAAGAGCAAATTTGGTGTCCCCATCATTTCCGATGTCCACGAACCGGCCCAGGCAGCCCCGGCTGCTGAAGTCTGTGACATCATCCAACTGCCCGCCTTCCTGAGCCGCCAGACCGACCTGGTGGTGGCCATGGCCCAGACCGGCGCCGTTATTAATATCAAGAAGGCCCAGTTCCTCGCGCCCCAGGAAATGCAGCACATCATCAAGAAGTGTGAAGAGGCGGGGAACGACAAGGTGATCCTGTGTGAGCGGGGCAGCAGCTTCGGTTATAACAACCTGGTAGTGGATATGCTGGGCTTCGGCATCATGAAGTCGATGAGTGTGCCGGTCATGTTTGATGTGACCCACTCATTGCAGATGCCCGGCGGACGTGCTGATTCCGCTGGCGGTCGTCGTGCACAGGTAACCGATCTTGCCCTGGCGGGTATGTCCCAGGGGCTTGCTGGCCTGTTCCTGGAGGCACATCCTGACCCGGATAAAGCCAAGTGTGATGGCCCCTGTGCGTTGCGGCTTAGTCAGTTAGAGCCGTTTCTCCAGCGGGTAAAAGCTGTGGATGACCTTGTTAAAAGCTTTAAGCCTCTCGATACCGCCTGATTGGCGGTTTTTTGCGTTCCAGAAGGACTATGGGAGTGAGCGGGAACGGCCCTACGAAAATGTGCGGAGCCATGGATGGCGGAGCTCAAGCGCACATGGATGTGCTTGTAGCGTTTTTCGTAGGGCCGTTCCCGCTCGCTCTTACTCCCAAATTTGAAATCAAACTTGGAGACAGAGAAGAATGACCAAGATTGCCAACATTAAAGGCCGTGAGGTACTGGATTCCCGCGGAAATCCTACGGTTGAAGCGGACGTTATTCTTGAAGATGGGACGGTAGGTAGTGCTTGTGCACCGTCTGGTGCGTCTACTGGTTCACGCGAAGCCCTGGAGCTTCGGGACAAAGACGCAAATCGCTATCTGGGCAAAGGTGTCCTGAAGGCTGTTGAAGCTGTGAACACCAAAATCCGCGACGCTCTCATCGGTAAAGATGCAGCTGACCAGCGTGCTCTCGATAACATCATGCTGGAGCTGGATGGCACCGAGAACAAAGCGAATCTGGGCGCCAACGCGATTCTGGCGGTATCCCTGGCAGCCGCCAAGGCTGCCGCTGCGTCACTGGGCAAGCCGCTGTATGCGCACATTGCGGATCTTAACGGAACTTCCGGCAAGTACAGCATGCCAGTGCCGATGATGAATATCCTCAACGGCGGTGAGCACGCGGACAACAACGTTGATATCCAGGAGTTCATGGTTCAGCCGGTGGCGGCCAAGAGCTTTGCCGAGGCGCTACGGGTAGGCGCAGAGATTTTCCACAGCCTGAAGAAAGTGCTGAAGGCTCAGGGCCTGAACACCGCGGTAGGTGATGAAGGTGGCTTTGCGCCCAACCTGCCGTCCAATGAAGCGGCACTGGCGGTGATTCAGGAAGCGGTGGAGAAGGCCGGTTACAAGCTGGGTACCGATGTGACCCTGGCGCTGGACTGTGCGTCTTCCGAGTTCTACAAAGATGGCCAGTACCAGCTGTCCGGTGAGGGCAAGTCCTTCGATTCCGCCGGTTTTGCCGACTACCTGGCGGGGCTGTGTGAGCGCTATCCGATTGTGTCCATTGAAGATGGTATGGACGAGAGTGACTGGGACGGTTGGAAAGTGCTTACCGAGAAGCTGGGTAGCAAGGTTCAACTCGTGGGTGATGACCTGTTCGTTACCAATACCAAAATCCTCAAGCAGGGGATCGACAAGAGCATTGCCAACTCCATCCTGATCAAGTTCAATCAGATCGGCAGCCTGAGTGAAACCCTGGACGCCATCAGGATGGCCCAGGACGCGGGCTACACGGCGGTGATCTCTCACCGTTCCGGTGAGACCGAGGACACCACTATTGCCGACCTGGCGGTTGCTACCTGTGCCGGACAGATCAAGACTGGTTCCCTGTGCCGCTCTGACCGGGTGGCCAAGTACAACCAGCTGCTTCGTATCGAGGAAGCGCTGGATGGCAGCGCGCCTTATCGTGGTCTGAGCGAGATCAAGGGCCAGGGCTGATCGCCCGGTCACCAGAATTACTCGTCGGGCAGGACTCTGGCGGGTAACCGACCGGAAAAGGCCATCGTAGCTCTGAAATTGAGAAGCACGATGGCCTTTTTGTACAACTGGTTAGCAGAACTTGTTGCTAAACTACACTAAGGTCTATACTGACTGTCCGGTTGTTGCATCGTAAACGGAATCCGCAATGAAGTTGCTCTGGTCCATCATGATTATTCTCATTCTCCTGCTACAGGTGCGCCTGTGGGTCGGGGAGGGCAGTTTTGCCCAGGTATGGGGGCTGGAAAAGGCCATTGCCGAACAGCGCGAGGTAAATGATGAGCTGGCTGTTCGTAACGAACGTCTGTATGCCGAGGTCCGCAATCTCCGTGGCGAGAAGGGTGCGGTAGAAGAGCGGGCGCGCATGAACCTGGGACTGATCCGAAACGATGAAACCTTCTTCCTGGTGGTTGAGCAGTAGGCAGCCACAAGCCAGACCTTTCAAAGCCGACCACGTTCATGAGTAAACCCCGCTACTGGCTGATCGTTCCCGCCGCAGGCTCCGGCCAGCGAATGAAGGCTGACTGCCCCAAACAGTACCTTCGGCTGGGCCAGCGTTTTATTCTCGATATCACACTTTCCTGTTTACTGGATAACGCCGCTTTTGCCGCGTGCGTGGTGGCTACAGGGCCCAATGACCAGTGGTGGCCGGGAACGGAGGCCAGCAAGGACCGCCGTATCACTACCTGTATCGGTGGTGCGGAGCGTGCAGAGTCAGTGTTGGCGGCCCTTGATGCGTTGTCTGACCGTGCGAATGATGATGACTGGGTTCTGGTCCACGACGCGGCTCGTCCCTGTCTTCATGCTGACGATCTTGCGCGTTTGTTAACCGAACTGAAGAGTCATCCGGTAGGAGGCTTGCTGGCAACGCCAGTGGCGGATACCCTCAAGCGTACCGGGCCCGGGAGCCACGAGGTTGAAGCGACGGTAGACCGTCGCGATCTCTGGCGCGCCCTGACTCCCCAGATGTTTCGTTTCCTGGCACTGAAGCAGGCACTTGAGAGCGCCATCGACTCCGGGTATCCGGTAACCGACGAAGCCTCCGCGATCGAGTTTGCGGGCCAGATACCCTGTATCGTGGAGGGACGACCGGATAACATAAAGGTTACTGTACCTGCCGATCTGGCCCTCGCCGGTTTTATCTTGGAAAGGAAATAACACTATGCGAATCGGGCAAGGATTCGATGTCCATGCGTTTTGCGAGGGTGACCATGTCACCCTCGGCGGCGTCCGTATTCCGTTCAGTCAGGGCCTGAGGGCCCACTCTGACGGGGATGTGCTGCTGCATGCCCTCGCTGATGCGTTGCTCGGCGCCACTGCCTTGGGAGATATCGGCCACTTGTTCCCGGACACCAGTGATGAGTGGGCCGGCGCCGATAGCCGGGATCTGTTGCGCAGGGTTCTGGAGCGCGTATCAGACGAAGGTTTTGTGATTGGCAATGTGGATGCCACCATCATTGCCCAGGCTCCGAAGATGGCTCCGCATATTCAAGCCATGCGTCTGAATATTGCCGAAGATCTTGCCATTCCTGCCAGCCGCGTCAGCGTCAAGGCAACCACCACCGAGAAACTGGGTTTTACCGGCCGCGGCGAGGGCATCGCCTGCCAGGCCATTTGTCTGCTTGAAGCGGTATCCTCATGATCGACGCCACTGACAGAAACCCGGAGAAGTCTGGCTGGCGCCTCGACTGGCCTACCTCCGGCGGAGGGAGAGTGGCCAGTGCCCTGCTCAAGTCCACCCCGGATGATTTTTTCGTGGATGAAGACCTGCCTCTGCCGGATGACCTGGCGTCCGGTGGCGAGCACCTCTGCATTCGGCTGGAAAAAAGGGGTGATAATACCGATTACGTTGCGCGGCAACTGGCCACTCTTTCTGGCTGTCGCCATTTCGATGTGGGTTTTTGCGGGCTCAAGGACCGCCATGCGGTCACTCGTCAATGGTTCAGTGTTTACCGGCCGGGCCAGGAAGATGAAGACGCCGCGTTCCTCGGGGAAGTAGCGGAGAACCGGCGAGTCCTCGAATACCACCGCCAGGCTCGAAAGCTGCGCCGGAGCGACCACCGGGGTAACTATTTCGAGTTGGTTCTGCGGGAGGTGTCGGGGGACCCGGAGGCTGTTGACGAGGCTCTGACCCGGTTGCGGGACCTGGGTTGTCCGAATTACTTCGGGCCCCAGCGATTTGGTCATAACGGGGCTAACCTGGACCGGGCGCTGGCCATGGATCCGTCAAAGCTGAATCGTCGTGGTTCCCGCAACGTCAAAAAGCGTGGCAGGGGGCGGTCGACCTCTGGCAGTGGCGACAGTAAAAACGTATTGTACTTTTCGGCGGCACGCTCCTGGTTATTCAACGAAGTGCTTGCGTACCGGGTGCAGAGTGGCACCTGGCTGGCACCTCTGGAAGGTGAACCAGGAACCAATGACAATCAGGATATAATGGTGACCGGCCCCCTCTGGGGTGACGGCGGAACAGAGGCGGTATCAGTCCAGGGGGAAATCGAGCGGACGGTGGTTGCTGAGCATCCAGAGTTGGCGGCGGTGTTTGCAACAACGCGGATGAAGCCGGAACGCCGGCCACTTCGGATGAGGCCGGAAGCGTTCGAGTGGCAGTGGCAGGGTCGTGACCAGCTATTGCTGAAGTTCTGGCTCGCGCCCGGGCAATATGCGACGACCTTGCTGGGTGATGTATTCGAGATAACGGATGCCACCAGGGAGACAGGGCAGGACTGACGCCTCCCGGTTTCAATAAAAGGGGCGCAAGACCCCGACAATAGAATACCCGGCACCACGTTGCGGCTTGTTGAGGTGGACACGGGTAATCAAGGCTAGCGGAGAAAATTGTGCGAATTCTGTTGTCCAATGATGATGGCGTTCATTCACCCGGACTGCAGGCCCTTTATGAAGGGCTTGTCGGTTTGGGGGATCTAGAAGTTGTAGCGCCGGATCGCGACCACAGCGGTGCCAGCAATGCGTTAACGCTGAACCGCCCATTAACGGTTGAAGACCATCCGAACGGATTCCGTTCGGTGGATGGCACTCCTACGGACTGTGTTCACCTGGGGGTAAATGGTCTGTTCGACGAGCCCTTTGATCGGGTGGTGTCGGGCATCAATACCCACGCCAATCTCGGGGATGACATTATCTATTCCGGAACCGTTGCTGCCGCCACCGAAGGCCGGAATCTCGGGTTGCCGGCGATCGCGGTGTCATTGGTCAATGAGGGGCGCTTCCATTACGAAACCGCTGCCCGGGTTGTTCGGGTGTTACTGGAGAGCAAAGATCCGCTCACTCTCGGGCCCCGTTGTATCCTCAATGTGAATGTCCCCGATGTGCCCTGGGAAGAGATAGCGGGCTTTCGCGTTACTCGCCTGGGCCATCGTGATCGAGCAGAGGGTGCGGTTCCCATGACCTGCCCACGGGGCAAGGCCCGTTACTGGATTGGCGCGGCAGGCAAAGGCAGTGATGCCGGGCCGGGTACCGATTTCAACGCTGTCCGTGAGAACTATGTGTCGATTACCCCGGTCCATGTGGATATGACCAGGCACGAAGTGCTTTCAGCCCTGCGGGAGTGGGTTGGGCTGCTGTCGGAACGGGAGGCGCGCTGATGGTCGCAGAAATCGATGGTATCGGTATGACATCACGCAGAACCCGCATGCGGCTGATACAAAGGCTGAGAGCGGCCGGCATTTCCGATGAGCAGGTGCTGCAGGCGATGTCTGATACCCCGCGCCATATCTTCCTGGATGAGGCCCTTTCCCACCGGGCCTATGAAGACACGTCATTGCCTATCGGTTATAGCCAGACCCTTTCCCAGCCCTATATTGTTGCGCGAATGACCGAAGCACTGATGCGCCACAAGCCACGCAAGGTGCTCGAGCTGGGTACCGGTTCCGGTTACCAGACCGCAATCCTGGCCCGGTTGGTGGATCAGGTGTTCAGTGTTGAGCGCATCCGGCCGCTACAGGACCGGGCCCGGGACCGGCTACGTCAGCTTGGTCTGCGCAATGTCATGCTCAAGCATGCCGACGGCGGCATGGGCTGGCCAGATCAGGGGCCCTTTGACGGGATCATCGTCACCGCCGCTCCCCGGGAAATCCCCCCGGAGCTCAAGGAGCAGCTTGCGGACGGTGGTGTGATCGTCGCTCCGATCGGTGAAGGAACCCAGATGCTGGTGGAAATGGTCCGCCATGGTGACCGGTTTGAAACCACAGACATCGAGCCGGTGCGTTTTGTTCCTCTCCTGGGCGGGGTTGTCCGGTGACCTCAGAGCCCCAAACTCAAGACACTACTGAACCGGCCCGCTCTCACCATCCTTTTGCTGTGTTTCTCAGGGGTATGGCCATGGGGGCTGCGGATATCGTGCCCGGAGTGTCCGGGGGTACCATCGCCTTCATCACCGGCATCTACTTCCGACTGCTGGAAGCCATCGGGGCAATCCCCCTGGCGGTATTCAGGCACCTGATTCGCGGCCGGATAAATGCATTCTGGCTGGCCTGTGACGGCACTTTCCTGTTGAGCCTGCTGATGGGCATTGTTGTCAGTATCGCTACACTGGCCTCTGCCATCAGTTTTATCCTGACGGAATATCCCGTTCTTATCTGGAGTTTTTTCTTTGGCCTGATTGTGGCTTCTGTCTGGCATGTGGGCCGCCAGGTTCGCCATTACGTGCCAATGCTTATCCTGCCGTTTCTTGCCGGGACGGTATTTGCCTGGTGGGTGACCACCTTGCCGGCCAGTCAGCTTGACCCCTCGGCCATGGTCTTTTTCGGAGCCGGCGCCCTGGCGATCTGTGCGATGATACTTCCGGGTATTTCCGGTAGCTTCATACTGGTCATTCTGGGCATGTACGTTCCGGTCCTGGACGCCATACGTGCACTGGATCTGGGAACGTTACTGATTTTCGTTGGCGGATGCCTTGTGGGGCTGCTGTCTGTGGCCAGGCTTATTACCTGGGCGTTCAGGCGGTTTCACGACCCGGTTCTGGCCCTGCTTACGGGGTTTATGGTGGGGGCACTGAACAAGGTCTGGCCCTGGAAGGAAGCGATGAGTTGGCGGACCAACAGCGCAGGCGAGCAGGTGCCGCTTAACGAGGCGAGCATCAGCCCCCTGGGCTATGCTGAGATGACTGGTCAGGATCCGCAACTGATGCTGGCTGTCATCTGTGCGTCCCTGGGCCTGTTATTGGTATTGCTGGTGGAATGGGCCGGCAGGAAAGAAACTGTCTGATGATCACTGCCAGCGGCTGATTTTCGCTCGGATCTGTGCGGTGGATCACAGGTCTATCGAGACGAAGTGTTACTTTTTGCTCATTGAAGGTGTGTCGACCGGTAACAAATACAACAAGTGGGTAACTTGGTTTTCTGTCCAAAATGTGCAATAAATTAGCGGGTTACTTACAACACTTTATAAAGTGCCGTATTTTTTATACGAATTTTTGATAACGGGCATATTTTTATTCTTTTCAGATCAGTGCGTGGGTTTATTATCACTGCAAAGGCAGTTCTCCCGCGGCTCCCCTCCGGTGCCCCTGTCTCTCCGTGTTCGAAAAAGCAGGGTCGCCATCGCACCCTCCCTGTGTTGCTGCTCAGTTTGGTGTTGTTTCCTTTTCTGCTCAGTGGCTGCAACACCCAGGCACTGTACCAGGACGACATTTACAACCCGCCGGTATATTGGGGCAGGCATGTGGTCAAGCCGGGTGAAACTCTCTATAGCATTGCCTGGCGCTATGGCCGCGACTACCGCGAGCTTGGCGACGCCAACGGAATCAATCCCCCTTTTAACATCAAGGCAGGGCAGGTGCTCCGGCTGGATGTTCGTGGAAATGTAACATCGTCTGGAGATAATCGGAGCAGAAGCAAACCTGCGGTGTCTTCTTCACCGACGCGGTCTGCACCGAGCGTTTCTCGCCAGCAGGCAGCGAAACCGACGGTCTCGAAAGCACCAGACAGGTCATCGCCGCTAACAGGGCAAAGCCAGACCGTCGCCAGTATCGACTGGCGTTGGCCACACGTTGGCACCGTAATTGCAGGCTATTCAACGTCCGGGAAAGTCAATAAAGGTATTGATATTGCTGGAAAAGAAGGGGACTCTGTAAGGGCGGCGGCAAGTGGTAATGTCGTCTATGCCGGTAGCGGATTACTTGGCTACGGCAACCTGGTTATAGTGAACCACAACGAGCACTATTTGAGTGCTTATGCACACAACCGGAAGATTCTGGTGCAGGAAGGGGAGGATGTAAAAGCCGGACAGGTCATCGCTGAACTGGGAAACAGCGGCACGGATCGACCCAAGTTGCATTTTGAAATCCGCAAAAATGGCAACCCTGTGGACCCCGCGCACTACCTCCCACCCCGATGAGACGGACTTGCGACACAATCCTGATGCCGGCATCAGAGACAATCGACACCAAGAACAATAATCGGCGTTTTATTATCGCCGTGAGCTAGCAATAAATGTCCTGAACAAGAAAGCGAATAACAGCAGGCGCTCGCAATAACAAGAAACGGTGAGCGAATACCCAGGATCATTGAAAGGCGGGGCAAGAGTTATGTCAGCAGAGCATGAAGAACTCATTATCGATCGCGTATCCGACGTCGAGGATGCAGACGATCAACTGTTAGCAGAAGACAAGGTAGAAGAAAAAGAGACCGCGGAAGTAGAAGCGGCCGAAACAGAAGACGATATTCCGGCCCAGGGTCGATATTTCACCAGCCAGAAACAGCTGGATGCCACTCAGCTATACCTCAACGAAATCGGTTTTTCTCCCCTTCTTACGCCTGAAGAAGAAGTCTATTTTTCACGGCTTGCCCGTAAAGGCGAAGAGTCCGGCCGGAAGCGGATGATAGAGAGCAACCTGCGGCTGGTGGTCAAGATAGCCCGTCGTTACGTCAATCGCGGCCTGACGCTGCTGGACCTGATCGAGGAAGGCAATCTGGGCCTGATCCGGGCTGTTGAGAAGTTTGATCCGGAACGGGGCTTCCGCTTCTCCACCTACGCCACCTGGTGGATTCGCCAGACCATTGAGCGGGCGATCATGAACCAGACCCGCACCATCCGCCTTCCCATTCATGTGGTCAAGGAGCTTAATCTCTATCTGCGTGCGGCCAGGGAGCTGACACAGAAACTGGACCACGAGCCTTCTGCTGAAGAAATCGCAAAGATGGTGGACAAGCCGGTTTCCGATGTGAAGCGGATGCTGGGGTTGAATGAGCGTGTTGCCTCCATGGATACACCCATCGGTAGCGGTGGTGAGAAGTCCCTGCTGGACACCGTTGCGGATGAAGGCGCATCAGACCCGGCTGATCTGCTGCAGGACAACAACATGTGTTCCTGCGTCGAGAAGTGGATTGACCAGCTCAGCGACAAGCAGCAGGAAGTGCTCTCCCGCCGCTTTGGTCTGAGGGGTTATCCCATCAGCACGCTGGAAGAGGTTGGCCAGGAGATCGGCCTGACCCGTGAGCGGGTGCGGCAGATTCAGGTCGAGGCGCTTCGCCGCCTCCGGGAAATCCTGGAAAAAGAAGGCCTGTCAGGAACCATGCTTTTCAAGTAACGGGTTCTGTCTGATCAAAAACCGGCCCGCTATCCGCGGGCCGGTTTTTTTTGCATTGCCAAATGAGAACCAGCCGGCGTAAGCGTCCGTTTGCTCCCTGTTAAACTTGTCTGGCCGGAGGGGGATAAGGGTGTCGAACTCCGGCAACTAATACCAAGACATTCAATAATAACGATCAATAAGGAAAGGACGATGAAAAAGGCCCTATCAACAGGATTTGCCTCACTGCTGCTGACTGCAGCCCTGTCAGCCCCCGCTACCGCGCTGACGGTGGAAGGAGTTGACCTGCCGGATACCTATTCGGCAATGGATACCGAGCTCAAGCTGAATGGTGCGGGCACCCGCTCCAAGTGGTTCATGGACCTCTACATCGGTGGTCTTTACGTGCCTGAGACCATTGACGATGGCCAGGCCATTATCAATGCGGATGAGCCCCAGGCGATTACCCTGCATATCATTTCCGGGATGATCACCAGCGACAAGATGAAATCGGCCACCCTGGAGGGGTTCGAGAACTCTACCGGCGGCGATCTTTCAGCCATTCAGGGCGATGTCGATACCTTCCTCGATGTATTCTCCGAGGAAATAAAGGATGGCGACGTGTTCGACCTGGTCTATTTGCCGGGTGAGGGTGTGCGTGTGCTGAAGAATGGCGACGAGCGCGCCACCATTGGTGACCTGGAATTCAAGAAGGCACTATTTGGGATCTGGCTGTCGGACGAACCCGCCCAGGAAGACCTGAAAGAGAAAATGCTGGGTCAGCGATAATAGCCTGGTAACGTGCCGGCTTCCCCGCTGGGGAAGCCAGCACTACTCCATGTAGTCCCTTTTCTGTTTGAACTCGCAAAGATCCTCGATAATGCAGGCGCCGCACTTGGGCTTTCTTGCCGTACAGGTATAACGGCCGTGCAGGATCAACCAGTGGTGGGCGTCCAGCAGGAATTCCTTCGGCACCACCCGCATCAGGCGTTTTTCCACTTCCAGTACATTCTTGCCCGGAGCAATGCCTGTGCGGTTCGAGACCCTGAAGATGTGTGTATCCACAGCCATGGCAGGCTGCCCGAAAGCGGTGTTCAGAACCACATTGGCGGTTTTGCGCCCGACACCAGGCAGTGCTTCCAGATCCTCCCGGTTATCCGGCACCTCACCCCCGTGTTTTTCAATCAGGGCGCGGCAGGTTTTGATGACGTTCTCGGCCTTGCTGTTAAACAGCCCGATGGTTTTGATGTAGTCTTTCAGCCCGTCAACGCCAAGGGCCAGAATTTTCTCCGGGGTGTTGGCAACCGGGTAAAGTTTGGCGGTTGCCTTGTTCACGCCTACATCCGTGGCCTGGGCAGACAATATCACGGCAATCAGCAACTCGAACGGGCTGGAGTAGTTCAGCTCGGTGGTCGGGTTGGGGTTGGCGTCCCGTAAGCGGGTAAAGATTTTAATGCGTTTTTGTTTGTTCATCAGCTCTCAATCAACTGCGGCCATGAATTCAGGAAACGTGCCCGGTAACCCGGACCCGCTTGCTTCCGGAGGCTACCGGGGCGGGTTCGCTGGCCTTGCGGCGTTCCTCCAGGTGGCTGTCGATGTCGTTTTTCAGGGCAATCAGCAGCCCGAGGCCAACAAAGGCGCCGGGCGGCAATACCATAAAAAGCATATCCGGATAGTTTTCAAATGGTCGGATGACCCAGTCAGCAGCAGCGGGGCCGAGCAGCAGGTTCATGTCCACAAACAGACTTCCCTGGCCAATGAGCTCTCGCATGCCGCCGAGCACGATCAGAACGGCCAGAAAGCCGATTCCCATCATGGTTCCGTCCAGCAGGGCAGGGCCTGGTGCGTTTCTGGAAGCAAAGGCATCGGCCCGGCCCAGGATCGCGCAGTTGGTCACGATCAGCGGTATAAAAATGCCCAGTATCTGGTAGAGCTGGTAGGTGAAGGCCTGCATCAGTAGTTCGGCGCAGGTCACGAATGAAGCGATGATCATCACAAAAGCGGGCAACCGTACGGATTCACTGACGAAATTGCGGATAAGTGACACCGCAAGATTGGAACCCATCAGCACCATCAGGGTCGCCAGGCCCAGTCCGATGGCATTGACCACGGTGCTGGTGACGGCCAGCAGAGGGCAGAGCCCGAGCACCTGTACCAGTGCCGGGTTGTTGGTCCAGAGTCCGTCGCGGATGATTTCGCTGGAAGGTTTGGTTGCCATGATCAGGAATGCTCCGTATTGGACGATTCGCCGGCAATTGCTTCGGGATTCAGGGTCTTTTCCCTCAGAGAGGGCGCTTCATTAAGTCGTTCTCGTATTATCTGGCGATTCTCGCGGAAATAGATCAGGGCTTTCTGAACAGCCTTGACCACGGCCCGCGGAGTAATCGTGGCGCCGGTGAACTGGTCAAACTCACCGCCGTTTTTCTTGACGTTCCATTCCCGGTGAGGGGGTTTGTCCAGAGACCGGCCTTCGAAGCTATAGATCCAGTCCGATTTTTTGGTTTCGATACGGTCACCCAGCCCGGGGGTTTCCCTGTGACCGGTTACCCGGACGCCCAGTATCGTGCCCTGCATATTCACACCAACCAGCAGGTTTATCTTGCCGGAGTAGCCGTCGGGCGCCACGATGGGCATGATCACGCCGATGGGGCGATCATCCTTGCGGGCAACCCAGACCGTGAGAGGGCCGGGCTGAGCCAGGCGTTCACTGGCCGGCAGTTGCACGGTGTCCCTCAGCAGATCGTTGGTGTGCCGGCTCTCCGGGATGATCTCGAACAGGGCCTGCGCCTCTGCACGGGCGGCCTGCTCCTGAATCCGTTCCTCGGTTATGGCCTGGGTCAAGGCAATGGTGCCACCGGTTATAACGGCGAACAAGCCAAGCCCGATGGCACTGCGACGGATTGATTGCGCGATGGCGGCCATGATTTACCCCTGACTGCCCGGCACACCCCGGCGGGCCTTGTGATGGCCGTAGGTCCGCGGTGGTGTGTAGTGGTCGATGAATGGCACGGCAAAGTTCATCAGCAGAACGCTGAAGGCTACGGCATCCGGGTAGTTGCCCCAGGTACGGATCAGGTAGATCAGGATACCGATGCCGGCGCCATAGATCAGTTTGCCCTGGTGACTGGTGGCGGCAGAGACCGGATCAGTGGCAATAAAAAAGGCACCGAGCATGGTGCCACCGGCGAGCAGGTGAAGTGACAGGGGCGCGTAAAGGTCGGCATTGCTACCAAAAGCCAGGCTCATCAAGGCCAGGCCGCCAAGAAAACCCGCGGGAATGTGCCAGGTGATGATTCGCAGGCCAATCAACAGCAGGCCGCCGGCAAGAAAGGCTGCGTTAACCCACTCCCAGCCCTTGGCAATGCCGTCACCAAAGGTGGGGTGGGCAAGCACTTCGGTCGCCGTGTGTCTGGCAATCTTGTGTTTGTATTCGTCCAGGGGTGTTGCCATGGTCCAGCCGTCGATGGCTGTTTGCTGGCCCGAGGCAATGGTTGCCAGGGTTTCGCCGAAGCCCGGGGCACCTTCCCAGAGCATGGCCGGTTCCGCCCAGTTGGTGGTCATGGCCACGGGGAAGGAAACGAGGACCAATGCATAGCCCACCATGGCCGGGTTGAAAGGATTGGAACCCAGCCCGCCGTATAGTTGCTTGGCGACGACGATGGCAGAAATAACCGCGACCGCCGACACCCACCAGGGGGTAAATTGCGGCAATGACAGCCCCAGCAGTAAGCCGGTAACAGCGGCGGTGTTGTCCCTGATAAAAAAGGCCACCGGTTTTTTCCTGAGCCGCAGCAGGGCCGCCTCCGAGGCAATGGCAACGGCGATGCAGAAGACCACGTTGATCAGGTTGCCCCAGCCGAAAAACAGAGTCTGGGCGAACAGGCCAGGCAATGCCGCAATCAGGACCCATAACATCACCCGGGATGTCGGTCGGGCCCTGTGGGCATGAGGTGAAGACTGCTGAACAAACGCCATGAATGTCGTGCCTGATTTCGTTTAATGGGTGGACTGGGGTTCGGTTGGCCGGGTGCCCGGTGTGTCACGGGCCTCAGCCAGAGCCTCTTCGGCCCGTTTAACCCGATCGTGGTTCTTCGCCACTGCGCGCTCTAGTTTCTCTACGTTGTCGGCCTGTTGCGCCTTCGCGTCATCGAGCATGCCCTGCATGGTTTCCAGCTTGGACCTGGCCTGATTCAGCTGCTTTTCCAGAGCCTCTGTATCCGGCTTCTCTGCGGCCGGCTGACTCGCCGGGGACGACTGGTTTGCTTCGGCTTTTGCCTTCTTGCGGGCCAGGGCCTGCTCGACAATAGCGGATTTGGCCGATCGCTCATCAACCGCGCTACCTTCAGCCGTTGCTTGTTCCGCCTCGGTCTGTTTCTTTGCCTGGGCTTCGGCCGCAGCCTTTGCCCGTTCCTTGCGACGGAGCTCTTTCTCTTCCTTCTCCCGTTCCAGGCGTGCCTGACGCGCCTCAAAACGCTCCCGGGCACGGTCCGATTTCAGTTGCTCTGCCCGCTGGACGCGGATTTCGTCCTTGGCAAAGCGATAGTATTGAACAAGCGGGATTGAGCTCGGGCACACGTAGGAACAGGCGCCACATTCAATGCAGTCGAACAGGTTCAGGTGCTCGGCTTTCTCGAGTTCAGTGGCCTTGGCGTGCCAGAACAGCTGTTGTGGCAGCAACTCCATGGGACAGACTTCGGCACACTGGCCGCAGCGGATACAGGGTTGCTCGGGCGGCGGCGCCGGCAGTTCGCTGGCCGTTGCTGCAATCACGCAGTTGGTGGTTTTGATCACCGGGACCGCTTCGGTTGAAAGCGTGTAGCCCATCATCGGACCACCGAGGACCAGCCGGCTGAGTTTGTCCTGTTGCACTCCAGCCTGTTCCAGCAGGTACTCGATCGGTGTGCCAATCAGAACCTCAAAATTACCCGGTTCGCGAACGGCATCGCCGGTGATGGTAACCGTCCGGGAGAGCAGTGGGAGGTCCTGGTAAACCGCCTGTGCTACGGCAACGGCAGTGCCGATGTTCTGGCACATAACTCCGATATCCGCCGGTATACCGCCACTGGGTACTTCCATGCCGGTAAGAATCTGAATCAGCTGTTTTTCGCCACCAGACGGGTATTTGGTCGGAATAACGGCGATTTCAGTCTGTGTGCCTTCGGTCGCCTTACGAAGGGCGGCGATGGCTTCCGGCTTGTTGTCTTCCACGCCGATAACGCAGCGTTCCGGGCGAAGAATCCAGGCCATGACTTTCAGGCCGGCAACAACCTCATCGGCTTTTTCCCGCATGGTCATGTCATCGGCGGTGATGTAGGGCTCACATTCAGCACCGTTGAGAATCAGGGTGTTTACCTTGCGGTCCCGGGGCGGCCGGAGCTTGATGTTGGTCGGAAAGCCGGCCCCGCCCATGCCGGAGATGCCGGCATCCCGGATCATCTCCAGGACCTGGCCGCGGTCGAGGGTGTGGAAGTCCTCCACCGGATTTCGCGGGCACCATTGGTCCTCGCCATCCGGCTTCAGGGTAATGCACCAGTCAGCCATTCCCGACGGATGGGGAACGGGATGTTCCGTAAGGCTCTCGATGATACCGGATGTAGGCGCATGAACGGGTACGCCCATGCCGGTTTTGACATCGGCGATCTTCTGCCCCTTGAGGACCCGCTCACCGACCTCGACAATGGCCTCGGCCGGGTCCCCGATATGTTGCTGGAGCGGCAGGATCAGCCGCTCGGGAATTCCGCAGCGGCGAATCGGACGGGACGTTGAAATGTCTTTGTGTTCCAGAGGATGAATGCCACCGGAGAAATCCCAAAGCTGACTCATCAGGCACTGGCTCCCTGACGATCGGTGGCAATGAGCCCTGACGCTGGCGGAGTCCAGGTCCAGGTGCGGATGTCCGGTTCAACCGTCACCATGTCGATGCAATCCACAGGGCAGGGCTCGACACAGAGGTCGCAGCCTGTGCATTCGCTTTCAATGACGGTGTGCATGTGTTTTGCGGCCCCGAGAATGGCATCTACCGGGCAGGCCTGAATGCATTTGGTGCAGCCGATACACTCGTCTTCACGAATAACAGCAACCCGCTTGACCTGCTCAACGCCATGCTCGGCATCCAGCGGTTCCGGCTCTACATCCAGAAGATCCGCCAAGGCCTTGATGGTGGCTTCACCTCCGGGAGGGCACTTGTTAATGGGGCCACCCTCTGCGATGGACTCGGCATAGGGCCGGCAACCCGGGTAGCCACACTGCCCGCACTGTGTCTGCGGCAACAGGGCGTCAATCTGGTCTGCCAGCGGGTTGCCTTCCACCCGGAAACGTTCAGCTGCAAAGCCGAGCAGGCCGCCGAATATAACGGCCAGGGCCAGAAGCACCAGAACGGCAACAAGAACGCCTGTCCACATAATCGTATTACTCCTAATCCTGTCGCCCCGTCAAACGCTTACCAGGCCGCTGAAGCCCAGAAACGCCAATGACATCAGCCCGGCCGTCACCAATCCGATGGCAGCCCCGCGAAACGCCACCGGCACATCGGCGACGGCGATGCGCTCACGCATGGCGGCAAACAGGACCAGCACCATGGAAAAACCGGCGGCCGCGCCGAACCCGTATAAAACCGATTCAACGAAGTTGTTGTTCCTGTTTATATTGAGCAGGGCGACACCGAGTACAGCACAGTTGGTGGTAATCAGGGGGAGGAAGATCCCCAGCACCCGATAGAGCAGCGGGCTGGTCTTGCGCACGACCATTTCCGTGAACTGGACTACGACGGCAATCACAAGGATAAAGGTGATTGTCCGGAGGAAGGCCAGGTCAAGCGGCTCCAGAAGGTAGGTATAGGCCAGGTAGCTGCACACCGAAGCCAGGGTCAGCACAAAGGTGGTGGCCAGGGACATACCCATGGCCGTTTCCAGTTTTCCGGAAACGCCCATGAACGGGCACAGGCCCAGGAACTGGACCAGCACAAAGTTGTTCACCAGAATGGTGCTGACCAGAATCAGCAGATACTCGGTCATTCGCCTTGCTCCATTGACCCGCGTGCCGGCCCTTACATAATACGCATGCCGGGCGTGGCACCGGAATCCGGGGACAGGATAAAGATATCCTTGCCACCAGGGCCTGCTGCCAGCACCATGCCTTCAGACATGCCGAACTTCATTTTGCGCGGCTTGAGGTTGGCAACCATCACTGTCAGGCGTCCTTCCAGATTTTCTGGCTTGTAAGCAGACTTGATACCAGCAAACACGTTGCGTTCGCCATGCCCCACGTCAAGGGTAAGGCGAAGAAGCTTGTCTGCACCCTCAACATGTTCGGCTTTCACAATTTTAACCACGCGGAGGTCGACTTTCGCGAAGTCGCCGAATTCTATCTCATCAGCGATTGGTTCAAGATTGGCTTCTGGCACTTTCTGTCCTGTCGCTGCAGGCAGTTCTTCCTTTGAGGCGTCCAGCATTTTATCGATCTGGGCCATCTCGACGCGGTTCATCAGTGGCTTGAACTTGTTGATGCTGTGGTTCTCGAGGCGCTGTTCACGCTTGTTCCAGTCCAGCGGGGCATTCAGGAATCCCTCCGAGGCCTTGGCGGTTTCCGGAAGTACCGGTGCCAGGTAGGTCATCAGCAGGTGGAACATGTTGATGGCGTTGGTACAGATGGCCTGCAGGTTGTCGTCCTGGCCTTCCTGCTTGGCAATCACCCAGGGCTGCTCGTCGTTTACATACTGGTTGGCGATATCCGCCAGCTCGATGATGCGACGCATGGCACGGCCGAATTCCCGGGCTTCGTAGAAGTCCGCGATTTCTTCCCCGGCATCAATAAACTCTTTGAGCCTGTCGTGTTCGGTCACGGTGCCGAGCTGGCCATCGAAGCGCTTGGTGATAAACCCGGCACTGCGACTGGCGATGTTCACCACCTTGCCCACCAGGTCCGAGTTGACCCGCGCAGCGAAGTCTTCCAGATTCAAGTCCATGTCATCGACGCTGCCGGTAAGCTTGGCGGCGAAGTAGTAACGCAGGTATTCCGGGTTCAGGTGGTCCAGATAGGTGCGGGCCATTATAAAAGTGCCCCGGGACTTGGACATCTTCTTGCCATTCACCGTTACAAATCCATGGGCCCAGACCGCGCTCGGGGTGCGGAAACCGGCGCTGTGGAGCATGGATGGCCAGAACAGGGCGTGGAAGTTGATGATGTCCTTGCCGATGAAGTGGTAGACCTCGGCGGTGGAATCCGCTTTCCAGAAGTGCTCGAAATCAATGTCTTCCCGGTTACACAGGTTCTTGAAGCTGGCCAGGTAACCGATGGGGGCGTCAAGCCAGACATAGAAATACTTGCCCGGTGCATCCGGAATCTCGAAGCCGAAGTAGGGCGCATCGCGGCTGATGTCCCATTCCTGCAGGCCGGCATCCAGCCACTCGGCCAGCTTGTTGGCCACCTGGGGCTGCAGGGTGCCGCTGCGGGTCCAGTTGGCGAGAAAGTCTGCGAACGCCGGCAGGCGGAAGAAATAGTGCTCGGACTCTTTCTCGACAGGCGTGGCGCCGGAGACCGCCGAGCGGGGGTTGATCAGCTCCGCCGGGGTATAGGTGGCGCCACAGGCTTCACAGTTGTCACCGTACTGGTCTTCGGTCTTGCACTTGGGGCAGGTGCCCTTGATAAACCGGTCCGCCAGGAACATGTTCTTTTCCGGGTCATACGCCTGGGTAATCTTGCGGGTGGCAATGTGGCCGTTTTCCTGCAGCTGGCGGTAGATGTACTCAGAAAACTGGCGGTTCTCCTCGGAGTGGGTGGTGTAGTAGTTGTCGAAACGGATATGGAAACCGCCAAAATCCTGTTGATGTTCCTCCCGGATGCGGTCGATCAGGTTTTCGGACGAGATGCCCTCACGCTCGGCCCGCAGCATGATCGCGGTACCGTGGGCGTCGTCCGCGCAGACGTAATAGCAGTTCTGGCCACGCATTTTCTGATAGCGCACCCAGATATCGGTCTGAATGTATTCCAGCAGATGGCCCAGATGGATGGGGCCATTGGCGTATGGCAGGGCGCTGGTTACCAGAATATCGCGCTGTTGCTTTGAACTCGCTTGCGTCATGGTTTGGTCCGAACCTTCATTCGTCAGGAGTTGGGCGTTCGCGTTTGCCGGCCTTGTTCAGGGTCAAAACTCCTTATGGCCAGAAACGGGCACAGATGATACCTTCCAAGCAAAGTTTTTTCACCCGAAACACCTGCTTTCAGCGCTTTATCCGGAGACTCCGATGGCACAGATTTCACAGCACGCACTGGAAACCGCCGTAAAACAGTACCGTGATCCCTATCTCGCCAAAGATCTGTACGAGCTGGGCGCCGTGAAATCCCTGACAGCTGACGACAGCGGCAAGGTCACGGCCATGATCGAGCTGCCATACCCCTCAAAAGGTATCGCCGGCGCGCTGAAAGAACTGCTCACCAATGCCCTGGACGACGTTGAAGGCGTTGAAAGCGTGGATGTCCATGTGGGACAGCGTATCCACTCCCACAAGGGCCAGAAAGACATCCAGTCCGTGCCCGGCGTGAAAAACATCATCGCCGTCGCCTCCGGCAAGGGCGGTGTGGGAAAATCCACGACTGCCGTCAACCTGGCCCTGGCCCTGCAAGCCGAAGGCGCCCGCGTCGGCATCCTCGACGCCGACATCTACGGCCCCAGCATAGGCATGATGCTGGGTGTCCCTGAGGGAAAGCGCCCGGAAACCCGGGAGAACAAATACTTCGTTCCCATGGAAGCCCATGGCCTGCAGGCCAACTCCATGGCCTTCGTGGTCACCGACAAAACCCCCATGGTCTGGCGCGGCCCCATGGTCAGTGGTGCCGTCATGCAGCTGCTGCAACAGACCCTGTGGAATGAACTGGACTACCTAATCATCGACATGCCCCCCGGCACCGGCGATATCCAGCTCACCATCGCCCAGAAAGTCCCGGTCACCGGCGCCGTGATCGTTACCACACCCCAGGACATCGCCCTGCTGGACGGCAAGAAAGGCATCGAAATGTTCCGCAAGGTGGAAATCCCGGTACTGGGCGTGGTGGAAAACATGAGCGTCCACATCTGCAGCAACTGTGGCCACGAAGAGCCCCTGTTCGGCCACGGCGGTGGCGAACGCATCGCCGAAGAATACGACACCACGCTACTCGGACAGCTGCCGCTGCACATGACCATCCGCGAACAGACCGACGGTGGTAAACCCTCGGTGGTGGCAGAGCCAGACTCGGAAGTGGCAAGACGATACAAGGACATCGCTCGAAGGGTAGGCGCTGAACTTTCTACCCGCGAAAGAAACCTGACGGGCTCTATTTCCAGTGTTTCCGTAACAGAACACTGATCCACGCAAAAAGTCAGATCGCAAGAACAGGCAGGGCCTTCCGAAACTGTGAAAAACAAGGATGTTTTTCTCAAGCCTACATGGACGTATTAACGGCGTGTTTCGGAAGGCCTTGCCTGTTCTTGCAGCCCCCAAGCTAAAGGTGGAATTCAGAAGCCCAAAGCTTCGACAGTCATTAAGCGAACAGGTAAACTACCGCCTCTTTTTTTATGGATACGAGACGTCACCCATGAGTATCAAATCCGACCACTGGATTCGCCGGATGTCCCGGGAACACGGCATGATCGAGCCCTTCGAGTATGATCAGGTCCGCGAAACCGAAAAAGGCCGCGTAATCTCCTACGGCACATCCAGCTACGGCTACGATGTCCGTTGCAGCAACGAATTCAAAATCTTCACCAACGTCCACTCCGCCACCGTGGACCCGAAGAACTTCGACGAAAACAGCTTCGTCAACTACACCGGCGACGTCTGCATCATTCCGCCAAACTCCTTCGCCCTGGCCCGCACCGTGGAATACTTCCGTATCCCCCGCAGTGTACTGACCATCTGCCTGGGCAAATCCACCTATGCGCGTTGTGGCATTATCGTCAACGTCACACCGCTGGAGCCAGAGTGGGAAGGGCAGGTGACCCTGGAGTTTTCCAACACCACCAACCTGCCGGCCAAAATCTACGCTAACGAAGGCATCGCCCAGATGCTGTTCTTTGAGTCAGATGAAGTCTGCGATACCAGCTATAAGGACCGCGGCGGAAAATACCTGGGACAAACAGGCGTGACCCTGCCGCGAACATGAATGGCTTTATCCTCAGGAGAGATCCACAGTGAATGCCAATCAGTTTCTGAAAGCGGTATCACAGCTGCAGGGCTGGCGGGAATTCACCTTCCTGATGGCCCTTGCGGAGCGGTCGTTTCCTAACTACGCGCTGTTCGCCGACGCTGTTGAGCTGAAAACCGGCGCGAAAATGCGCCAGTTACTGGATATGGCCTGGGAAATGCTGCAAAAAGACGTTTCCGAAGCGGCCATCCCCCAGCTATTGGCAAAACTGGAAGCCCTGTCACCGGATGTGGATGCCTACGACGCCTACGGTGTCTACCCGGCTTTCGATTTCTGCCAGTTGCTTGAACAGGCGCTGCTGAACCGGCTCAACCCGGGCAAGCACCGCGCCACAGATGCCTCACAGATGGCCACGGCAACGGTGATGAACTTCATCGAGCTTTCTGAAGGGGGAGATCTGGACGAGGACGAGCTGGTCCGGCTGCTGGAGCAGCACCCGCTGATGAAAGAGGACAAGATCTTCCAGCGTGACCTGATTCTTGCCCTCAAGCGCCAGCGCACCCCCACCAGCCAGTTTGTGGAGCGTATCCGCGAGGACGCCGCCAACGAGGGCGTGAGTAACCTCGGTATCTCCCTGAACGACTGAGCGGCGGCGTTGCCGGCTCTGTCCTACACTGGGATGACAACCCGTTTTGAACCGATACAGACAAACACCATGAAACTCTCTTCGTTCGGCCGGAAATTTACCGCAGATGCGGGCATCACCTCGCTGATGGATGATCTTGGCAATGCGCTGGCATCCGGCGACGACATGATCATGATGGGCGGGGGCAATCCTGGCCATATTCCGGAAATCCAGGAACGGGTTCAGCAGATCCTGGCGGATATAGCCCGGAGCGAAGGCGACACCCGCCGAATGGTGGGTATCTACGATCCGCCCCAGGGCGAAAAACAGTTTATTGCGTCGTTGACGGAGTTGCTGAACCGGGAGTATGGCTGGGGCCTGAAGCCGGAGAATATTGCCCTGACCAACGGCAGTCAGGCGGCATTCTTCATGCTGTTCAACATGTTCGGCGGTGACTATGGCAACGGGGTGCACAAGCACATCCTGCTGCCCCTGGCGCCGGAATACATTGGTTACGCCGATGCGGGTATCGAGCCGGGGCTGTTTCACGCGGTGCAACCAGACATTTCTTTTACAGATGCCCACGAATTCAAATACCGCGTGGATTTCGATGCGGTTGAGGTTACTGGTGAAACCGGTGCCATCTGCGTTTCCCGCCCCACCAATCCCACTGGCAATGTGGTCACTGATGACGAACTGGCCAGGCTTGAAGCCATGGCGCGCCAGCACAATATCCCGTTGATTGTTGACGGAGCCTACGGCACGCCCTTTCCGAATCTGCTATTTGTCGATGCAACACCGCATTGGAACGAACAGGTGATTCTCTGTCTCAGCCTGTCGAAGTTTGGCCTGCCGGCTGTGCGCACGGGGATCGTTATTGCCGCAGAGCCGGTCATCAAGGCGTTGTCGGGCATTAACGCCATCATGAACCTGGCCACGGGCAGTTTTGGTGCCATGCTGGCGGAACCCCTGGTGCGTTCCGGGGAAATCCTGTCACTCAGCCGGGACGTGGTCTGCCCCTTCTACAAAGCGAAGATGGAACGCGCCGTCGCCGTATTCCGCGACGCCATGGGCGAAGACAGTTGTCGCTGGTATGTGCACAAACCCGAAGGCGCCATGTTCCTGTGGCTGTGGTTCCCGGACTTGCCCATTACCAGCCTTGAGCTTTATCAGCGGTTAAAGGAAAGGGGTGTACTGGTGGTTTCCGGGCATTACTTCTTCCCCGGATTACCGGAGGATGGCTGGCGGCATCGTCATGAATGCCTGCGGGTTACATACTCACAGGACGATGAGCGGGTGGCTCGGGGGTTGCGCATTATTGCCGAGGAGGTGAAGGCGGTCTGGGCCACTGCCGGGAAGTAAATGCCCGAATGCCTAGCGATCAAAAGAGGCCTGGTTAATGGTGAGCTCATACTCGCTGCCATCCGGTTCTACCTGAAGGAAGCGGATGAGCAGGTAGTTGCGTTCAGGTGCGAACCACATCAGGGATTGTCGCTTGCTATCACTGTCGCGGACTTTCTCTGCCTTGAGAGTCGTGACCTCTTCGCCATTGATTCGCCTGATTTCTTCATCAACGACCGCAAAACGATCGGTGTCGTAGTCACCCTTGTCGATCACCCGGTATTCCATTTCGCGCTTACCGGCCTTTATGTCCTGGCTCAACTGCAACTGGTAGCCCATGGGGTCAAGAGCGCCTTCTTCCAGCGCCATCGAAAACCTGTCTCCCTCATGGTGTCCGCTGACTACCATTTTGTCCCAGTCGAAGTCGATCGCTTCTTTCCTGTTTTTGATCAGGAAGCCGGAGAGCTCGTAACGGTAACGCAGGGGGACCACCTGATTATTCTCCCAGCGAAAGATCAGGGTTTCGTCGATATCGGCGATAAACGAGTCCACATCGGTGCGGAAACGCCAGGTGCCGTCATCCCGTTTTTCCAGAATGCGGCGGGCACTGCCTTTGAGGGAGATGCCCTTGTCCATGGACGCGTTATAGCTGAGCTCCATGGGGTGAAGAGGGACCTGTTCCGTAGCTTCTTCTGACGGCTGTGCGAGGGCGGCTCCAGAAAGTAGCAACCAGGCCAGCAGAGCTGGCAAGACTGTGGCGCTGTGTTTCAGGTGCATAGAACTTCTCCGGTTGCACAATGGCAGGTGTACTTGCCTCTGGACAGTCTAACCTGCCGAATGGCTCCCACAGATGACGATAACGTCACTCAGCGGCCGCTGCGGCACCATCGTCCGGAAGCACAAGGGGGCTGTTCAGGGGCTGACCGTCGAAAACCACATAATCAGAGCCAAGCTGAATGCGCCCTTCGCAGAACCAGCGAACAACGATGGGGTAGAGCACATGCTCTTTGCGTTGCACCTTTTCGGCAAGAGATTCGGCGGTATCGTCCGGGGCCACGATGACTTCTGCCTGGGCGATAATGGGGCCGCCATCCAGTTCTTCAGTGACAAAGTGGATGGACGCGCCATGAACCTTTTCGCCCGCCTCCAGAGCGCGTTGATGGGTATTCAGCCCGGTATACTTTGGCAGCAGCGAGGGGTGGACGTTCAGCAGGGTGCCGCGCAAGGCCTGTACGAAATCCGTGGTGAGAATGCGCATGAATCCTGCCAGCACGATCAGATCCGGATTGTGGCGGCGGATCTCGGCCATCAGTGCGCCGTCGAATTCCTCACGGGATCCGTATCGGGTGTGGTCCACGGTGAATGTGTCAATATTTGCCTGTGCCGCGCGTTCAAGGGCGAACGCCTTGGGCCGGTTGCAGCCGACGGCTACGATCTGGCCCGGAAAATCGCGCTCGCGACTGGCGTCAATCAGAGCCTGCAGATTGGTCCCGCTTCCGGAGGCCAGAACCAGAATGCGAGGGGCGGTTACGGAATCTGCCTTCATGTCGACAGCAGCCCCGGCGCATAGCGTACAGACGCTGAGGAAGCGGAGTCTTCCGCTGCTTCAATAATGCCGATCTGCCAGACCTTTTCACCCAGTGCGTTCAACGTATCCAGCGCCAGTTCGCGCTGATTGGCAGGAACGCAGACGACCATGCCCACGCCACAATTGAAGGTGCGGTACATCTCTTCGATGGCGACACCGCCGGCTTCTTTCAGCCACTGGAAAACCGGGGGCAGCTTCCAGCTGTCGGTGTCAATAGCGGCGACCATACCGTCTGGCAGAACCCGGGGAATGTTTTCTGGCAGACCACCACCGGTGATGTGGGAGAGCGCGCGAATATCCACTTCACGGGCCAGTTGAAGCAGGTTTTTTACATAGATACGGGTCGGTGCCATCAGCGCATCCGCGAGGGTGGTGTCACCGATGGTCTGGTCAAGGTTCGCGTCGCTGACTTCCAGGATCTTGCGGATCAGTGAATAACCGTTGGAGTGGGGGCCGGACGAACCCAGCGCCAGCAAGACATCGCCGGCCTGCACGCGGCTGCCATCGATGATTTCACTGCGCTCGGCAACACCCACACAGAAGCCGGCCAGGTCGTAATCGTCGCCTTCGTACATGCCCGGCATTTCGGCAGTCTCTCCGCCCACCAGGGAGCAGCCTGCCTGTTCGCAGCCACGGCCAATGCCTTCGACCACCTGGGCCGCCACATCCACATTGAGCTTGCCAGTGGCGTAATAGTCGAGGAAGAACAGAGGCTCCGCGCCGCCTACAACCAGATCATTCACACACATGGCCACCAGGTCGATGCCGATGGTGTCGTGTTTCTGAAGCTGCATGGCAAGCCTGAGCTTGGTGCCTACTCCGTCTGTGCCAGAAACCAGAACCGGCTCATGGTAGCCCTGGGGAATGGCAACCATCGCGCCAAATCCTCCGAGGCCGCCGAGAACCTCCGGGCGACGTGTGCGTGCAGCCGTGTTCTTGATGCGGTTGACGAGTTCGTTTCCTGCGTCAATATCAACGCCGGCGTCACGATAGGTGAGGGAGGGCTTGTGTTCGCTCATGGTGTGCTTAACCGTTTGGACAGTGGGTCAGGCGGCGGATTTTAACAGGTGCGGAGTGGCGCTCCAAATGCAATTGCCAAGTTTGCCGTTGTGTCGGCATTCGCGGGCTGTATTGACTTTCTGCAATCCCGCCTGGCTACTCACACCATGGGGCTTGGTGTATCCTATGCGCCATTCAGACGAATTGCAGGGTGGTTCATGCCAGACTCAGGAAAAATCTCGATGCAGGCAGCGCGGTTAATCCGTCGGTCAGTGCGGTTATTCGGTCTTCTGGCGCTGATCGCAGCACCGGCCTCCGCCGTTACGGTTACCGGGCTCTACTCGGTGGAAGTGCCAGTGGCGAGCTCACAGCCGGCAGACCTGGAACAGGGGTACGCGGATGGCCTGAGCCAGGTTTTCGTGCGCGTGTCCGGCACCCGTGACGTGCTTGGCAATGAAGGGGTCAAAGCGCTGCTGGACGATGCCGAGTCCCTGTTGCAGTCCTATCAGTTTCTGCGTTCGGACAGGGATCAGCACCTCCTGCGCATGTCGTTTGGCGCTGTCGGGGTCAATCGCGCCCTCGCTTCCGTCGACGCGCCGGTCTGGGGCGCCAATCGACCCCTGACCCTCGCCTGGATTGCCGTCGAAGAAAATGGCCGTCGTACCCTTGTGCATGCTGACGGGGAAGACAGCAGCGGGAATGGCCAGTGGCGGCAGATATTTGAGAATGCGGCGGTAGACCGGGGCCTTCCGGTCAGCCTGCCACCGGCGGACTATGATCAGGACCGCGAGCTGCTTTCCGATATCTGGGGCCAGTTTACTTCCAGTGTCAGGAGCGCTTCTGAAGAGCTTGAGTATGACCTGATGTCCCTGGTGCGGGTCCGACGCTCTGGCTCCCAGTGGCGTGCCGGATGGGTTTTTGATGGCATGGGACTGGACAGCACGGAACAGTCGGTGACCGCGGATACCAAAGAAGAACTGGCCGCCCGGGTTGTCGGGCGCTGGGCCGAAATGTTTGCGGATCGCTATGCGGTCGCCGGGAGTGATGTGGGTGAATCGCCACAGGTGGATATTGTGGTGCATGGTGTAACTGACCTGACGGATTATGCCAGTGTAAACGGCGTGCTCAAGAACCTGTCTCCGGTACTCGAAGCGGGCGCTACACAGGCTCGTGAGAACCAGTTAAAACTGCGGGTGGTGTTTTCCGGGGAAATGGAACAGCTGAAACAGTACATCGCTCTTGACCCGCGCCTGGTACCGCTGTCTGATGCCGAAGTGTCCCGGATGCCTTCCGATGATACTGTTGATTCAGGTGAGGAGAGCGCTGAGGAGCCCGTCCAGCAGGCACCGGAAGGTGGTTTCGCGCTGGCAGAAGACAGTGCCGAGAATGCCAGTTCGCCGGCTAACCCTCTGTTCGTATACCAGCCGCTACTGATGGATGAAGAAGAATCGGAACAGGCATTCGAGTCACTCTATCAGGTGCTGCATTATCGCTGGCAGCCCGCTTCGATTGTTGATTCGGAAAACGGAGAGTAATTTCCGGGTGCCGCAAGGAGAGAGAGGCGTGTCATGATGACGCATCGCTGGCGCTGGATTCCCAATGCCCTGACGTTCCTGCGTATAGTGATGATTGCACCCTTTGCCGCCGCTCTTATGGCCAAGGAATACCGGATTGCGTTGGCGATTTTTTTTATCGCGGCTGCTACCGATGCGTTTGACGGTTTCCTCGCCCGCCATTTCGATTGGCGGACCCGGCTGGGTGCCATTGCAGACCCTCTGGCCGACAAGGCTCTGCTGATTTCGGCTTACCTCATGCTTACCCTGACGGGTGTCTTGCCGCCATGGCTACTCTGGTTGGTGGTGGGAAGAGACATCCTGATTGTCTGTGGTGGGCTGGCTTTCCATTACTACGTTGGCAGGTTTGATTTACAGCCTAGCATTCCCGGTAAACTCAATACGCTGATCCAGATTCTGGTGGCCCTTGCGATTATTATCCTGCTGGCGGATTTGCCAATGCAGCCGTGGGTTATCGAGGCCGGTATTCTGGTGGTTGCAGTTTCCGCACTGTTCAGTGGGGCTCATTATATTGTGGTCTGGAGTCTGAGGGCCTGGAGGGTCAAGAGTCAGTGAGTGCTTCGCAACTGGTGTTGGGGGTCAAGCTGCGTGATGACGCCCGCTTTGACAATTTCCACGGGGACAGAAATGCAGCTGCTGCGGCACGTCTGCGTGAGGCCTGTGAGCATCCGTCTCCGGTGCCGGTTGTTGCTGTCTGTGGCGACGCCGACACTGGTAAGAGTCATCTTTTGCAGGCCGTATGCCATCTTGCCGAGCAGCGTGAACAAACCGCCGTGTGCGTCAGTATGGAGGAGTTGTTGCCGTTCGGGCCGCAAGCGCTGGCAGGGTTGGAAAACCAGTCGGTGATCTGCCTTGACGATCTGGATCTCATTGCCGGCCTGGAAAGCTGGGAAGAAGCGGTCTTCCATCTGTACAATCGGGTTAATGATTACGGAAGCCTGATGGTCGTCAGCCTGTCAGAAGTGCCAGGCGGATTGCCGTTTCTGTTGCCGGATCTGGTATCGCGGCTGCGGCACGGGCTAACGATTCAGCTGGGCATAAACCGTGATGATGACCGGCTCCGGATTCTGATGGCCAGGGCCGAACAACGAGGGCTGGTTCTTGGCGACGATGTGGCGGCATTCATTCTCAGGCGTGCGCCACGAAAGCTTGCCGATCTGCTGGCAATGCTGGATCGCCTGGATGAAAATTCATTGCGTGCCCAACGCCGGCTGACGATACCGTTCGTGAAGTCGGTGATGGGCTGGTAGGGCGAACAAATACAGGGAACAGGTCAGGGGAAAAACATGAGACGAGTAGTGTTCAATCAGAAAGGTGGTGTTGGTAAATCCAGTATTACCTGTAACCTGGCCGCCATCAGCGCCGCCAGGGGCAAGCGCACGCTGGTCGTCGATCTTGACCCCCAGGGCAACTCAACCCATTACCTGCTGGGCCGGCCTGCGGTGGAGCTCAAGGACACCGTAGCAGACTACCTGGAACAGACGGTGGCGTTTACAGTGTTTAACCGCCGCGCTGACGAGTTTGTTCACGCGTCGCCCTTTGACAACCTGTTTGTCATGCCCTCCAGCCCGGAACTGGACTTCCTGGAACACAAGCTGGAAGCAAAGCACAAGATCTACAAACTGAGGGACGCGCTCAGGAAACTGGGCGAATCTTTCGATGAGATTTACATCGATACCGCACCGGCGCTGAACTTTTATTCCCGTTCGGCGCTGATCGCAGCACAACGGTGTCTTATTCCCTTCGACTGCGACGACTTTTCCCGCCAGGCGCTCTACAGCATCCTCCATGAAATTCAGGAGTTGCAGGAAGATCATAACGAAGACCTGGTGGTGGAAGGGATTGTTGCCAACCAGTTCCAGCCCCGTGCCACTCTGCCCAAGAAGCTGGTTCGCGAACTGCTGGACGAGGGGCTTCCGGTATTGCCGGTGCGGCTGTCCAGCTCGGTGAAGATGAAGGAATCCCATCAGAGCCGACAGCCGCTGATTCACATGGCGCCGAAACATCCACTGACACGGCAGTACGAGGACCTTTATCGGGTACTCCATGGAGAAACTGTCGAACTGGAACCACTGGCCGACTGAGAGCGAACGATGGCAAGACCGTCCGACCATACCGCCCGCGTGGCGGACAGCCTGCTGCAGATTGAGATCGAGTTACGGCGACTTGACGCCTGGGAAACCGATCCGCCGCCTGATGAGGCGTTGCAAAGCACGAAGCCATTTGCGGTAGATACCCTGGAATTTACCCAATGGCTTCAGTTCGTGTTCGTTTACCGAATGAAGGTGCTGATCGAAAACGGGCATCCATTGCCGGAGGTGTCGGGAATGGCGCCCATGGCGGAGGAGCATTTCCGGGGCAGAAGCGAGCCCGGTCACAGTCTTATTCGCGAACTCGCGGAGATGGACCGCCTGCTTTCCGGGCAGTCCTGACTGCTCAGCCGACATTGTCCAGTCGCATGGACAGATCTACGGCCCGCACATCCTTGGTCAGTGCCCCGATGGAAATATAGTCCACTCCTGTTTCTGCGATCGGCACCAGTGTGTCGGTGTTGATGCCGCCGGAAGCTTCCAGTTTTGCGGCGCCGGCAGTGCGACTGACGGCCTGCTTCATATCAACCAGCGAAAACTCGTCCAGCATAATGATGTCAGCACCGGCGGCAAGGGCCTGCTCCAGTTCATCCGGGTTTTCGGTTTCTACTTCCACGGGGCGGCCAGGAGCAATGCGGCGGGCCTCCGTTACTGCATTGGCAATCGAGCCGCAGGCTGCAATGTGATTTTCCTTGATCAGGAACGCATCCCACAGGCCGATGCGGTGGTTGTGGCAGCCGCCACAGGTGACTGCGTACTTCTGGGCCAGCCGCAGGCCGGGAAGAGTTTTGCGGGTATCGAGCAGTTGTACGCCGGTATGGGCCACGCGCCGCGCATACCCGGTACAGGTAGTCGCAACACCGGAGAGCATCTGAAGCCAGTTCAGCCCCGCACGCTCGGCAGTGAGCAGGCTGCGGGCAGGACCTTCCATGGTAAACAGCAACTGGTCGGGGCTCACTTCATCGCCGTCATTGACTGTCCACTCCAGGGTGACCCGGGGGTCTACCTGCCGGAATACCTCTTCGACCCAGGCCCGCCCGGCAATGGTTGCGGCTTCGCGGGTGATAACCTGTCCACGACTGATTCGGTGCTCGGGTATCAGCATGGCGGTGATATCGCCGTCTCCGATATCTTCCCGAAGGCTTTGGGCGACGGTTTCGATGCGGGACTGGCGAAGCAGTTCAGCTAGGATCATGGTCGGGATTCCGGTGGCTCTTTTGGGGTCTGGGCTTGCCTGGGCAATGCAAATAATACGGGCCAATGATTCTAAAGCCCGTAAGGGTATTCGCCAAACACAAGTGAGTCAGAATGCTAAACTGTGACCGCCATCACTTAAACACAAAAGGTGACAAATTCTGACACAAGGTGACGTCGGTAAGGCCTAAGATGTGCAATAACACACGTCTCCAGTCATTGTCCGGAGTAGCCGAATGGCGCAGGATAACAAGGTTGTAAGTCTTAAAGCCCAGAAAATGCCGGACAGGTTTTCCCTGCCGGGTTCTCTGGTGCGCCTGCGTGACGTATCTGGTCAGTCCTTGAAGGCGGTGATGTCCGGTTTTTTCGACAAGGCGGACGACGCGCTGTTCGAACTGGCGGACAAGGCTGGCACCAATCAGGACCAGACTGCCTATTTCGACGCGATGCGGGAACTCAGGCTGCGCCGCAAGAACATGACGGTTTCCGTTCTTCAGTACGTCAGCCGTGCCTTCAATGAAATTGGGTCCTTCCGTCCGGGTGGTGGCAGCGGCAACCTGGACGAGGTAGATCAGGATTCGCTGGCGCTGGTGGACCACTCCGATCTGGAGCAACAGGTCGCCATCGACAACCTGATCAACAAGCTTCGCAACCAGCACGCCGAGGCCATCAAGCTGCTGAATGTCCGGGTGTCCCACCTGGTGCCGGCTGTAAAACTTGATGATAGCCAGATGCCACTGAGCCCGGAAGTGATTTGCGGCGGCGTCGCAGAAGCCTGCACAGACCTGGAAATCGACATTCGCGCCAAACTGGTGGTGCTGAAACTGTTTGATCGTCTGCTCGTCGGAATCCTGGGAGATGTCTACAGAGATGCCAATAAAACACTGATCGCCGAAGGCGTATTGCCAGACATGCGTCGTGCGCCGGTTGGCGGTCGTTCACCTGCCGGCAGATCCGCTCCGGGATCCGGCCAGAGTGGGGGCATATTGTCAGTACGCCAGAGCTCGGAACCGATGGGGCCGCTGACGGCGCCGCCTGATGATGTCCGTGCCACCTTCTCCGAACTCAGTGCATTGCTGCATCAGGGGCAGGGCCAGGGCGACGCTGGTGGCATGCCTGCCGGCGGGGCGGGATTACTGGATACCGGCACCCTGATGTCGCGGTTGAGCGACGTTCAGGCGCAATCCGTGCATTGGGGGCAGGGTGAGGTTGTGCCTTTGTCCCAGCAGCTGCAGCCGGTTTTCAGGGCGGAAACCGGAGGCAGACTCAATGCCGGCCAGGTAGACAGCGATGTTATCAACCTGGTCTCCATGTTATTCGATTTTATCCTCGAGGATCGCCAGCTTCATCCCGTCATGAAAGCGGTCATCGGGCGTTTGCAGATTCCTGTGTTGAAGGTGGCCCTGAGTGACAAGAATTTCTTCAATCGCGGCGGACACCCGGTCAGAAAGCTTCTGAACGAACTGGCCATGTCAGCGATTGGCTGGACCGAGAAAAGAGCCGGCCAGCGCGACCCCTTGCGGGAAAAAATTGAATCCGTTGTTGACCGCGTGCTGAATGAATTCACCGACAACGTGGAAATCTTCAGCGAGCTGCTCAGCGACTTTGGTCATTTCATGGACCTGGACCGCCGGCGCAGGGAACTGGTGGAGCAGCGACTTCGTGACGCGGAAGAGGGTCGGGCCAAACAGGAAAGGGCTTCGAAGGCCACAGAAGCATTGCTAAGCGAGCAGATGGCCGGCCGGGACCTGCCGCCCCAGGTGGTCACGCTGCTGAATGAGGCCTGGGCAAAATACCTTCAGTGGATTGTGTTGCGCGAGGGTGAAGACAGTGAACGCTGGCAGGTAGCGTCCGCACTGACCCGTCAATTGGTCTGGAGCGTTGATCCACAGCCGGTCGAAGAGGGCACCCGGAGCGCACTCCTGAGGGCAATTCCCGGCATCGTGGACGGGCTGAGGTCAGCATTGCAGGAAATCGCCTGGGACCCGTTCGCAACGGACGCAGCCATACGGGACCTTGAGCTTGCCCATGTGGATGTGTTCCAGCGTCTGGTGACCACTTCCCGACGCCCCACACCTGAAGAAGCGCCGGTGCAGGCAAACACGACCGAAGTGGCGCCCCCTGCCATTACGCCGGAGGCCACTCAACAAACGCAATCAGAAGCTCCACCACAGGAGATCCCGGAACCGCTGCAGGCCCCTGAGCCGGCTGCACCAGTCGCAGAGGCTGCCAGTGCCGAGCCTTCTGAAGCGCCAATGGCGGACAGTGGCCCCGATAAACAATGGCTGGACCGTGCGGATAGCCTCCGTGTCGGCTCCTGGATCGAGCTGATTCGCGACGGCGGCAAGATTCGCTGTAAACTGGCCGCCTTTATCAAGGCGACGGGCAAGTACATTTTTGTCAATCGCAGTGGCGCGAAAGTGGCTGAGTACCAGCGTGAGGATCTGGCCACAGCGCTGGCAGCGGAAGAAATTACCATGCTTGACGATGGCCTGATTTTTGACCGCGCCCTGGAGTCCATCATCGATAACCTGCGCAGCAGTCGCAAGGACTGACCGGCGACTGACTGGATAGCAAGGCCGGCCGCTTTGTGCTTCAATCACAGGCACAAACGTAACAAAGGCGGGTGGTTGTAGAACGTCCGCCGTCGGCTTGCTGGAAACACATTGTCTGAACAAAACGCTTCCCACTGTGATATTGACCCTTCGGAAAACCCGGCCTCCAGGCTGCGCCGGACCGGGCGTATAAGCACGGCCAGGTGGTGCCCGTCACCCAATTTCGGCCCGCGACCACAAGATGCCTCCATTTCCCTGCTGGTGGTTCACAACATCAGCCTGCCGCCAGGGCAGTTTGGTGGCAATGCTATAGAGCGGTTTTTCTGCAACCAGCTCGATGCTTCACTGCACCCCTATTTTGAGACCATTGCCGGGATGAAGGTGTCGTCGCATTTGCTGATCCACCGTGATGGTTCGCCGGTGCAGTTTGTCAGCCTGTTGGACCGAGCCTGGCATGCGGGCCGGTCGTGCTTCCAGGGTGAGGACGAGTGCAACGACTTTTCGATAGGGATTGAGCTGGAGGGAGCGGACGACATCCCCTATACCGACGCCCAATACCAGACTCTGGTGGACCTGTCGCAGAAGATTATGTCGGCCTGGCCGGAAATCACCCCGGACAGGATTACCGGCCACAGTGATATCGCGCCGGGCCGGAAAACCGACCCGGGCCCGGCGTTTGACTGGTCCTACTACCGGCAGATGCTGGATGCCGGTCAGCAAACAGAGGGGGTTGGCTGATGGTACTGGTGGTGTTTCTGCTCGCGTACCTGACCAGGCGCAAGCTGGATGCGGCGAACGCCTGGTCCGGGGACTTCCTCTGGCGCGCTGCTTTTGGTGCCAACAGTAAAGTGCCCGCCGGAAAGGCAGCGGTGAAATGGAGGGGGCTGCTCATAGTTGCCGTTCCGGCCGTTTTGCTTGCCGCCAGCGAGTGGTATTTGAGGGAGCTGGGCTGGAGAATGGCGGCTTACCCTCTGGAATTCGCGCTCCTGGTGATGCTGATGGGTGCGCCCGGCTGGCGCTCACCATTGGAAGCCTACAGTGCGTCCTGGGCCAGGGGTGACATGCAGGCCGCCTGGCACCATATCAAGGATAGCCTCCCTGCCCGGGATCGAGGTGCGGCCACCTCTCCCGACGAGATGCACCTGATTCTGTCACGTTCGCTGATGGTCAATGTCTTCGAGCGATTTTTCCTGATTGCCTTCTGGTATGTGATTGGTGGCCCGGCAGCGGCATTTTTCGCACGCGGGGTCATTGCGTTGCGCGACCACTGGCCACAGGTGACAGCAAGGCCTGACTTTGCGGCATTGGCAGAGGTGCTGAACTGGCTGCCCTCCCGTTTACTGTCGTTTACCTTCGGTGTGGCCGGGGATCTTGCCGGCTGGATGAGCGAAGGGAAGCGTGTTCTGGTCGGTGTAACACTGAAAACGGATCAGGTGTTGATGGCGGCGGCGAACGGTGCGCTGACAGGCTATGCGCTGGACCCGGGGCGATTCTCGCAAATTCACCCCGACGAGTGGGCCGATTATGGCCGCCGCAGTCTGGATGCAATCAGGGATCTGCTGAACCGCAGCATGCTGGTTTGGATCTGTGTGTTGGCTCTACTGGTGATCGCGGGGGTCGTATAAGATTGATGTGTTAATAAAATTTACATTTTTACTCCGAAAAACACTCAAGTTTGTAGTACTTTAGTCGAAAATATAAACAAATAGAATAAAGCTTCATTTTTTCGACGCCTTGCGTGGGGGTATACGTGAACCAGCTTATCAAGCCTGCAGTGTCGTTGATGAACCGGCTGCCGATGTTCTACAAGTTCAGCCTGATCAGCGTTCTGTTCCTGCTGCCTATCGTTGCCCTTTCCTGGCTGGTGATCAGCGAGTTGAACCGGTCGGTAGATACCATGACCCGGGGTGTTGAAGGTCTGGAGCAGCTTGAGAAAGTGGATGCACTCCTCCAGGCCTCGCTTGATTATCGCGATTACCGGTCGCCTGGAAAGACCAAGGATGACAACGAGCTGCTCGCCAGATCGGACGAGGCCGCTGAGCGGATTGACAGACTTCTGGAAGAGTTGGCGGAAGCAGACGCACTGTTCGACACCTCCGGCAACTGGGCGGAACAGGTGGCAATGCTGCGTGAAGAGTGGCAAACGCTGAAATCAACCGACAGTTATCAGGGCAACATCGACCCCCAGTTCAAGTATTATCAGGAGTTTGTCCAGAAAGTCCGGGCCATGCTCTCCGCCACCATCGAGATCTCCGGCCTCGGCCAGGACGCGTCACGGGAAAACCTGCTGTTGCTCGGGCTTGTGCGTGAGGCACTGCCGGATGCCGAAAGCATCATCGGGCGGGCCCGTGCTTTCGGCATTTTTGCGCTGATAGAGGGGCAGGTGGGCTATGGCCTCAGTGACGTGCTGAATGAAATTTACGATCAGCTGACCAATCGCGCATCACTGCTTGGCCCCGCGCTCGCGGTGGCAATCGATGCATCGCCCACCCTGGCGGAAAATACCGGTAATGCCGTGCAAGGTATTGAAGACAGCCTGACCAGCATTCGGAATGAGCTTGATAGCGATGTCATCACTCCCATGCGCCTGGAGTTGCCATGGCAGGATTTCAATAGCACGGTCGAGAGCCAGCTTGTTCATTATGAGGCTTTTACCGCCGGCATTTTCGATGTGGTCAGCGATAACCTGAATGCACGCCTGGATCGCGAGATTCAGCAGCGACAATTCATCATTGTTGCTCTTGTGCTCGTGCTGCTGGTGGTGGTGTATCTCTATGTCGGTTTCTTCATGTCGGTACGTACCGCTATCAACCGCTTCAGTCAGGCGGCCCGCAACGTGGCTGCCGGCGACATGACGACGCACATCGAACTGGATAACCGTGATGAACTGGGGGAACTGACCACCGAGTTCAACAGCATGACGGACCGGATCGCCGAGCTGATCCGGTCCGTCAGCGGCACGACATCGGATGTTGATCGCCAGGCAACCCGGGTCAATGACACGGCAGCCGCCAATAGTGAGGCAGTGGCCCGTCAGATGGAGGAATCCGGCCAGATCAATGAAGCCATGAGCCAGATGGTGGAAGCGGTCAATGAGGTGACAGAAAGCGCCCACAGGGTATCCGACAGTGCAAGCGCTGCCGAGGGAGATACCGAGAGAGGACGCGAAGTGGTCGCCGATACCGTTGAGACCATTAATCGCCTGGCCACCGAAATTTCCGGCGCGGTGGAGGTTATCAACCGGGTAAACGGAGACAGCGACAACATCAGCCAGGTGTTGGTGGAAATCAAGGCGATTGCCCAGCAGACCAACCTGTTGGCGCTGAACGCAGCCATTGAAGCTGCCCGCGCCGGCGAGCAGGGCCGTGGGTTTGCCGTGGTTGCAGACGAGGTAAGGTCACTGTCCCAGCGCACCCACAAGTCAACGGAAGAGATCGAAGGCATGATTTCCCGCCTGCAAAGCGGTGTCAAAGAAGCGGTTGCAGCCATGACCAACAGCCACGACGTGACTGAAACCACGGTCAGGAAATCCTCGGAGGTCACCGAGGCGCTGGACCGGATTGCCCAGGGGATCTCCACCATCGTGGATATGAGTCACCAGATTGCCCAGGCGGCGGAAGAGCAGTCTGCGGTCGCGAAAAACGTCAATACCAACGTTGAGCAGATCAGCGTGTTGGGCCAGAAAACGGCGGACAACGCCGAGGAGACTCTGGCGTCCTCCCGCGAGATGTCACAATTGACGGCCTCGTTGCAGCGCCTTGTGGAAGCCTTCAGGGTCTGACAGAGGCGTGGGTCAGCTGGCGGACCTGCTCCGTCAGCATTTGATTCACTGGCACGTCAATGCCCAGCGCCTGCCCCCGGCGCGCCACATAGCCGTTGATGAAATCAATTTCGGTGGTCCGGCCCTGCTGCCGGTCGCTCAGCATCGACGATGTGTTCTTTGCTGTGCGTCGGGCGACCGTTTCGATGCGCTCACGAATGGTGTCGGGCGCCAACGGCTGACAGCCCTCGGCTTTGAGGACAGCAGCAATCTCCACACACAAGGGTTCTATATGCTGCAGATAGAACCTGTGATCCAGAATGTCGCCGTTGCAGCAGCCGAGAATAGCGGTAAAGGCATTGATTCCGGCATTGACCACCAGCTTGTCCCAGAGTCTCTGGTGAATGTTCGTTTCCCCGTGGACCTTAAGGCCGCTGGTGGCCAGGGCCTTCACTACCGGCGTTATAAGCGGTCTTGCACGGTCTGTGAGTGCACCAACCCAGGTTTCCCCCTTGCCGGCGTGGATCGTCTGGCCCCGCTCCGGGCGATTGGCGCCTTCGGTGGTGCTGGCGGCAAGAACAGGGCGGTGCGGCCACCGATCGGCGACAGCCTGTTGGCTGCCCATGCCGTTCTGGAACAACACAATAGGCGTGTCCGGTGGCAGATCGGGTAGTCGGGACTCAAGGGCGCCGAGGGTGTCGCCGGCTTTGGTGGTGACCAATAACAAAGAAGGTTGTCCAGCGGGGCTGGTCAACCAGGGAACGGTCACAGACCGGGCAGAGCCGTCGAATCGCTGAAGCCTGTAGCTCAACGAATCCGCGCAGGGAACGGCGGTTTCGTTGTGACGAGGTACAAATGCCACCTTGGCGGTGGGCAGGTACCCTGCCCACAACTGGCCGAGGGAACCGGCCCCGAGAATGGCAATCAGGCCATTCCCGGGTAGCTGATGGTTGTCCCCGTGCCGGCCCATTGGGTTTACATGGCCTCGATTGCAGTCCGCTGCTCGGTGAGACGGCTCATGCTGCCCTGGGCATCCCGGAGCTTGTCCTTCTCTTTTTCCACCACATCAGCCGGGGCCTTGGCGGTGAATTTTTCATTGCCGAGCTTGCCTTCCAGCCGGTCCACCTCTTTCTGCAGTCGCTCGAGTTCCTTGTCCAGGCGCTTGAGCTCGGCATCCTTGTCGATCAGGCCGGCCATGGGTACCAGCACTTCCATCTCGCCAACCAGTTGGGTGGCAGACATGGGGGCGTCACCGTCGGTGAACCATTCCACGCTCTCCAGCTTGGCCAGGGATGCCAGGAACTGGCGGTTCTCGTCCAGCCGGCGCTTGTCTTCCGGGGCTTTCCCACGGAGCAGTACCGGGATGGCCTTTGCCGGGGAGATGTTCATTTCGCCACGGATATTCCGTACCGCAACAATCACGCCTTTCAGCCATTCGATATCGGCGGCAACGGCGGCGTCCTGCTTGCCCGCATCCGGCTGGGGGAAGGGCTGCAGCATGATGCTGTCACCAGTCTTGCCGGCCAGTGGTGCGATACGCTGCCAGATTTCCTCGGTAATAAACGGCATGATCGGGTGCGCCAGGCGCAGAACTGCCTCAAGCACACGCACCAGCGTACGGCGGGTGCCACGCTTCGCCTCGGCACTGGCGTTGTCGTCGCTCAGGGCTGGCTTGGAGAGCTCCAGGTACCAGTCGCAGTATTCGTTCCAGATAAATTCGTACAGGGCGTAGGCCGCCAGGTCGAAGCGATACTGGTCCAGGTGGCGGATCACGTCCTGCTCGCAGCTCTGGAGTTCGCTGATGATCCAGCGGTCTGCCAGGGAGAGTGCTACCGGCTCGTTGTTAACGCCGCAATCTTCGCCCTCGGTGTTCATCAACACGTAACGGGCGGCATTCCACAACTTGTTGCAGAAGTTGCGGTAGCCCTCCAGGCGCTTCATGTCCCAGTTGATGTCGCGGCCGGTGGTGGCCATGGCGGCCAGAGTGAAGCGCAGGGCATCGGTGCCGTGGGCGGTGATGCCTTCCGGGAATTCCTTCTTTGTACGCTTGGCGATTTTCTCGGCCAGCCTGGGCTGCATCAGGTTGCCGGTGCGCTTTTCCAGCAGGTCATTCAGTTCGATGCCGTCAATCATGTCCAGCGGGTCGATGACGTTGCCCTTGGACTTGGACATCTTGTCGCCGTGCTCGTCACGGATCAGACCTGTGACGTAGACAGTCTTGAAGGGTACCTGTGGAGTGCCGTCTTCATTCTTCATGAAGTGCATGGTCATCATGATCATCCGGGCAACCCAGAAGAAGATGATGTCAAAACCGGTGACCAGCACATCAGTAGGGTGAAAGGTTTTCAGCCGTTCAGTGATGTCCGGCCAGCCCAGGGTGCCAAAGGTCCACAGGGCAGAGCTGAACCAGGTGTCGAGAACGTCGTCGTCCTGGTTCAGTTCCAGGTCCGCGGCAAGGCTGTGCTTATGGCGCACTTCGTCCTCACTGCGGCCAACGTAGATATTACCCTCGGCGTCGTACCAGGCGGGGATGCGGTGGCCCCACCAAAGCTGGCGGGAGATACACCAGTCCTGGATGTCGCGCATCCAGGCAAAGTACATGTTTTCGTACTGCTTGGGCACAAACTGGATACGCCCGTCTTCCACCGCTTCGATAGCAGGCTTGGCCAGGGTCTTGGCGTCAGCGAACCACTGGTCTGTGAGCATGGGTTCGATGACCAGGCCGGAACGGTCGCCTCGGGGTACGCTCAGCACGTGGTCTTCCACCGCCTCAACCAGGCCTTCGGCGTCCATGTCTGCCACGATCCGCTTGCGGGCTTCTTCGCGGGTAAGGCCGGCATAGGCAGCGGGCAGGGTGCCGTCTACGTCGGTGTTCTCGGTGCCATCGGGATTGACCACTTCGGCCACATCACGGATAGAGGCGTCCTGGGTCATGACGTTGATCATCACCAGGTTGTTGCGTTTGCCCACGGCGTAGTCGTTGAAGTCATGGGCCGGGGTGATTTTCACGCAGCCGCTGCCTTTCTCCGGGTCGGCGTGGCTATCGGCGACAATGGGAATGCGTCGGCCCACCAAAGGCAGGTCGACGAATTTGCCAACCAGGTGTCGGTAACGCTCGTCTTCCGGGTGAACGGCCACGGCGGTGTCGCCCAGCATGGTTTCCGGGCGCGTGGTGGCGACCACCAGGTAGTCCTTGCCGCCCTGTGTTTTCTCGCCGTCGGCCAGCGGGTAGCGCAGGTGCCAGAAAAAGCCCTTTTCTTCCTTGTTCTCCACTTCCAGATCGGAGATGGCGGTATGCAGTTTCGGGTCCCAGTTGACCAGGCGCTTGCCGCGGTAGACCAGGCCTTCGTCGTACAGGCGGATGAACACTTCCTGAACCGCCTTGTAGAAGCCGTCGTCCATGGTGAAGCGTTCGTGGTCCCAGTCCACGGAGTTGCCCAGGCGGCGCATCTGGCCGGTGATGGTGCCACCGGAGTGCTCTTTCCAGTCCCAGATGCGTTTGATGAATTCTTCCCGGCCCAGGTCATAGCGGGTTTTGTCTTCTTCCGCTGCCAGTTTGCGTTCGACCACCATCTGGGTCGCGATGCCGGCGTGGTCGCTGCCTACCTGCCAGAGGGTATTGCGGCCCTGCATGCGTTTGAAGCGGGTAAGCGTGTCCATGATAGTGTGCTGGAACGCGTGGCCCATGTGCAGGCTGCCGGTAACGTTGGGCGGTGGGATGGCGATGCTGAACGATTCGCCTTCGCCGGAGGGACGGAAGTACCCTTTGGATTCCCAGTTTTCGTACCACTGGCGCTCGATGTTTTCTGGCTGGTAGGTTTTTTCCATGGGTTTCTACTGGTGACCGTTTGGTTGATTCACAAGGGAAATTCAAGATGGCCGATTATACATGCTCACCTGGGTTGCGGCGAACCTTGGGGTGCAGGGGTACGGGGGTGGTTTGAATTTCAGACGAAAAAGAACTCGCTGCGCTCAGACACCTTTTCTCGCCTGAAATTCAAACCACCCCCATACCCTTATGTGCTCCGAGTTGTCTCGACTGTGTTCAATGGTTTTACCTGGGTTTGATTGTTAGCCTGTTTTGCATATCCCGCTTTCAGATAAAACACAGACAGACCCTGCACAGCTCTGGAGAAATCGGATAGGCCTATAAGAGTGGGGTGGTGATATTTATTTCCCGCCAGGAAAAGGTGTCCGAGCGCAGCGAGTTCTTTTCCAAGGGAAATAAATATCACCACCCCGCTCCTCCTCCAAACGAACAGTCCTACAAAAGGCTTAAAATCAGGCAAAAAATCTCACCGCTTCCTCTGATCATGCACCCGAGGCTCAATCCCCAACGCCCTCAGTTGCTTGAAATGCGACCGCGCCTGCGCAAGAACCGACTCGTCATTATGAGCCACCAACGCCAACCGCTTGAACCGGTCCGCATCCGCCGGCAACGTGGCCGAGAGGATGATGACCGTATCCCAGTCTTCGGCGACCGGCGGGCAAAGTAATATCCCGACGGGATCGGTGCAGGTAGTGGCGGAGTCGGGGACGATGCTATGGGGTATGAATGCGTCGGGGCTGAAATTCCAGAGCAGGTCGTCCAGTTCCTGGGCGTGCTGCATGGTGTCGCAGACGATGCCCACGCGGTCGCCCTGCTGCCGCGCCTTGGCCACCAGTTTGGCGGTGTGGAGGTTGCGGGCAGCAGGGGTGTTCTGGGCGAGGATGTGGAACCAGTAGGACTGGTTCCTTTCATCCTGGGCGCCGGGATTACTTGCCGGCATGGGCCATCAGGTAGTCAACCAGCAGGGGTACCGGGCGGCCGGTGGAGCCTTTGGCTTTGCCGGAATTCCAGGCAGTGCCGGCGATGTCCAGGTGAGCCCAACGGTAGTCCTTGGCGAAGCGGGACAGGAAGCAGGCCGCGGTGATGGTGCCGGCCGGGCGGCCGCCGATGTTCTGCATGTCGGCGAAGTTGCTGTCGAGCTGGCTCTGGTACTCATCCCACAGCGGCAGGCGCCAGGCGCGGTCGCCGGCGCGTTCGCCGGCGGCCAGGAGGTCGTTGGCCAGTTCGTCGTTGTTGCTCAGCAGGCCGGTGGCGTGGCTGCCCAGTGCGATAATGCAGGCGCCGGTGAGGGTGGCCATGTCGACAACCACTTCGGGGTCGAACTTCTTGACGTAGGTGAGGGCGTCACACAGCACCAGGCGGCCTTCGGCGTCAGTGTTGAGGATCTCGATGGTCTGGCCGGACATGGAGGTAACGATATCCCCCGGGCGTGTCGCGGTGCCGCTGGGCATGTTCTCGGCGGCGGCGATGACAGCGACTACGTTGATCTTGGGCTTGGTTTCGGCAATGGTTTTCATGGCACCGAAGACAGCAGCAGCGCCGCCCATGTCGTACTTCATTTCGTCCATGCCTTCGCCGGGCTTGAGGCTGATGCCGCCGGTGTCGAAGGTGATGCCTTTACCCACCAGAACGTAGGGTTTGTCTTTCGCCTTGCCGCCCCGATATTCCATAACAATCAGTTTGGCGGGCTGGGCGCTGCCGGCAGAGACAGAAAGCAGGCTGTGCATGCCCAGTTTCTTCATCTGCTTTTCGTCCAGCACCTCGGTCTTGATAACGTCGTTTTCTTTCGCCAGCTTCTCGGCGTGCTCGGCCAGCCAGGTGGGGTGGCAGACGTTTGGCGGTGTGTTGCCCAGGTCGCGGGTGAAATTCATGCCGCGGCCGGTGGCCAGCCCCAGGTTGAAGGCGTCTTTCAGTGCCTTGCCGGCAGAGGAGGCGGTAACGGTAACTTTTGCCAGTTTGCGATCTGAAGGCTTCTCGCTCTTGAACTCGCTGAAGCGGTAGAGCTGCTCTTCCAGAGTACGGCCGATGAGGTTCAGGCGTGCCGCTTCCGAACTGGTGGCGTCATCACCGGTCACCAGGGTGTCGCCCAGGCCTACCAGTACGTGTTTCGAAGGGCCGTCCTTGATCTGGCCGGCCATGGCAATCAATGCCTTGCGATAATTGGCGGGAGTGCGGTCTTTGTCCGCTCCGGTGCCAACCACCAGCAGGCGTGCCCAGGGCTGGCCGTCCAGGGGCATTTGCAGGGTGGTTGCGTTTTTACCGGTGGCGTCCCCGTTTTTGTGCAGGGTCTTGATCAGTCCGCCCAGGGCTTCGTTGGCCTGTGTCGTGGAGGCGGGCCAGTCGCCTTTCTCCGGCAGGGCGACAACGAGGCAGTCCGCTTTGGTATCGGAAATGGGCTTACTGCTCAGGGTAAAAGTCATGGCAACTCCCGTTGATTGTTCTGATGGAGGACAGACCCGGGCCCGGGTTTGCTGTCCGAATGCCTATAGCATTGGGGTTAGGGGGCAAATTATCAAGCGCTGACAGGTTGTTAACGTCTTTGTTAAACCCGTGGTCTGTCATTCGGCCCCAAGGTTACTTAGAATACGGCGAATCCCGAATTCCATCGACTCCGGTCGCATCCGGTTCTGAGAGACCGAATTGAGCATCGTTTTCCGCTACCTTACCCGCCAGGTGATTATCAGCATGCTAGCCGTTTCCGGCATTCTGCTGATGGTGTTCATGAGCGGCCGGTTTATCAAGTATCTGGCCGATGCCGCTGCCGGGGAGCTGGCCGGCGATGTACTGTTCCAGATTATGGCCTACCGCTTTCCCGGATTCCTGGAACTGATCCTTCCGCTGGGCTTTTTCATCGGCATTCTGCTGGCCTACGGGCGCATGTACCTGGAAAGTGAAATGACGGTGCTGTTCGCCTGTGGTATCAGCGACAAGCAGCTGTTGGGCAAAACCCTGGTTGGCAGTATTCCGGTGATGCTGACCGTCGGGGCCATGAGCCTTTATGTATCGCCCTGGGGCATGAAGCAGGTGGAAGCCATTTTCAATGAGCAGCGTCAGGCGACAGAGTTTGAAATGCTTGCGCCAGGGCGCTTCCAGTCGCTGTCATCCGGGGGGCGTGTTACCTATACCGAAGGGCTGAGTGACGACAAGCGACGGCTTGAAGGCGTTTTTATTGCGGAGTACAAGCCGGAGGGCGAAGGCCTGTCGATTATTACCGCCCGTGAGGGTTCCCAACTGGTTGATGAAGAGACCGGCAGCCGGTTTCTGGTTCTCGAGGAGGGTGCCCGCTTCGAGGGTGTTCCCGGTCGCCTTGATTACGATGTGACCGGTTTTGATGCCTATGGGCTGAAAATTCGCAGTGGCAACGCCCGTGAAAAAGAGCTGGAAGAGGGGCTCAGTACCTGGGATCTGATGGCATCGGACAATCCCGAGCACCGTGCGATGCTGCACTGGCGCTTCACACTGCCACTGATCGTGCCGATCGTAACCTTGCTGGCCGTGCGGCTGAGCCGCGTGAACCCACGTCAGGGCCGGTTTTTCCACCTGCTTCCGGCAATGCTGGTTTATATCACCTATCTTGGCTTGCTGATTGTGGCTCGTGACGCCCTTGAAAACGGGAAGGTTCCTGAGTGGGTCGGCCTGCTCTGGGTGCACGCCATCTTCCTGGTGCTGGGCTTGTGGCTGCAATTTGGCCCCGCCTGGCTGTACCGGCGGCGCCTGATTCGGGAGGGGCGCTCCCATGCGTAAGATCGACCGTTACGTGATGACTACCGTGGGTGGCGCCATGTTCCTGGTGATGCTGGTGGTGCTGTCTCTGGATCTGATCTTTGCCTTTATCGCCGAGCTGGATGACGCCAAAAACGATTACCAGATGCTGCAGGCCCTGTCGTTTGTGTTTATGACCCTGCCCCGCCGTATCTATGATTATTTGCCTCTCGGCGCATTCATGGGGTGCCTCGTGGGGCTGGGGGCCATGGCGAGCTCTTCTGAACTGACAGTCATTCGTGCCGCCGGGGTGTCCCTGAAGCGCATCGTCTGGTCAGCCATGAAACCGGCTCTGGTGATCGTGCTGGTCGGCGTGCTGATTGGCGAATACGTTGCGCCACCGGCTGAGCGTATGGCCCAGAGCCAGAAGGCGATTGCCCAGGGGGCGGGCGAAAATGTTGCGTCGGCATCGGGCATCTGGCACCGGGAAGGCGAGGTGTTCATGCATCTGAACGCCGTTCAGCCCAACGGGGTGCTTCACGGAATATCGCTGTTTCGCTTTGATGATGAGCGCTGGCTGGTTTCGGTCAGTTTTGCGGAGAGAGGTATTTACCAGGGCGACCACTGGTTGCTGGAAAATGTCACCACCACCAATCTGAGTGACGATCAAACCACCCAGGAAAAGCACCGGGCGCTAAGCTGGGAAACCGGTTTGTCTCCGGATGTGCTAAGCGTGCTGATTGTAAAGCCGGAAGACCTGTCCATCTCCGGCCTTTATACCTATGCCCGTTATTTGGGGGAGCAGGGATTGAACGCGGCGAATTACTGGCTGGCATTCTGGAAGAAAGTATTGATGCCATTGGGCACGGCGGTCATGGTGTTGGTGGCGATTTCGTTTGTGTTCGGCCCGCTGAGATCCGTCACCATGGGCTTTCGGGTGTTTACCGGCCTGATCGTGGGGTTGCTGTTCAAATACATGCAGGACCTTCTGGGGCCCATGAGCCTGGTTTTCGGTTTCAATCCCGTGCTGGCGATTGTTCTGCCGATTGCAGTCAATGCAGTGGTGGGCGCCGTACTCATGAGACGGGCAGGGTAGCTATTTTTTCGGCTCTTTTGGCACCGTAGCAACGATGCTGTCGGAAGCGCGGTCGGTCAGGGACAGACCGTTGATGGGGTAGAACAGCGCGACAATGGCCGGAATAGTGACGAACAGGGTGGCGGCATTCAGATAGTAGGCGCCCAGCAGGGCAACGAACAGGATTGCGGCCGCTGCGACATAGCGTTTAAGCGCCTGCGTCCAGGACACGGAAGTACCGTCCAGGTTTTCAATGCGAATGCGCCACACCTGCATGCCCAGCGTCTGCCCGTTTCGGGTCCAGAAATAACCGAAAAACAGATACAGGGCCAGGAAGAGTACAAACGTCAGTATCGGGTCTGCTCCGATGGTGCCCGCTTCCGCCATTTCCTCATACTTGTCCCAGCCGGTCATCCAGCCTGCCACAAGGGTATACGCCCAGGTGGTCACCAACAGCACCGCAACGCTGATCAGGGCATCGTAAATCACAGCCATGAGTCGCTTGATGAACGGCGCGGGGGGTAACAGCTCCTCGGCGGTATGAAAGCGGCGGGGCATGGTGTCTCCTGTGATGTTTCACGTTTTTCCTGTACTCGGCGTGTGCTAGAGTAGCGGATTTGCACGCGCATGTAAGTATGTGTCTTTAAACGTGGACCCGCACGGGTTTATAGAAGGGTATCAAAGGGCTATGAAAACCGCAGAGTTGCGACAGGCATTTCTCGATTACTTCAAGCAGCAGGGCCACACCATCGTACCAAGCAGTTCGCTGGTGCCGGAGGACGACCCTACATTGCTGTTTACCAACGCGGGAATGAACCAGTTCAAGGACGTGTTCCTTGGCCGTGAAGAGCGCGACTACACCCGGGCGACCACCTCGCAGAAGTGCGTTCGGGCCGGCGGCAAGCACAATGATCTGGAAAATGTGGGTTACACCGCGCGCCACCACACCTTTTTCGAGATGCTGGGCAACTTCAGCTTCGGTGACTACTTCAAGCGCGAAGCCATCAATTTTGCCTGGACCTTTCTGACCGGTGACGACTGGCTGAAGCTGCCCAAAGAAAAACTGTGGGTGACCATATATGCCTCTGATGACGAAGCGTTTGATATCTGGAACCAGGAAATCGGTGTTCCGGCTGACCGCATTGTGCGCATTGGTGACAACAAGGGTGCTCCCTACGCTTCCGACAATTTCTGGCAGATGGGCGATACCGGCCCCTGCGGCCCCTGTACCGAGATCTTCTTTGACCATGGCCCGGACGTAGCGGGTGGCCCTCCCGGTAGCCCGGAAGAAGACGGTGACCGCTACATCGAGATCTGGAACGTGGTGTTCATGCAGTACAACCGACAGGCAGACGGTGAAATGCTGCCGCTGCCCAAGCCCTCGGTAGATACCGGTATGGGGCTTGAGCGCATCACCGCCGTGCTTCAGGGGGTTCACAGCAACTATGAAATCGACCTGATGCAGGACCTGCTGAATGCAGCTTCTGACATTCTCGGTGGCGTGGACACCACTGAGGCCTCGCTACGGGTAGTGGCAGACCATATTCGCTCCTGTGCCTTCCTGATCGCCGATGGTGTGATGCCGTCCAATGAAGGCCGGGGCTTCGTGCTGCGCAGGATCATCCGCCGGGCTGCCCGCCATGGCAACAAACTGGGGGCAACCCGGGCGTTCTTCTACAAGCTGACTGGCGCGCTGGTTGAGTTAATGGGCGACGCCTACCCGCAACTGGTCAGCAGCCGCAAACAGATTGAAAAGGTGCTGTTGCAGGAAGAAGAGCAGTTCGCCAAGACCCTGGACAAGGGTCTGCGCCTGCTGGAGCAGGATATTGCTGAACTGAAGGGTACCGAGATTCCGGGCGAAACCATTTTCACCCTTTATGATACCTACGGTTTCCCGGTGGATCTGACCAACGACATCGCCCGCGAGCGCGGCCTGACCCTGGATTATGAAGGCTACGAAAAAGCCATGGAGCGCCAGCGCGAGCGTGCCCGGGCCGCCAGCAAATTCGGCATCGATTACAACGCCGCCGGCCTGACTATTGAAGGTTCCACCGAGTTTACCGGTTACGAGCATATCGATGGCCACGAAACCATTCGCACGGTGATTGTTGATGGCAATGAAAAGAATGCCCAGGCGGGCGATGAAGCCGTGGTGGTTCTGGAGCGCACGCCGTTCTATGCGGAATCCGGTGGCCAGGTGGGCGACACCGGCCTGCTGACCTGGAGCGGCGGCCGTTTCAAAGTGACCGATACTCAGAAGGAGGGCAATAACCACCTTCACATCGGCACTGTGATTGAAGGCGAACTGTTTCCCGGTCTGGAAGTGGATGCCCGTATCGATCATGTTCGCCGTGAACGGACCAAGAAAAACCATTCGGCAACGCACCTGATGCATGCTGCGCTCCGCAACGTGTTGGGTGAGCACGTTTCCCAAAAAGGCTCGCTGGTGGACCCGGACAAGCTGCGTTTCGATTTTTCTCACTTTGAACCGGTGACACCGGAACAGTTGCGGGAAATTGAGCACCAGGTCAATCAGCAGATACTGGATAACACCCCCGTACAGACGGAAATCACCGACATGGAACAGGCCCAGGCCAAGGGCGCCATAGCGCTGTTTGGTGAAAAATACGGCGACACCGTCAGGGTGCTCAGCATGGGGTCCGATGACTACTCCGTGGAGCTTTGCGGTGGTACCCACGTGGCGCGTACCGGCGATATCGGTTTGTTCCGCATTACCTCGGAAAGCGGTATTTCTTCTGGCGTGCGCCGGATTGAAGCCGTGACCGGTTTTGGCGCCCTGGAGTGGGTAGAAGAAACCGAGCAGACACTGCGCGAGGCGGCGAAGCTGGTGAAAGGCTCCCGTGAGTCGCTGGTGGAGAAAGTTCAGCAAACCCTGGAACGCAACCGGCAGCTCGAGAAAGAGCTCAATGCGCTTCAGGCAAAACTGGCAAGCTCTGCCGGGACTGACCTGGCCGGTTCTGCCGTGGAGGTTGGTGGCCTGAAAGTGGTTGCGTCGGAAATGGAAGGCGCGGATCGCAAGGCGCTGATGGAAACGGCAGACCAGCTCAAGAACAAGCTGGGAGAGGGTGTAGTCGTCCTCGCCAGCGTTGAAGACGGCAAGGTTACCCTGGTGGCCGGTGTGACCAAGTCTGCCACCGGCAGGATCAAAGCCGGCGACCTGATGAAGCATCTGGCTGCCCAGGTTGACGGCAAGGGTGGTGGTCGCCCCGATATGGCTCAGGGCGGGGGCAATGATCCTTCTAAGCTGGCGGAGGCCCTGGCCGGAGTTCCTGCCTGGGTTGAGAAAAATATTGCTTAGGTAACTGTCGCGAAAACGGGCAGGCGTTTATAATCCCGCCCGTTTGATCGTCTGAGGCAGGGCTTTGTCCTGCCATTTGTCCACGTTTGGTATCGGGAAAACAATGGCGCTCTTGGTTCAGAAATTTGGTGGTACATCCGTAGGCACCACCGAACGGATTGAAGCGGTTGCTGAGAAAGTCAGCCGCTTTCGCAAGGAAGGGCACGACGTGGTGGTTGTAGTGTCAGCCATGAGTGGCGAGACCAATCGGCTGATCGGCCTTGCCAATGAAATCATGGACGAGCCCACTCCCCGGGAAATGGATGTGCTGATATCCACCGGTGAACAGGTGACCATAGCTCTGCTGTCCATGGCCCTGCAGAAGCGCGGATGCGATGCGCGGTCCTATACGGGCTCCCAGGTGAGGATTCTGACCGACAGCACCCACACCAAGGCGCGCATCAAGCAGATTGATGAGCAGCGCATGAAGGAGGACCTCAATGCCGGCCGGGTAGTTGTGGTTGCGGGCTTTCAGGGCATTGACGAGAATGGCAGTATCACCACTCTGGGCCGCGGTGGCTCGGATACCACAGCCGTTGCCCTTGCTGCGGCATTGAAGGCTGATGAATGTCAGATCTACACTGATGTAGACGGTGTCTATACCACCGACCCGCGGGTGGTCGACAGCGCGCGCCGGCTTGAACGGATCACCTTTGAAGAAATGATCGAGATGGCCAGTCTTGGCTCGAAAGTTCTTCAGATTCGTGCGGTGGAATTTGCAGGTAAATACAATGTTCCTTTAAGGGTTCTTTCCAGCTTCCAGGAAGGTGAGGGCACCCTGATTACTTTTGAGGATGAAAGCGCCATGGAACAACCGCTCGTCTCCGGTATAGCCTTTAACCGTGATGAAGCCAAGCTGACGATTGCCGGGGTACCGGATACACCGGGCAGTGCATTGCGTATTCTGCAGCCGATCAGTGATGCCAATATCGAAGTGGACATGATCGTTCAGAACGTCGGTGCGGACAACCGCACGGATTTCACCTTTACCGTGCACCGGAATGATTTCAGGCGTGCCCAGGCTGTTCTCCAGAAGGTATCGGATGAGCTCAGCGCCAGGGAAGTCAGTGGTGACAGCAAGATCGCGAAGGTGAGCATTGTGGGTGTGGGGATGCGTTCCCACGCGGGTGTTGCAACTAAAATGTTTGCAGCGCTGTCTAATGAGGGCATCAATATCCTGATGATTTCCACGTCCGAGATTAAGATCTCTGTAGTGATTGACGAAAAATACCTTGAGCTGGCGGTTCGGGCACTTCATAGTGCCTTCGAACTGGACAAGCCCGTGATCGAGGAAGCTTGATAGTTTGCGGGCAAACACACCGGTTCGCTTGGGTATTCGGTAAAAAGGGCATCATTTGCAGGCTTCTGCCTTCATAAGTGCGTATAAGTGATTATGCGTCTTTTGATCAGTAAGTGATCCCACTATAAAAGTAAGCAGTATACATTTGTCGGAACAGGTAGCTCTGGATAAGGGAGTAAAGGACATGTTGATTTTGACCCGCCGTGTAGGCGAGACCCTGATGGTCGGTGATGACATCACCGTAACCGTGCTTGGGGTGAAGGGGAACCAGGTAAGAATCGGTGTCAATGCGCCGAAAGAAGTGGCGGTACACCGCGAAGAAATCTATCAGCGCATACAGAGCGAGAAAGGCTCTGAAGAGCCGGAGCCCGGCAACAGCTGAGAGTGACAAAAAGCCGTTCGAGGGAAACCCGGACGGCTTTTTTGTACCAGGGAGGGCGGGGTTTGAAAAAACTCGTGTCAACCCTATGAAATCAGAAAAATTATGGTAGTATACGCCCCGTTCTCAAGGAGAGGTGGGTGAGTGGCTGAAACCAGTTCCCTGCTAAGGAACCGTACGAGCAATCGTACCGAGGGTTCGAATCCCTCCCTCTCCGCCATTTTCTTTTGGAGATGACAGAGAACAGTCTGAAGCGAGAATTTGTGATGTGCGGCTGTAGCTCAGCTGGATAGAGTACCTGGCTACGAACCAGGCGGTCGGAGGTTCGAATCCTCCCAGCCGCGCCACTCTCGAACAGGCTTACAAGGTTTCAAGCGGCTGTAGCTCAGCTGGATAGAGTACCTGGCTACGAACCAGGCGGTCGGAGGTTCGAATCCTCCCAGCCGCGCCATATCAAGACCAAAGCGCCTCAGTTTGTGAACCCCACAGGCTGAGGCGTTTTGCTATGTATAGCTGGGAGGATTTGAACCGAAAGAGGTTCGACCGAAACCCACGCTGTGGGTTGAGGAACGCCGGAGCACAGCGACGGCGGCCCCGAAGGGGTGAGGGCCGTAGGCCCGAATAATCCTCCCAGCCGCGCCATATCAAACGAAAGCCCCCGCCCTCGAGCGGGGGTTTTTGTTTTCTGATCCCCCTCCATTAATTGCGTCATTTACTGATTGCTCCTATGGTATTAATCGCTGGTTTTAGAAATACAGTTTCGCCACGCAGAACAAAAGTGCCATCAACAACAATAATCAGGAGCAAAGATATGATGTTGAGTAAAAACCTCTTAGCAATGGCCTGTGCCACTGCAGTAGCACTTACAGCCCCGACTGTTGGCTTCGCCATGGCATCGGATCAGGGCAAGGCCCGGGGACAGGGAATAGGCAAGGGCTTGACCGAGCAAGTACGGGAGCATGACAGCCGGGTTTTCAAGGTCCAGGAAAACGCCGATCTGGCCTTCACAGCGCTCACAGGTGCGACGGCGTACTGGGGAGTGTATGAGGGCATTCAGGGACCCGCCTCCTACACCGCCGAATTCCCGCAAAACTGGAATGGCGGTGTGATCATGTACACCCATGGTTTCCGTGGCCAGGGTCAGACAGTAACGCGTGAGGTGCCCAATCTGGCGTTCCGGAATACGGCCCTGGCTCTCGGCTATGCCTGGGCGGCATCGTCTTACTCGGCCAACTATTATGACGTGCGTGCAGCCATAGAGGATACCAACCGCCTGGCGCTGGAACTGACAGACTATCTCGAGCGCGACTGGAGTGTGGGATATAGCGACCCCGGTCAGTACCTGATTGCGGGCGTTTCAATGGGTGGTCATACGGCAGCCGCCGCCGTTGAGCGCGAAACGCTGGAAACGGCGCGTTATCCGGTTGCTTACGAGGGGGCCCTGCCGTTGTGCCAGGCGGAACAGAACCAGTTCCAGTGGCTCGGCGATTACCCCCGCGTCGTCAGGGAGCTTGGCGGGTTTGGTCACAGGCCTTATGAGGACTTCCAGCAGTACGTTGGTGAGGCGCTGTTCAACCTGTTCGAGTTCGATGGGGGTGCACCTACCTTCGTGCCAAAGAATGAGGCTGGCCAACGCCTGAAAGACATTGCGAAGAATCTGACCGGCGGAGACCGGCCGATATTCGACGAAGGCTTCCAGAACCCGACATGGCACGGCGCGGTTCTGGGTACTGGTGGGCGAGACGGGACGGTAACCGGCATTCTGGCCAACGATATTTACGACAATACCGACCGTATTTATCGCTGGACAGACGGTCAGCGCTTTGCGGGTCAGGAACGGGCATTTACTGCGAAGGTTGGACGCTTCCATGCGGATAAGGGTGTCAACCCTGTTCGTGACGACGGCGTCCGCTGGCTACCTCTGGTTCAGGGTGACTTCGATGTCCCGGTACTGACCATGCACACGCTGGGTGATTTTTTCGTACCATTCGTGCATCAGCAGCTCTATCGTGAAGCGGCCGAGACCCATGGCAGTGAGGATATGCTGGTGCAGCGGGCGATCCGTGATCCGAACCACTGCGGCTTCTCGGGCACCGAGTTCTCTACAGCGCTCGTGGACCTGGTGACCTGGGTGAATTCCGGTATCAAGCCCGGTGGCGACGAGGTTCTGGACCCGGAAGAAGTGGCCGATGAGCAGTATGGCTGTGCCTACACCAATGATGAGCTGTCCAGCGGGCGTGATAATCTCCCGCAGTGCGAATAAACGGACAGTCACCAGGGTGAGGTGAAGGGCTGTAGGCCCGCCTAATCCTCCCGGCCGCGCCATATCAAACACAGATCCCCGCCCTTGAGCGGGGTTTTTTGTTTTCAGGCCTCACAACCTGAAGCGGGAGACGAGGCTCTGAAGCTCACTACCAAGCCTGGCCAGCTCTTTGCTTGAGCTGGCCGTCTGATTGGAAGAGGTTGCGGACTGGTCAGTAACGTCCCGGATACGGGTGATATTCTGGCTGATTTCTTCGGCGACCGAGGTCTGTTGCTCCGCCGCGGTGGCAATCTGATTGTTGTACTGCTTGCTGTCTTCAACGGCCCTGGCAATACGCTCTATGGTTTTACCGGTTGCTGTGGCGCGTTCCAGTGTATTAGAGGCCATGGTAGTGCTTGAGCCCATTGCGGATACTGAATTGCCCGCGCTGTGCTGCAGGGCGGTAACCAGGGTTTCGATTTCCTGGGCGGATGTCTGGGTGCGCTGAGCCAGGGAGCGGACTTCATCGGCAACCACTGCGAAACCCCGGCCCTGCTCACCGGCTCTGGCGGCTTCAATGGCTGCGTTCAATGCCAGCAGGTTGGTTTGCTCGGCAACGGACTTGATGACGTCCAGGACCGTTCCGATGTTTGCTGTTTCCTTTTGCAGTCCCTCGATCGTTTCCATGCTCTGGCTGACTTCTCTGGCGAGACTGTTGACCTGGTCGACAGTTTCCCTTACCTCGCGTTCACCATCGGTGGCCTGGCTCGCTGCGTCGGTTGCAACTTCAAGAGCCTGCTCAGCGCTTTTTGCAATTTCGGCAACGGTCGCGGTCATTTCGTTCATGGCAGTCGCGACTTGATCCGTTTCCTGTTTCTGGCGATTGATTCCATCACTGGACTGGCTGGTGACGGTTGAAAGCTCTTCTGCCGAAGCCGCGATGTTGGACGCGCCGGCCTCTATGCTCCTGACCAGTTCCCGCAGACTCGTGACCATAGTAGCGAGGGCTGCCATCAGGCGACCGATTTCATTGGTTCCGGTAGCTTTTATATCGACGGTCAGATTGCCGGACGCAACTTCTGAGGCTGCTGCAACGGCCTGATTGATGGGGGCGACGATGGCGCGGGTAATCATATAGGCCATCAATATGCCAAGGGCCAGAGCGATACCGGTGGCACCGATGATCAGTCCGGATGCCTGCTGACGCTCGGCTTCCATTTTTTCTGACTGACGTGTTCGCAGCCGGTCTGCCGATGCGATCGCACTTCTGGCAGTACTTACCATTTCCTCCGATAGGCGGTTCCCGGACTCGGTCAGTGTCACTACCGTCTGGAAACTGTTGACGTAAGTGGTCCGTGCCTGGTTGATCCCGGCCTTTTCTTCATCACTGATGCTGGCGGATTTCAGTGGGGCCTGTATTCTTTTTGCGTCGTCAAGGTAGGCCTTGACGCTGGCTTCGTCGCTCTCGATGAGAAACTTTCGCTCTGACCGACGCATGTCTTCAAACATTGCTGAAGCAAAAAACAGGGAGCTATGAGCCTTCAGGGAAGAACCGAAGATGCGTGCGGCGGTCTCCAGGCGTCCCAGAGCCTCTTCCCGTTCACTGATGTTTGCCTCGACGTCTCCCATTAATCGCTGATACTGCTTCACGTCGGACTGGATGCGCTCCAGGATGTCGAGGTCCTCGGTCATGCCCAGTAGCGGTTTGATGTCATTGGTCAATTCGAGAACACGGTCACCCTGGGCCTGGGTTTTCGTGACAGCCTCAGTTTCGCCTGTCAGAAGAAAGTTCTTTTCCTCTACGCGTGCTTCTGTAAGACCGGTATTCACCTGCCCGAGCATCGCTACGATATTTGACCTCTGGCTGAAGCTGTCCAGAGCCTGATCACCAACGACCCCCACCAAAATGGTCAGTAACAGTAAGATGGTAAAACCGCCGGCCAATCTGGCGCGGATGGTCATGTTGGTGAACAGTTCTGGAAAGTGCATTGTTAGTATTCTCTGGAGGATAGGGTTGACCGACCCCACCTTTTGATCCATGCGCTCGAGTCAAAGGCCGCGATGCGTTCCTGATACGCAGTGAAGACCAAAGGTGGATGTTATTTGATATATATTAAGTCGGTTTACGGCCCTATATTCCAGAACTTTACAGTTACAGATGATTACTGCGTGTTTTTGACCTGATACGGAATTGCGAGGCGCAGGGAAAGAACGCTATCAGAATGAGGTTGATTGTTTACCACATCAGATCATCCGGGATCTCATAGCCCGCATAGGGGTCATCGTCGCCGGCGTCGTCTTTCTTGCGGTCATGAAGCACGACTACGGCACGCTCATCCCGCTCCATGATTTTCCGCGCCACCCCTTCCGCGACAATCTCATAGGCATCGTTCACAAACACGATGGCCAGCCGGCCCCGTGACAGCTGGTCAACCATGGTGTCGTCCACAAAGATCTTCTTGATCTTCTTGTCGTGTACGAACTGGTAGGAAGTTTCCCCCCTGGACCGGTCGAGACGGTTGGTTTCCACCAGTTGCCGGATCTGGGCCTGGATGGCCTTTTTTTCGGCTTCTTTCTGGCGCTGGAGGTTCAGTTGCCGGTCCCGCTCCGCCTTTTCTTCCCTTGCCTGGCGGGCGCGGATCTCGGCTTCATTGACCTCAACGGACCCCTTGGGTTGCTGCTTGCGCTTCTTGTGTTTCTCATTGCGGATGGCCTTGGCCTTTTTCTCATCGGCCAGGCCGGCTTTCAACAGCTGATCCTGTAGTGATGGCATTCAATGCTCCGTGACGGTTTGCTATTTCTGATAAACTGCATCCAGTATACGCCCGGAACGCTCCCGGTCGAACCCACCCTCTATCGCTATTCCAGGAATTTTTATGCCGTCATTCAGTGAGCTGGGTCTTTCCCGACCAATGCTCGAAAATCTGTCGAGACTAGGTTTTGAGAGCCCGACCCCCATTCAGATCGGCGCCTTGCCTCCTGCGCTTAAGGGCAACGACCTGATTGCCATGGCTCAGACCGGCAGTGGCAAGACGGCTGCTTTCGGGATTCCGCTGGTGGAGAAGCTGAACCCACGCAGGTTTGTGGTTCAGGGGCTGGTCCTTTGCCCGACGCGGGAGTTGGCAGATCAGGTAGCCAAATCCCTCCGGGAGCTGGCGGTGGCGCGGGATAACGTGAAAATCCTCTCCTTGTGCGGCGGTGTTTCCATTGGGCCTCAGATTGGCTCACTCAGCCATGGCGCCCATATTGTGGTGGGGACTCCAGGGCGGATTCAGGATCATCTGCGCAAGGGCACGTTAAAGCTGGACCGGCTTGAGACCCTGGTTCTGGATGAAGCCGACCGGATGCTGGACATGGGCTTCCAGGAGGCAGTAGAAGACATCATTGGTCAGGCTCCGGCGAAAAGACAGACGCTGATGTTCTCTGCCACCTGGCCCGAAAACATCCGCAAGCTCAGCGAGCAGTATCAGAACAACCCGGTGGATGTGCGAATCGACAGCCAGGCTCTTGAATCCGACATTACCGAGCGCTTCTATGAGATTGCGCCGGGGCAGCAGGTTCAGGCGCTGGCGGCGTTACTGTCGCTGCATCAGCCCGCCTCCTGTATTGCCTTCTGCACCCGCAAGCAGCAGTGCGATGAAGTGGCCAGTGAACTGAATGGCCTGGGGTTTGCGGCCCTGCCGTTGCACGGAGACCTGGAGCAGCGGGACCGTGACAGTGTGCTCGTGCGCTTTGGCAACCAGAGCTGTTCTGTACTGGTTGCAACCGATGTTGCTGCCCGTGGCCTTGATATCAAGTCTCTGCCGTTGGTGGTCAATGTGGAGCCCGCCAGGGATCCGGAAGTGCACACCCACAGGGTTGGACGCACGGGGCGCGCGGGAGAGCAGGGGCTGGCCGTGACATTCTGCACCCCGTCGCAGGCGCACAAGATCAACCGGCTGGAGGCCGGGCGCCAACAGCCGGTGGAGTGGGGGAGCACGGCAGACCTGTTGGCCACGCCTTTGAGGCCATCCGCTCCCGCAATGAAAACCCTTTGCATCGCAGGTGGTCGAAAAGACAAGGTCAGGCCGGGGGATGTCCTGGGTGCGCTTACCGGTGAGGCCGGGCTTCCGGGCAAGGTGGTAGGGAAGATAGACCTCTTTGATTTTCAGTGTTTTGTTGCCGTGGAGAAGGAATCAGCGGCAATGGCCCTGAAACGACTGGAGCAAGGTCGCATAAAGGGCCGGAAAATGCGTGTACGCTATGTATGAATGAGAATCGATTTTACCTGCCCGAAACCCGTCAGTATGGGCCTGGATGCTCGGAAACCACCTATTGAAACCTGCAATTAGGTTGCTCAGCGGGTCGGAAAACGGTAAATTACGCGGGATTTTGCCCCCCGAATTGCCCGGTCTGCGGATGCTCTTCGCAGATTGGCAGGCAGCTCGGGAAAATCAACAACTCGATACAGGTAGCTATTCGTTATGAATGAGCTGATGTCACAAGCCATTGATCTGATGGTCGCAGGCATGGGGTTTGTCTTCGCATTCCTGATCATATTGGTGTTTGCAACCCTGCTCATGTCAAAACTGGTGCTTCGGTATGGTCCAGCTGAGCCTGAACCTGCCGCTCCGGCCCGCAAATCACGTGCAAAGCCCTCAGCGCCGTCGCCAGTTGATCCTGACACCGCTGAAGCGATTAAGAAAGCGATTGCACAATACCGGTCGCGCCACAAGAAGTGACCGGGCAGACAGATTAGAACCTTTAAACAGAAGGCTGACACGATGACTGACACAAAGAAACCGCTGGGGATTACGGACGTTATTCTGCGTGACGCCCACCAGTCCCTGCTGGCCACCCGCATGCGGCTTGACGATATGCTGCCCATTGCCGAGAAGCTGGACAAAGTAGGCTTCTGGTCGCTGGAATCCTGGGGTGGAGCTACCTTTGACTCCTGCATTCGCTATCTGGGCGAAGACCCGTGGGAGCGTATTCGTGAGCTGAAAAAAGCCATGCCCAATACCCAACAGCAGATGCTGCTGCGTGGCCAGAACCTCCTGGGCTATCGTCATTACGCGGATGATGTGGTAGACCGTTTCTGTGAGCGTGCCGCCGAAAATGGCGTAGATGTGTTCCGTATTTTCGATGCGATGAACGATCCCCGTAACCTGGATCGCGCCATCAAGGCCGTTCGCAAGACCGGCAAGCATGCCCAGGGCACGATTGCCTATACCACCAGCCCGGTGCACACCATCGAGATGTGGGTAGAGCTGGCGAAGGAAGTTGCGGACATGGGTGCGGACTCCATCGCCATCAAGGACATGGCCGGTATTCTGAAGCCTTATGTAGCTTTCGATCTGGTCAGCCGTCTGAAGAAAGAACTGGACATTCCGATTCACATGCAGTGCCACGCCACGACCGGCATGTCTACCGCAACCGCTATCAAGGCAGCGGAGGCCGGTATCGATAACGTGGATACGGCCATCTCCTCAATGAGTATGACCTATGGTCACTCGCCCACCGAGGCGGTGGTTGCGATTCTGGAAGGGACCGATCGTGACACAGGCCTCGATCTGAACCTGCTTGAAGAGATTGCCAGTTACTTCCGTGAGGTCCGTAAGAAGTACGCCAGGTTTGAAGGCAGTCTCAGGGGTACTGACTCCCGCATCCTGATTGCCCAGGTTCCGGGTGGCATGCTGACCAACATGGAAAACCAGCTGAAAGAGCAGAACGCGGCCGACAAGTTCGACCAGGTTCTGGACGAGATTCCCAAGGTTCGCGAAGACCTGGGTTTCATCCCGCTGGTTACGCCGACTTCCCAGATTGTGGGCACCCAGGCGGTACTGAACGTGCTGACCGGCGAGCGTTACAAGTCCATCTCCAAGGAAACCTCCGCCATTCTCAAGGGCGAGTATGGTGCTGCACCGGCGCCAATGAACAAGGAATTGCAGGAGCGTGTACTGGACGGAAAAGAGCCCGTTACCTGCCGTCCAGCCGATCTGATCGAGCCGGAAATGGAGAAGCTGACCAAAGAGCTCCGGGACACCGCAAAAGAGAAGGGCATCAAGCTGGCCGAGCAGGAAGTGGACGACGTCCTCACTTATGCCCTGTTCCCCCAGATTGGTCTCAAGTTCCTTGAAAATCGTGGTAATCCGGATGCATTCGAGCCGGTACCAACCAAAGAAGACGCAGCCGCAGCATCGGCTCCGGCCAAGAAAGGTGCTGCGGAAACCTATACCGTGGAGGTTAACGGCAAGGAGTATGTGGTTGCCGTCAACGAGGGAGGTGAGATCAGCCAGATCGAAGGCAAGGACGGTTCAGGTGCATCGGCGCCTGCCGCTTCCTCGTCTGCGCCAGCTCCTGCTGGCGATGGCGAGCCGGTTCCGGCGCCCTTGGGTGGCAACATCTTCAAGGTACTGGTTTCTCCCGGTGACGCCGTTGAAGAAGGCGATGTGCTGATTATCCTCGAAGCCATGAAAATGGAAACCGAGGTGCGCGCACCCAAGGCCGGTACCATCGGCGAAGTCTTCATCAAGGTCGGTGATGCCGTCTCCGTTGATGATGAAATGCTGACAATCGCATAAGGGCCAGCATTCCATGGATAAATTAATGACGTTGTGGACGGGCAGTGGCCTGTTCAACATAGAAATTGGCCAGGTGGTGATGATCGTCATCGGCCTGCTGCTTCTGTACCTTGCGATCCGCAAGAAGTTTGAGCCATTGTTGCTGGTACCGATTGGTTTCGGTGGCATTCTGGCGAATATTCCGGAGGCAGGGCTTGCCCTGTCTGCGGCGGAGAATGCCCTGCATTTTGCCAAGCCGGAAGTTCTGGCGGCTTTGGCCAGCACACTGGACGTTGGTTACCAGGCGGGGCAGGTCGTGACCCCTGAGGTAAAGGAGGCGTTTAAACTCGCCTTCAAGGATGCGGGCTATTCCACCGTTAGCGCGGCTAATGCCATTGCATCTGACTACGGCTATGGCAATGGCATGCTCTACAACTTCTACACCATTGTTATTGGTAGCACCGTTGGGCCGCTGCTGATTTTCATGGGTGTAGGTGCAATGACGGACTTTGGCCCGCTGCTGGCAAACCCGAAGACATTGCTGCTGGGCGCCGCTGCCCAGTTCGGTATCTTTGGCACAGTGCTGGGTGCGGCGTTGCTGGACTGGCTGGGCATTCTTGATTTCACCATCCTGGAAGCTGCTGCCATCGGTATTATCGGTGGTGCGGATGGCCCCACGTCTATCTATGTGTCCAGCGTACTGGCACCCCACCTGATTGGTGCCATTGCGGTTTCAGCCTACGCTTACATGGCGCTGGTTCCGATGATTCAGCCGCCGATCATGAAGGCGCTGACAACGCAAAAAGAGCGGGCCATCAAGATGTCCCAGCTGCGCCCGGTGACGAAGAAAGAGAAAATCGTCTTCCCGATCGTGGTGCTGGTTGCGGTTGCACTGTTCCTGCCGGATGCCGCTCCGCTGCTGGGTATGTTCTGCTTTGGTAACCTGATGCGTGAGTGTGGCGTGGTTGAGCGTCTGAGCGACACTGCTCAGAACGCACTCATCAATATCGTGACCATTTTCCTGGGGCTGTCGGTGGGCTCCAAGCTGATGGCAGACAAGTTCCTGGATGGTCAGACTCTGGGCATCCTGGGGCTGGGTATTGTGGCCTTCGGTGTTGGTACGGCGTGTGGTGTTCTGATGGCGAAGCTGATGAATGCCTTCGTCAAAGAGCCCATCAACCCGCTGATCGGTTCTGCCGGTGTATCCGCGGTGCCAATGGCAGCACGGGTGTCCAACAAGGTTGGTCTTGAGGCCAATCCGCATAACTTCCTGCTGATGCACGCCATGGGCCCGAACGTGGCCGGCGTTATCGGCTCTGCGGTAGCTGCGGGTGTAATGATCAAGCTTCTGGGCTGATCGTTTTACTGTAGTGAATAAGGAGACCCCGCTTCGTGCGGGGTTTTCTTGTTTTGGCAGTCTGTGACTTTGGGTGGTGGCACCATTGCGGAGGCCCTTTCCAGGAAACGCTACGAGCACATCCATGTGCGCTTGACTCCGGCCGTCCATGGCCGGAGACATTCCTGGAAAGGGCCTCCGCAATGGCGCTTCGCACCCCACAGTTACCGCTTAATACTCCCCCGTAGGTCGGATTAGCCAAAGGCGTAATCCGACAAAATCAATGAAAATCCCGCGAACTAACCGGCAACGCCTCAATCAAATGACTCAAATCCGACAACCGTCCCGCCATCACATGCACAATATCCCCCTCCCTCTCCAGCACACCCTTCACATGTAACAACCGCGCCGTGATCAACGGCTTACGCTGTCGCCGGGCTGTTTCCAGCCATACCACCACATTCACATTACCGGTTTCATCTTCCAGGGTAACGAAGGTAACTCCGGAGGCAGAGCCGGGGCGTTGGCGGCCGGTGACCAGGCCGGCAACCTGGACAGGACGACCCGGCTGGATGGCCTTGAGCTGTTCAGCACTGAGGCAGAACTTCAGGTGGCCCTGTTCACGGAGCAGGGCCAGGGGATGGCGTTGCAGGGTAAGGCCCTGGCTGGCGTAGTCGGCGAGCACGTTCTGGCCTTCCGTGGGTTCGGGCAGGTGTACGCAGGTGTTGTCCGGCAGGTATTCCGCACTTGTTTCAGCGGCAAAGAGTTCAGCGGGTTGTTCATGGCCGAGGAGTTGCCAGTAGGCCTGGTGGCGGTTGGCGGTGAAGTCGGGCATGGCGTTGGCGCCGGCCAGGAGTTCCATGTCCCGCTGGTTCAGGCCGGCGAGTCGGCGGAGCTCGCTGGAGGTTCGGTAACCCTGTTGTGGGCGATGCTGACAAAGTCTTTCGCCACCGCTGCTGGACAGGCCCTGAATCAGCCTCAGGCCCAGGCGTAGTTGGCGGCCGGGCTCCTCTAGGGTGTGGTCCCACTGGCTGTGATTCACATTCGGTGGCAGCACGGTGACGTTATGGCGGCGGGCGTCCTGAACCAGCTGGGAAGGAGAGTAGAATCCCATGGGCTGGCTGTTGAGCAGGGCGCAGTAGAAAGCCGCCGGATGGTGACACTTGATCCATGAGGATACATACACCAGCAGCGCAAAGCTGGCGGCGTGGGATTCCGGGAAGCCGTAGCCGCCAAAGCCGCAGATCTGCAGGTACAGCCGCTCGGCAAAATCGGCATCATGGCCTCTTTCCAGCATGCCGTTGACGAGTTTTTCCCGAAAGGGGGTCAGGTCTCCGTGGGATTTCCAGGCCGCCATGGCGCGGCGGAGCTGGTCGGCTTCGCCGGCGGAGAAGCCGGCGGCCACCATGGCCAGCTTGATCACCTGTTCCTGAAAGATGGGAACGCCCAGGGTGCGCTCAAGAACCTTCCGCACGGCATCGTTGGGGTAGTCGACCGGTTCCAGGCCGTGCTTGCGTCGCAGGTAGGGGTGCACCATATCGCCCTGTATGGGGCCGGGGCGGACGATGGCAACCTCGATCACCAGGTCGTAATAGGTGCTCGGTTTCAGGCGCGGCAGCATGTTGATCTGGGCGCGGGATTCCACCTGGAAGACGCCGATGCTGTCGCCTTTCTGGAGCATGGCGTAGGTGGCCGGGTCTTCCTCGGGAACGTCCTGCATGGTGAAGGCTGTGCCTTTTTCCTCGCTAATAAGCTCCAGGGCCTTACGGATGGCGGTCAGCATGCCCAGAGCAAGCACATCTACTTTCATCAGGCCCAGGCTTTCCAGGTCGTCCTTGTCCCACTGGATCACGGTGCGGTCGGCCATGGCGGCGTTTTCTACCGGCACCAGCTCGGCAAGCGGCCCGGCGCTGATAACAAAACCGCCTACATGCTGGGACAGATGGCGTGGAAAGCCGAGCAGGGTATTGACCAGGGTAAAGAACTGGTCAGCCACTTTCGGGTTGCGGGTGAGGTGTTTGTCCAGAATCTGCTGGCGCCAGCTGCTGGCCTTGTCCCGCCAGTCGATGCCTTCCAGTAACTGTTCCACCATGGCCGGATCAAAACCCAGGGCCTTGCCTACATCACGAATGGCACTGCGTGGTCGGTAACGGATCACGGTGGCAGCCAGGGCCGCCCGTTCGCGACTGTAGCGCTGGTAGATGTACTGGATGACTTCTTCCCGCCGCTCATGCTCGAAGTCCACGTCGATGTCGGGCGGCTCGTTCCGGTCTTTGGAAATGAAACGCTCGAACAGTAACTCCACCCGTGCCGGATTCACCTCGGTGATGCCCAGGCAATAACACACGGCAGAATTGGCCGCGGAGCCCCGGCCCTGGCAGAGGATGCCCTGGCTACGGGCAAAGGCGACGATGTCGTGGATGGTGAGGAAGTAGTGCTCGTACTTCATCTCCGAGATCAGTGCCAGCTCTTTGCGGATCAGCCCCTGAACGCTCAACGGTGTGCCTTCCGGGTATCGGCGGCGTTCGCCCTCGCGGGTCAGCCGTTTCAGGTAGGCCGCCGGCGATTCACCGTCCGGCACCAGGTCTGGGGGGTATTCGTAACGCAGGCTGCCAGGCTCGAAGGTGCACTGCTGGGCAATCACCAGGGTTTCCCGGAGCCAGGCATCCGGAAACAGGCGCTGCAGAACCGGCAATGGCCGCAGGTAGCGCTCCCCGTTCTGGAACAGGCAGTGGCCGGCGTTTTCCAGGCTGGTGTGATTGCGCAGGGCGGTGAGTACATCCTGCAGTGGCTGGCGATCCCGGCTGTGCATGTGTACCTCGCCGGTGGCGGCCACCGGGCAGCGCAGGTGGTCGGCCAGCCAGCGTACTCGGGCCAGTTGCAACTCCTCTCCAGGTTCAAGAGTGCGGGCGGCGGCTACCCACAGGCCCGGGTCAAACAGGCGTTGCAACCATTCACCGCAGGCCAGGGTCTGGTCCGCGTCCGCCTCGATGGGTGAGGGGGGCAGCCACAAACACAGGCAGTCATCCAGGGTGTGAGTTTCAATGTCCCGGAAAAACAGCTGGTACTGGCCTTTTTCAGCCCGTCGTCGCCCGGTGGTGATCAGCTGGCAAAGCTGACCATAACCCTTGCGGGTACGGGCCAGGAGAATGAAGCGGGGAACCGCGGCACCGGGTGGGGCGTCGTCCAGCTCAAACCAGCTGCCGGTAATCAATTTTACCGGGCTTCCCTTCAGCGCGGCCCAGGCTCGTGGAATACCGGCTACCGAACAGGCGTCGGTGATTGCCAGCGCGGAATAGCCCATCTCCAAGGCTCGCTCCGCAAGCTCCTGAGGGTGTGAAGCCCCGGTCAGAAAGGTGAAATTGCTGAAGCAGAACAGCTCTGCGTAAGTAAACTCGCTCATCAGCCAAACCATCCGTGTACAAACCAGCCATCCCGCACATCCCGGAATACCCAGGCAAGTTGGCCGCTGGCCAGTTGTGCAATGTAATAATCCCTGTGTACCTGCTGGCCATCCCACCAGCCACCGCTGATGCGTTCCGGCCCTGAGAACCATAGGAGCGGAGCCTCGGTAAGCGGTTGCGGGCCCTTAAGCAGCCACAACGGGCGGCGGGGCAACTGGGTGTAATCCGGCAACCGGGTGTTACGCCCGCGCAGCACTTCAGAGGCTGACCAGGCCCGCTCCGGCCGGTGGTCCGCTTGTGGGGATAACTGTCGCAGGGCGTTGTCACCAAGCCGCGCCTGCAGACGGCTGATCAGGGTGTGCCAGGCTTCATTCAGGTCCTGTGTTTCACCAAGAAGGTCCTGGCCAGTAGCCGCTTCCCGCCCCAGAAATCGTTTGACCGACAGCACCAGCGAGATCACCGGCGCTCTCAGCGGATGCTGCTCGAACCGCAAGCGAACCAGGTTCAGGAAGGCCTCGGCCCGGTGTTCAGGGCCTGAAGTGCGAATCCGCAGGCGGGTAGGTTCCTGGTGCCGATGCCGCAGGATCAGTAACAGGCTGTCGGTATCCTGCTGGCGCCAGCACAGGTCTTCCTCCAGTTCAGAGAGGATGCGCTGTAGCGGAAACAGCAGACCCTGGGACTGTTCAATTTCCTGCACAAAGTCTGCCTGCTGGCGAAAATGGTGGGGTGGCTGCCAGGGTGTTCTGGGATCCGCCCGGTTGCCCTGGATTTTCTGCACATGGGCCAGGGTTTCTGGCGACAAACGGCGGGCCAGCTCATTGGGTGGTAAGGCAAGGACTTCGCCCAGGGTGTTCAGACCAATCCGTTGCAGCCGGGTACGGGTTTTATCATCAAACTCCGCAGCCAACAGGGACATCTGCCCCAGCGCTCGCAGAATATGGCCCTTGTCTGCGGTGCATTCACCTTTGCCCGTGCGGGCAATCAGCCGGGCTGCCAATGGCGTATGACCGATGGCAACCCAGGCATTCAGCTGGCGTTCGTTCAGCCCCTGTTCCACGGTTTGCCAGACGGCTGCCAGCCCGCCATAAAGCCGCTGCAGGCTGCCCACTTCTGCCAGCAGGCCATCGGGTGGCACCAGTACGATATGGGCCGCATAGCGGTACAGCCAGCGGGCCTGGTCCTCCAGTATCCGGGCTTCCTGCTGGTGGTCTGCCCTGACCATGCCCAGCTCCGGCACCAGGCTGATGGCGGTTTTCAGACGCATACCAGCCTGCACACCCTGCGCCCGCGCTTCCGGACAGGCCTGGATGACCTTCTGGCCGGAACCTTCCACAACGGCCAGCGCCCCCTGGTTTTCACGGGAACGGCGAATATGGTCCAGCAACAGATGAGGGAAGTGCAGGTAGAGCCAGAGCATGATGCGCCTTACCCGGCCCGGCCAGACCAGGGGCCCTGAACCACCCGGGGTACTTCCCGGAAAGCCAGATCTGCCCGGTGATCCATTGCCAGTGAACAACATTGCCCGGGCCAGCTACCGCGGCGTTTCAGCACATTCACCCTGAGATCCTGCTGATCTCCGGGAACCAGTTCCAGGCGCAATGCTGCCGGGGAATTCTGTTCGGCGTAGCGGCGCTCACGGAACAGTACACACACATTGCTGCCGGCTTCTGCCGCCAGCTGCAGGCGCCGTATCTCCCGCGCGGCCAGTTTCCCGGGCCAGGCCATTACCAGACCGGTTACCGGAGAGCGCAGGCAGTTTTCCAGCGTCCACAGGAAGTCGCCCTCGTCGTCAGTGTTGATCAGTACCACCTGGTCCAGATTGACACCTTCCCGGGCCAGGGCAGGGGCGTAAGGGGTGTGAGGTGGGTTCAGCCAGAACACGGTTTTGCCGCCCCCGGACAACCGTTGCATCAAGGGCAGCAGCAGGTGCAACTCACCAATGCCGGGTGCATCCAGCAAACACTCGCTCAGCGCCCCCCTGGGCCAGCCAATGCCACCGAGCTGGTTATCCAGAACCTGGTAACCGGTGGGTTCCGCCGACTGGGTAGTACGGACATGCTGGTGGCCCTGCCAGACACGGGCATCCTGCATCAGCGTGTTCAGAATCTCGCTCATGGAAAACTCTCATATACTGTTTAAATATACAGTATTCTGAAAGACCGATGATTTCAAGCGCCGGGTTGATAATCTGGATGAGGGAACCCACGCTTGTAAGACAGCCATCAGCCATGGAGGTTGAGATGAGTGAATTGACGAAACAGAGCTGTGAAGCCTGCAGTGCGGACGCACCCCAGGTGACTGCGGACGAGAAACAGGCTTTGGGCAAAGACGTGCCAGAGTGGCAGGTTGTTGAACTGGACGGGGAAGAGCAGCTCCAGCGAGTGTTCAAGCTCAAGAACTTCGCCCGGGCCCAGGCCTTCACCAACAAGGTGGGCGACCTGGCCGAAGCCGAGAACCACCACCCCGCCATCCTGTTGGAATACGGCAAGGTGACGGTACGCTGGTGGACCCACAAGATCGGTGGCCTGCACAAAAACGATTACATCATGGCGGCGCGCACCGATGCAGCCTACGAGGAGATGCAGTAATTCAACACACCCCTCGGGAAAGCTAGAAGGCATCGTCCACGGGGCTGCGTACCCCGAAGCCGCCCTTGCGCACCACGTGTGTATAGATCTCCGTGGTGCGAATGTCTGCGTGGCCCAGTAACTTCCGAATGGTCCGGATATCGCCCGGGGCTGAATACTGTTGGTAGTTTTGCGGGTTTGCGAGCGGCTTCGTAATTTAGACCTTCCAGCGGAGTTCCCAGGAACTCCCGGTAGAGGAAAATCAGCGCATTCAAGGCAACTCGCTGAGTGGCCACACTGGTGTTGGCCTGTAAAACCAAATGTGAGAGAAACGCTTCAACGTCTGCTGCGCCCATTGTTTCCGGGTGTTTCCGATCATGGAAGCGGATAAAGCGTTTGATCCAGAAGACATAGGTTTTTTCTGTTGCATAGGCAAGGCCGCGCATACGAATGAAGCCGCGAAGCCTGTCCATGAATCGGCTTGGCTGCGCCGGAATAGCGGGTGGGATGTCCGTATCCATTATTAACGCCCTGTTAAAGCGGTGGGTTGAGTGCAAAGGTTTTCTTGCCGTTTCACCGTAGGTTATCGCCAAAATACTGTATAAGTAACCAGTAGTGTTTTGCGTTTGGAATCGAGTGCAAGAAAACAAATAATGCGGATCGCCGTTGAGCGCTCTCCTTGCTACCCTCAAGAGCCGGAGCAGACGGTTAAGACCCGGCTTAAACCGCTCTGCTCCGGCTCTTGAGGGAAAGCGGATCAATCAGCGATCGTGGTCGCCTTTGTTCCGTGCCTTCTCGTCTTGGTTGCCCGCGCTGACGATTGGCCTGATACCTTCCCAGGCTTTTCTTCTGACTGTGGAGTGGTGTGTTATTGAGAGCAGTATGACAGTCTTTCTGGACGTTCCGTTTAACAACACGTTGCACGCGACCTGCGCTTCGCTCCGGCACGTGAACGTATCTCGTTAAATGCCTGGCTCCGGGGCTTTTTGGTTCGGTATTTGGGTCAGATTTTGCAGTTTTCATCGCGCAGAAAACAGTCCTCAGTCCGGCAACAGTTTTAGTGGCTAATCGGGTGTTCAGGTCGCGGGGCAATTCGGCGTAAACATCGGTCTGTTTCGGCTCATTCGGTGCTCTGGTTCCTGGCGCAATGGGTTTAGCCGGTGCAAAGTATCGGGAGTGGGCATTCGGCATTGGGTGCCGTAATAAATTGCCGGGGTTACCGGCATCTAACAAGGCGCATCAATTCGCGGCCTGCGGCCGCCGGACGCCCTTTTCGTTGCGGCTGCGCCTCCACTACAAGTGCGCCGTTGTGCGCTGGCGTTAAATGGATTATGAGGCATGGATAAACGTTGGAGTATCTATATTGATATTGAGGGATTTGGTGCGCGCTACGATCAGACCATGGCCGCATTGATTCCTCTTAATGCCTTGATGGAAGGGATCTACTTGGTAGGCAGTAAAAAATACGATGATGATGTTAATCGTCTTTTTGCTCACCAGTTTGGCGATGGCTTTGTCATTGTTAGCTGTTTCGAAGAAGAAAAATTGGACCGGGCAACCTCAATTGCGATAGCTTTGATGCGTCATGTACTTGCATCGGGAGGGCTTGCCAAAGCCTCAATATCTGAGGGTGGCTTTTCTGATATAAAAAGCTGTTACCCAAAGCCAGTTACCGATAATGAACAGGACGGTGTTGTATCCATTGGCGCAGGTTTGATGACTATTATTCCAGTAATGGGCACAGCGCTAATAAATGCTGTTTCTGTTGATAAAAGGAGTCCTTCAGGATCGCTGCTTACGATAGATTCAACCAACAAAGACCGTATATCTTCCAATTTCCAATCAAATGGAATAGAAAGTAATCTCCATTCGATTAACTGGCTAATCGGTGAGCACGACCTGGTTAATGAGATCTTGGCCGAATCAGGATTGAAAATTCAGTCTGAAGAAGAAAGAATAACAACGCTTAGAAAATACATAAAAGATAATAAACTTAAGCCAAGTTGGATAAGGACTACCTGCTTTGAACAGAACATATCCATTTAACAATCGCAGGCACGGCGACGTCTTTTCCATTGCGGCTTCGCCTCCATTCCAAAGTCGCGCATGCTGCGGGCGTTATAAGTCAGGAGTAATCTCCGGTGCATGAGCACAGGAATGCAAGCAATCAACTCACGTTTGCCTTCGATAAAATTCCGATGGGCCAATACTCCAAAGTCACCCGCCAGGTGACACAGGAGTTCAACTTGGCAGCTTGCAGCGATAAGACCAGAGGGCTGGATGAGGTATTCCAGGACTTTGGGCATGGTTCAGCTGTAATAGCCCTTGAGTGGGACAATTGGTCGGGTTTTATAGTTTGTGCCAAATGCAAAGAATCTGAGTCGTTGGCGAGGCAAATTGCCGCGTATGTTCAAAACTTATAACAATGCCATTAAGTCTGTTCCGGGCCTTCGGCCCTCCACCGGACGCCCTTGTCAGGGCGCCGCTTATGGCTGGCGTGTGTGCCGGGCATGGCACAGAACTAGGGAGGTGAAAGTCCTCCTGCCAGGTGTTCGCAGAGCCGAAGGCTAGGAGAAGGGCAAGGGCGTCATCGCGAGGTGGGGTCTGAAGGAAGCCCAATCCAAAGCGGCGGGGCGACGAACAGGAACCCGATACGAGGTGTGGTACATCCGGGGCGAGCGGGCACGTGACCGCGAAGCCCTCCTTCTGCGACTGGGATGTGCTTTATAAATCGGGCGCCCACGCCGTGAAAGCTCTGTGCCTTACCCTGGGAGGTCTGCCACGTGTGGACGGACCCACTGAGAGACGAGCGATCGCCTCTGATCGCGTGGCAGAAATCAGCAGAGGGCATAGTAGGTTCGCCCGTGAACCGAAGGCCCGAACAGAGACAGGAGTCGAGAGTCCGTGCAGGGAAACGGGATGGCATCCGCAAAGCAGCTTTCGCTGCCCCTGGAGTCTCCAGGGGATGAACCCGTTTCCGGAAAGCGGGAGAACTCGCACTCCGTTCAACCCTCACCGTGGATGGCGCGTATATTGAGCAGGGACAACCTCAATCGCGCCCTGAAACAGGTTCGACGTAACAAGGGAGCGCCGGGCATCGATGGCATGACCGTGGATGAACTGCCGGATTATCTGCGCCAACACTGGCCGGAGATCCGGCAGCAGTTTCTCCAGCAGACCTACCGACCGAAGCCGGTCCGTCGGGTCACCATTCCCAAAGCCAACGGCGGTTCCCGCCCTCTGGGCATTCCAACGGTGCTGGATCGCTTCATCCAGCAGGCGATTGCTCAGATCCTACAGCAGAATTGGGACCCCCGCTTTCACCCACACAGCTATGGCTTCCGCCCGGGGCGCTCTGCGCATCTAGCGGTCCGATACGGACAGCGCTGCGCCCGGGAAGGTCGCGACTGGGTGGTGGATCTGGACCTCGAAGCCTTCTTTGATCGGGTAAACCATGATCGCCTGATGGCACGACTGAAACGGCACTCGCCGGACAGGCCGCTGCTCAGATTGATCAACCGGTACCTGAAGGCGGGCGTTCAGATCGACAACCGCACAGCCCCGACACCCGAAGGCGTACCGCAAGGTGGGCCACTGTCTCCGGTGTTGGCGAATGTGGTGCTGGACGAACTGGACTGGGAGCTGGAGCGGCGTGACCTGCGCTTCGCCCGCTACGCGGATGATTGCCAGATCTACGTGGGCAGTCGCCGTGCTGGTGAGCGGGTAATGGTGAGTCTGACGCGCTTTATCGAGGACTCGCTGAGGCTCACAGTGAATACACGAAAGAGCGCGGTAGACCGACCCTGGAAGCGCAGCTTCCTGGGCTTCACCCTCAGCCGGAAAGGGCAACGCTTGAAGGTGGCTAGCAAAGCCATCACGAAGCTGAAAACCCAGATCCGAATACTGAGCCGCCGAACACGGGGTCACTCACTGGCCCAGGTGATCGCAGATCTGAAAGAGACCCTGCTTGGTTGGAAAGCGTACTTCGACGCAGCTGAAGTGCTGAGCCCGCTGCGGGACCTGGACAAGTGGATACGGCGGAGAATGAGAAGTTACGTGTGGAAGCAATGGGGCCGAAGGGGGTATCGTGAGCTGAGAAAGCGGGGTGTCTCGGTCAAACTGGCCTGGAACACCGCGAAATCGGCCCATGGCCCGTGGCGGCTGAGTCACTCGCCGGCATTACGGCACGCCTTACCGGCCAGGTTGTTCCGGAGCTATGGACTGCCGGAACTGGCAGTGCGGTAACGGGTTGAATCAAGTCACTGAATCGCCGTGGTACGTGATCCGTATGCCCGGTGATGTGGGAGGAGGGGCATCGTGAGGTGCCTCCCTATCCCGATTAAGTGCCAAAGGATTGATCGATGCAAGGTGAATGTCTCTGCGGAAGCGTGAAATTCGAAATTGATGGGGAGATACGGAATCTCTATCAGTGTCACTGCTCACTGTGCCGCAAAGCCACAGGGGCTGCCGCTAACGCTGCCACATTTGTGCAGGGTTCTAGTTTTCGTTGGGTCTCAGGTCAAAGCGAGATCCGGTCGTACCAAAAGCCAAGTGGTTTCCGAAGCGATTTTTGCTCAAGTTGTGGGAGTCCGGTTCCAAATAGCCTGCGGGGCACCGAGATGGTTTGGGTTCCAACCGGTTTGCTCGATGAACTCGCCGTATCGAGGGTTTCTGTTCACCTCCATACAGCATCCGCCGCGCCATGGGAGCAAGAATCCGCTGAGTGCGTTCGATTGGAGGGCGGCCCTGAGAGCCTGGAATCACTTAACAAATTGTTGTAGTACGTTCCGGGCCTCCGGCCCTACACCGGACGCCCATTTCGCTGCGCTACATGCGCGCATGCTGCAGGCGTTATGTGGTGAATTCCGAGCATACCAAGGAGATAGGTCTACATGGATGAAGGACAGGAACCCGCCGTAAAGGAGTTCTTCGACGATTTTGTCGCGGCATTTTCGAGCTTTGACGGTGATCGTGTGGCCACCAAGTTCAGTCTTCCTTATATGGCTAAAGGGCCGGGCGATTCTTGCAGTGTTTTCGACTCACGGTTCCAGTTGGCAGAGTATTTTCAGTCCTACCTGGATGAATATCACTCACAAGGATGCCGTGAATGTCGTTACTAAAACCTTTCTGTAAATTGGCTTGGTTCTGAATCCGTGGTTGCCTCTGTAACCTGGAATTTGGTGGATGCGTCTGGCGTATCAGTCACCTCATGGTCAGAGTCGTACATGCTGGCCTTTGCAAACGGTAGTGCCTTAGCTTTTGCTACTGTAGACCACGTGGGGGAATAAAATATGTGCTTAGGCGCGGGCTCACATAACCAGTCGTTCAAGTTCGTTACGGCCTACGGCCTACGGCCTCCATCGGACGCCCTTTCCATGGCGCCTTTGGCACCATTCCAAGGTTGCCGCTTAACATTGGCGTTATGCACAAATGGAGAAACTATGAACATCAAGGATGATTGGAAGAAGGTAAAGTCAGTTTTAGAGCAAGGTCAGGCTTCTACTGTTTACTGCTCGATCGCAACCGTAAACCCCGACGGCACGCCCCACATCACGCCAGTTGGCACTGTTTTCCTTCGCGATGATCAGAGCGGGTACTTTTTTGATCACTACGCCGAGGCTTTGGGTAAAAACATCGATCAGAACCCGAATGTTTGCATCATGGCAGTCAACGCCGGTCGATTCTTTTGGCTAAGGTCTCTGCTAAAAGGCCGTTTTGTTGCTCCGCCGGGCGTGAGACTTTACGGCAAGGTCGGACGAATGTGTGAAGCCACGCCCGAAGAAATCGAGAAGATAGAAAAACGGGTTAAGCCATCTCAGTGGATGAAGGGGGCGAGGTTGCTCTGGAGTGATTTCACCCACGTTCGAGACATTGAATTTACCCATTACAAGCCAATCACCTACCCAGTGATGATGGATGGGATGTGGCCGGAACATGCATAACCAAGTGGTCAACGGGACGCCAACTACGCTGCGCTCCGTTGTCGCCCATTACCACCGGCGTTAAGCTTTATTGTTGCGTGGTGCGCAACATGCTAATATTCCTTCATGATTAAATCATTCCGTCACAAAGGACTGAAGCGGTTTTACTCGACCGGCCACACGTCTGGCATACAACCCGACCATGCCAAGAAGCTGCGTATGCAGCTGGCTGCTCTGGATACGGCGACTTCAGTGGAAGACATGGATATCCCTGGTTTTCGGCTTCATCCATTGAAGGGCAAAGACAAAGGCCGGTGGTCGATTAGGGTTAACGGAAATTGGCGCATGACGTTCGAATTCCAGGACGGCAACGCCTACATTCTTGATTATGAGGATTATCACTAATGACTATGCATAATCCGCCACATCCTGGTGAATTCATTCGTGAGGTGTACCTGGAGCCTTTCGGTATCAGCTCTCGTCAGCTTGCTTCCAGTCTGGGCGTTTCACCCTCCACTTTGTCTCGGTTGCTTAAAGGGGATAGTGGCATTAGCCCTGAAATGTCTCTGCGGCTGTCCAAGGTTCTCGGGCGTACTCCTGAGAGTTGGTTGGCGATGCAAGATATGTATGATCTATGGGTGGCTCGCGGCACAGTCAATCTGGATGGTATTCATCGCCTTGACTTCGAAGCAGCTTAACCAGTGGCTGTTGTCGGACGCGCCTGCGCTGGCGCTCCGGCACGCCGCAAAGCCAGGCGTTACACCTCACTGATCCGGCCTTGATGTCTGTACGGCAACGCCGTATATTTTAGCAATGCTATTCATCGAAACCTCAACATTCACCAAGCTATTGCCGAACTACCTCACGGATGAGGAATACCGTGGGCTTCAAACTTACCTTCTACAGAAGCCAGATGCCGGGGACCTGATTAAAGGTTCGGGTGGTGTTCGTAAAGTTCGGTGAGCACCAGCGGGCTCTGGAAAGAGCGGTGGCATCAGAGCAATTTATTACTGGAAGAAATCTGACCACGAAATATGGATGCTCACGCTGTACAGTAAATCAGAGCGCGCCAGTATTCCTGGCCACACGCTCAAGCAGATAGCGGAGGCAATCAAAAATGGGTGACAGGAACCTTGGGGCAGAGATTCTTGACGGTATCAATGAAATCAAGCAATTCAAGAAGGGCAAATTGGCTCTACGAACGCATGAGCTTTCAGCGCCTTCACCGCCCAAAGTTATCAGACTGAAATTGCACATGTCGCAGTCCGCATTTGCCGGTCTTATGGGCGTGAGTGTGCGAACCCTTCAGGACTGGGAACAGGGTCGTCGCGAGCCGCAGGGTCCTGCGGTTGCGCTTCTGCGCATTGCTGAGCAACACCCGGAAGTTTTTAGTCAACTTCACTGACCAAAGTGAGGTGTAACCAGGCCATGCACCGGATGCCAAAACCTTCGCTTCGCTGCGGCTTTGTCACCGGTGATGGCTGGCGTTAAATCAGTAGTGATACCGAAGCTGGGCGATAAGCAAAGCGTCATCCGTGACCTTGTAAACCATTCGGTGTTCTTCGTTGATTCGCCGAGACCAGTAACCAGCGAGGCTGTGTTTAAGGGGCTCTGGTTTACCGACACCTTCAAACGGTTCTCGCGTGGTCTCTTTGATCAGCTTATTGATTCGGTTAAGGATCTTTTTGTCAGTTTTCTGCCAGTACAGATAGTCTTCCCAGGCGTTCTCGGAGAAGATGAGTTTCATTCAAGAAGTTCCTTTTCTTGACCACCGCCGTGCTCCAGCTCGGCAACGGATTCCAGCAAACGACGGGCATTCTTTGGTGCGCGAAGGAGGTATGCGGTCTCTTGCAATGCCTCATAGTCCTCAAGAGAGATCATAACCACGGATTGCGATTTGCTCCGGGTGATGATCACAGGAGAATGGTCTTCACAGACCTGCTCCATGGTTTTTGCTAGATTGGTTCTAGCGGCTGTGTAGCTAATGGCATCCATAAGGCTGTTCCTGTACAGGATATTGATCATGTTCATAATACCGTACGCCAAATGATTTAACAATCGGCTGCACAGCGACCGAGTTTCCGCCACTTCGCGGCTCCAAACCGGCGCGTGAGCCGGGCGTTATGTTTCTTGATCGCACCTGTTAACTGGTGCTATTGATGGCACCGAATCGTTGACTAGGTAATCACCATGCACGTGAAATTTTCCGAGGATGTCATTCCTCTATCAGACCTGAAGATTAGTCCCGGAAAGGTGGTTGGTCGAGCGCAGGATACGCATCGACCAATCCTGCTTACCAGTCGTGGCCGTGGCATAGCAGTTGTTCAGGGGCTAGAGGATTATGAGCGAGCTGCAGAGGAATTGCGGTTCGTAAAGGCGGTGGCGCAGGGGCTGATGGATGTTCGCGAGGGCAACACCGTATCGCTGGAGGACGCCAAGAAAACGTTGGGCATCAAGTAAATGGAATTACGCATCGCACAGTCCACTCTTTGTGAGATGCTTCAAATCCACCCTGATTCTGGTCGAGTTGTACCTGAACTTAACCTCGATCATATTCGCGAATTGATCCACGCGCCATTTCGAGTCGTCTATCTCAGGCAGGCTAAAGAAGTCGTTCTCATACGGGACTGGCGGAGCGAGAGGGAGCTCGACAGACCACCCGATTGAGTGACTGACCAAGACGAAGAGCCTTAAAAACTGGATAATGGCTGCCATTCAAGGCTGCGGCCCGCCAAATTCTCCAATCCGGATACTTCGTCATGGAAATCAACGTCAATTTTCTCGACAACCTCAGACTTGAAGCCAAGTTTGATGATTTCACCGTCGTTACCGACCAGCCTATCCGCTACAAGGGCGATGGGTCGGCACCCAGCCCCTTTGATTATTTTCTGGCATCCTCGGCTCTGTGTGCGGCTTACTTTGTTCGCGTCTACTGCCTGGCACGGGATATCCCCACCGAGAATATCCGCCTGTCCCAGAACAACATCGTGGACCCTGAAAACCGCTACAACCAGATCTTCAAGATTCAGGTAGAGCTGCCCGAAGACATTTCCGACAAGGACAGGCAGGGCATCCTTCGCTCCATTGACCGCTGTACGGTCAAGAAGGTGGTGCAAACCGGCCCGACGTTCGAGATCGAACCCGTTGAAAACCTGGGGGCGGACGCCCAGGCCTTGTTGATGATCAAACCGGAGGAGGGGGCCAGCACCTTTATTGAGGGCAAGGATCTTCCCCTGGAGCAGACCATCGCCAACATGACCCGGATCCTTGAGAATCTGGGCATGAAAATCGAGATCGCGTCCTGGCGCAACATCGTGCCCCATGTGTGGTCACTGCACATCCGCGATGCTGCCTCGCCCATGTGTTTTACCAACGGCAAGGGCGCCACAAAAGAAAGCGCGCTGTGTTCGGCTCTGGGCGAGTTCATCGAGCGGCTGAACTGCAACTTCTTTTACAACGATCAGTTTTTCGGGGAAGACATCGCCAACAGCGAGTTCGTCCATTACCCGAACGAGGAATGGTTCAAGCCCGGCCCTGACGATGAGTTGCCCGAAGGCATTCTCGACGACCATTGCCTGGCCATCTACAACCCGGACGGCGAGCTGTTCGGCTCCAACCTGATCGACACCAACTCCGGCAAGACCGAGCGCGGGATTGTCTCGCTGCCTTTTGTGCGCCAGTCGGATGGCGAGGTGGTTTATTTCCCCTCGAACCTGATCGAGAACCTGTACCTCAGTAACGGTATGAGCGCCGGTAATACGCTGCACGAAGCCCAGGTGCAGTGCCTGTCGGAGATCTTCGAGCGGGCGGTGAAGAAGCAGATTATCGAAGAAGAGATTGCGCTACCGGACGTACCCCGGGAGGTGCTGGAAAAATACCCGGATATTCTGGAGGGTGTGGAAGCGCTGGAAGCGCAGGGTTTCCCGACACTGGTCAAGGACGCGTCACTGGGCGGTCAGTTTCCGGTGATGTGCGTTACCCTGATGAACCCGCGAACCGGTGGCGTCTTCGCCTCCTTTGGCGCACACCCAAGCCTGGAAGTGGCGCTGGAGCGCAGTCTTACGGAACTGCTGCAGGGGCGCAGCTTTGAGGGGCTGAACGATGTGCCGCCACCCACGTTCAACAGTCTTGCGGTGACCGAGCCCAACAATTTCGTGGAGCACTTTATTGATTCCACCGGTGTGGTCTCCTGGCGCTTCTTTAGCGCGAAGTCTGATTATGATTTCTGCGAGTGGGACTTTTCCGGCACCAACGCAGAAGAGGCGGCCTGCCTGTTCAACATCCTCAGTGATTTGGGCAAAGAGGCATACGTCGCGGTCTATGAAGAACTGGGAGCGCCGGTATGTCGTATTCTCGTGCCAGGGTATTCCGAGGTGTACCCCGCCGACGACCTGATCTGGGATAACACCAACAAGGCGCTGGACTACCGGGAGGACATCCTGAATCTCCATTCCCTGAGCGATGATCAGCTGGCGGATCTGGTGGAGCGCCTGGAAGAGAGCCAGATGGATGACTACACCGACATCATCACCCTGATCGGCATCGAGTTTGACGAGAATACGGTCTGGGGTCAGCTCACCATTCTGGAGCTCAAGCTGCTGATCTACCTGGCCCTGCAACAGCATGAGGAAGCCCTCGAAAGGGTGGAAGCCTTCATGCAGTTCAACGACAACACCGTAGAACGCAACCTGTTCTACCGGGCGGTGAATGCAGTGCTGGAGATCACCATTGATGAGGAGCTGGAGCTCGATGACTATCTGGTCAACCTCCGGCGTATGTTTGGTGAGGAGACCATGGAAGCCGTGGTAGGCTCGGTGAATGGCAGCGTTCGCTTCTACGGTCTTACCCCGACCAATATGCAGCTGGAAGGACTGGAGAAACATCTGCGCCTGGTCGAAAGTTATAAAAAGCTGCATGCGGCCCGTGCAGCGAGGCAGAACTGATTCTTCGGAGTAAGTCCTTATGAAGAAAACCTTTTTAGTGTTGATGCTCATGGTCGCTGCCAGCGCTAACGCCTCGGCTCAGGAGGTCGATTATGACAAGCGCAATCTGCATATTTTCTGCGCAAGCCATCTGGCGCTCCTCAGTGACTCACTTACCGAAGAGGGTGATGTCTACAAGGCGCTGGTATTCATGTCAGACACTCATGGCGATGAGGCGCGGAAAATGGGCGCGACCGAAACGCACTTTTCCGATGTGACCCGCTACCTGAAAACCGTCCGTAATAACAACAAAGGGAAGTGGGACAGGCTGACCTCCCGCAGCAGAGACGTCTGTTTGCCCGGTTCCTGAATGGTTTGAAACTCGCACACCCCTAAAGGTGAGGATGATTGTATGACCGACGATACCTACACGCCGCCGAAAGTCTGGAAGTGGGACGCAGAGAGCGGTGGAGCCTTCTCCAAAATCAACCGGCCCATTGCCGGGCCTACCCACGACAAGGAACTGCCAGTGGGGAAGCACCCGTTCCAGGTGTATTCCCTGGCAACCCCCAATGGCGTGAAGGCCACCATTATGTTCGAGGAATTGCTGGAGAAGGGCATCAAGGAAGCGGAATACGATGCCTGGCCGATCCGCATTAAAGAGGGTGAGCAGTTTGGCAGTGGCTTTGTAAAAGCAAATCCTAATTCCAAGATTCCGGCCATGATGGACCACACCCATCAGCCAGCCGTGCGGGTATTCGAGTCCGGGTCTATCCTGCTTTATCTGGCGGAGAAGTTTGGTGAATTCCTGCCAACGGATATCGTTGCCCGGACGGAAACCATGAACTGGTTGTTCTGGCAGATGGGCAGCGCGCCTTTCCTCGGCGGCGGGTTTGGACACTTCTACGCCTATGCGCCGGAAAAATATGAGTACCCGATTAACCGCTACACCATGGAAGTGAAACGTCAGCTGGATGTGCTGGACCGTCAGCTGGCCGATAACCGCTACGTCGCAGGGGATGAATACACTATCGCCGATATGGCTATCTGGCCCTGGTACGGAGCGCTGGTCAAGAACAAGGTCTACGAAGCAGCGGAATTCCTTGAAGCACACACCTACACAAACGTTGTGCGTTGGGCCGATGAAGTCGGTGCACGCCCGGCCGTGAAACGCGGGCTGATGGTTAACCGCACCTGGGGTGACGAGAGCAAGCAGTTGCACGAACGGCACGATGCCAGTGACTTCGAGCTGCGTACCCAGGACAAGCTGGAGCCTTCCGGAGAGAAATAATGGCAGCGCCTGGCAGCTGGTGGAAAGTGGTTCTCGCTTTTGTGATCGCGCTTGTGGTGGGCTCTGTGCTGGGTAGCCTCGTGCAGACCCACTTCAACCTTCAGGCGCTTGAAGCCCTGGGGGTTGAGATAACCATGGCAACGCAGCTGGAAACCAGTGCGCAGGATCTCGTCAATTTCGCCCCACTTTACGCCGTACTGTTTGGCATCAGTTTTCTTTGCTCACAGGGCGTTGCTGCGTTGGTAGTCAGGCTATCAAGCAACTTCAGCCGGTTGTGGTTGTACCCGCTTGCGGCGTCGGTGGGGCTTTGGGTGACACTGAAGATTGTGGATGCCCTGGCACCCATGCCCACACTCATCGCCGCGACCCGTGGCACCGGAGGTTTATTGGCCATGCTTGTGACGGCGGCGATTTCGGGCTGGCTGTTTGCTGTGCTGGTTAATCGCCCGGCTCAGCGGAGGCGAGGGTATTCAGCCGTGCCGGTGATGGCGCTTACGTTGGCTGGCAGCCTGGCCTTGCCAGAGTCGGATGCTGTAGCGGATGAACAGCCAGCCTACGAGATAGAGACAGTGGCACAGGGCCTTGAGCATCCCTGGTCGCTGGCTTTTCTGCCGGACGGGCGGATGCTGGTGACCGAGCGGCCTGGCCGGCTGCGACTGATTGCGGCGGAGGGTGAACTGCTGCCGGAATCACTTGAGGGTGTGCCGGAGGTATTTGCGTCAGCTCAGGCCGGCCTGTTCGAGGTGTTACCGGCCAGGGATTTCGAGCAGAGTCGCCAGATTTATCTGAGCTATGCCTGCGGTACAATGGAGGCCAACCATACCTGTCTGGCCAGGGGCGAGCTTGGCGAGCAAGGCCTGGACAATGTGCGCGAAATTTTCCGGGTGCAGCCGGCAAAGGAAGGTAATGCCCATTACGGGGGGCGTCTGGCCTGGCTGCCGGACAATACGCTGGTGCTTACCCTGGGTGATGGTTTTGATTACCGGGAAGACGCCCAGCGGCGTGAAAACCACCTTGGCAGCATTGTCCGTTTGAACCCGGACGGCACGGTGCCGGAAGACAACCCGTATGCCGGCAGTGATGCCTATGAGGCGGAAATCTACAGCTACGGCCATCGCAACGTGCAGGGTCTGGTCTACGATCAGGAACAGGATCGTCTCATTGCCCATGAGCATGGTCCCCGTGGCGGCGATGAAATCAATGTGATTCGTCCGGGCGCCAACTATGGCTGGCCCATTACTACCCACGGGTTGGATTACACGGGTGCCCGGGTAAGTCCGTTTGAAGAGCGGGAGGGTATTGAGCCGCCCTTGTTGCATTGGACGCCATCCATTGCCCCCTCGGGCATGGCATTGTACACCGGCGAGCTGTTTCCCCGCTGGCAGGGTGAGCTGTTGATTGGTGCGCTGGTGACCCGGCAGGTACATCGCGTCAGGCTGGAGAACGGCAAAGCAAGGGAAGTCGGCACGCTGTTTGGTGAGTTGGATGAACGTATAAGGGCGGTGCAAACCGGCCCGGACGGCGCTATTTACCTGCTGACAGACAGCAGCGATGGGCGTGTTCTGAGGGTAAAGCCTGAATAGGGAGGCGTTTGGCCCGGTCTTGCCAGCAGAGTCAGTGTCGGGAGGCTATAGTTAGAGGTGTGAATATCTGAAATCTGGCTCGCATGGAGGTCATCCAATGACGAAGCAGACGAAGAGCCAACCGCGTAACGTAGCCATCAAGCTGATTGAATCGCACCTGGTGTCAGGAAAGTTGAAGCCCGGCGAGGAAATCGGTCTGAGGATCGACCAGACGCTTACCCAGGATGCCACCGGAACGCTGGTTATGCTCGAACTTGAGGCCATGGGGCTTGATCAGGTGAAGACCGAGCTGTCCGCGCAGTACGTTGACCACAATCTGTTGCAGACGGACCACCGCAACCCGGACGACCATGTGTTTCTGCGCAGTGCCTGCGAAAGGTTCGGTATCTGGTTCAGCCCCGCCGGTTCCGGCGTGAGCCATCCGGTACATATGGAGCGTTTCGGTAAACCGGGCAAGACTCTTCTGGGTTCAGACAGCCATACCTGCGCAGCCGGGTCGCTCGGCATGCTGGCAATGGGGGCGGGTGGCCTGTCTGTCGCCATGGCCATGTGCGGTGAGCCATTTTACCTGAACATGCCCAGGGTAATGGGGGTAAAACTCACAGGAAAGCTGCCTGACTGGGTGAGTGCCAAGGACGTGATTCTTGAGATGCTTCGCCGCCACGGTGTAAAGGGCGGTTCCGGGAAAATCATTGAATACTACGGCCCGGGTCTCAAAGGGCTCTCTGCCATGGATAGACATGTCATTGCCAATATGGGCCAGGAGATGGGCCATACCGCCACAGTGTTTCCGGCCGATGACGTGGTGCGTGATTTTCTCCGGCAGCAACAGCGGGAAGCTGATTTCCAGAGGCTGGAAGCCGATGCCGGGGCCACCTACGACCTGCACGATGAGATCGACCTCGGCCAACTGGAACCGTTGATTGCGTTGCCGAGCAGTCCCGACAAAGTGTTTCCGGTGCGGGAAGTGGCAGGAGAGCCCATCTATCAGGCCTACATAGGCTCTTCCGCAAATCCCGGCCTGCGCGATTTTGCGGTTCCGGCAATGATGGTTAAAGGTCGCCAGGTTCATGAACGGGTGTCATTCGACATAAATCCTACCTCCCGTCAGGTTCTGGAAAACCTGGTAGAGCTCGGCCATCTGACGAGTTTGCTCAGTGCCGGCGCGCGCCTGCATCAGACTGGTTGCAACGGCTGCATTGGCATGGGGCAGGCACCGGCAACGGATCAGATCAGTTTGCGTACGGTGCCACGGAATTTCGCGGGTCGCTCCGGTACCAGTGAAGACAAGGTTTGCCTCTGTAGCCCCGAAACAGCCGCTGCTTCGGCGCTGACAGGTGTGATCACCGATCCCCGCGACCTGGAGATGAGTTGCCCTGTTTTCGACGAGCGCAGCACCTTTTACGTGGAAGACCGAAACATTCGTCCTCCGGCGAAGCACCCGGAACTGACTGTGGTTGAAAAAGGCCCCAACATCAGTACTCTGCCGAGCTTTGACAGCCTTCCGGACTCGTTGGAGGCTCCGGTTCTGCTCAAGGTGGGCGACGATGTCTCCACGGACGATATCCTGCCCGCGGGCTCCAGGATATTGCCATTCCGTAGCAATATCCCGGCAATCAGTGAGTTCACCTATACCCGGCTGGACCCCAGTTTTCCGGAACGGGCAAAGCAGTACCAGACGAGTGGCTCGGTGATTGTTGGGGGTGACAACTACGGCCAGGGTTCGAGCCGGGAGCATGCGGCACTTGCCCCCCGTTATCTGGGCGTGCGGGTGGTCATTGCCAAAAGCTATTCGCGCATCCACTGGCAGAACCTTTGCAGCTTCGGCGTACTACCCCTGAGTTTTGTCGCCCCGGAAACCTTTGACAATATTGAGCAGGGTGACGAACTGGCATTCGACGGGCTGGTGGAGGCGTTGGAAGCCGGGGACAGCATCCTTGCCAGGAACAGCCGCACGGGCGAACATTATGAGTTGACTCACGATCTCAGTGACCGGCAGGTTCGCATGATTATCGCAGGTGGCTTGCTGAACATGATGCGCCAGGCACTGGCCGCGTGACGCGTTGTCGTGACCCACACCAAGGAACCTCATGTCTGACCTGAAAGACCCAAGAGTTCTGTTTGCCGCCGAACGCACCCTGCTGGCCTGGAACCGAACCAGCCTGTCATTCATTGCATTCGGCTTTCTGATTGAGCGCGCGGGCCTGCTTCTGCATGTGCTGGCGCCAGAAAGCGTAGGCGTGATGAATGCCATGCTGGGGTTCTGGATTGGCATCCTGTTTATATTGCTTGGGGCCTTTGCCGCGGTGTGGTCCTCGCGTCAGTTCCGCGCCCTGTTACGCACTTTGAGCCCGGCCGAATTTCCCACCGGCTACGGATTCCGCTGGGGGCTCGCGGTTAACATGGTTGTGGCCTTCCTGGGTCTCGTGCTGGTCGGTGCGCTGTTTATCGGCCGCGGGTAGGTAGGGCGGGCGCTACCCGCGGCCTGGTCTGCTACCGTGGCCTGCGGTCACCTTCCATGATCTTGGCCACAAACACCGCTTTGCCGTACTCCTCGAACGACCACTTCATGGTGTCTGAAAGCACCCGCATCACCTCATCATACTCACCGAACATTTCCGTGCTCATGCGGCCGGGATAGATTTCCAGGCCACTTTTCTCCAGCCGTTCAACAACCGCGCGGATGGGTGGTTTATAGTCATCGGCGAGTGGATAGCAACTCAATTGCACTGATAAATACATAAAACCTCCCGGGTCAGTAACCCATGGCTGACGATGTGCTGCGGCGCGGGTCCGCACCGCCGTACAGGGTTCCGTCACTGTCGATCAGTATGCTCTGGATGGCACCCATGGCGCTACCTGTCACCACCTTGTGGCCCATCTTTTCCAGTAGCCGCACGGTGTCAGGGCTGATTCCCTGTTCGATACGGATTTCGTCTGGCAGCCACTGGTGGTGAACCCTCGGCGCACTGACCGCAGACTGTATGTTCATATTATGGTCAATCACATTGAGCAGCACTTGCAAGGTGGTCGTGATAATCCGCGAGCCACCGGGGCTGCCGGTGACCAGATAATTGCGGCCATCGCGCCTGACAATGGTCGGTGACATGGAGCTCAGCATGCGTTTGCCGGGCTCGACCTTATTGGCTTCGCCACCGATCAGTCCGTAGGCGTTGGGTTCGCCCGGTTTGGCGCTGAAATCGTCCATCTCATTATTCAGCAGGAATCCTGCACCGCTAACGGTGATGCCGGAGCCGTAGCTGAAGTTGATGGTGTAGGTATTGGAAACGGCATTGCCCCAGCGGTCGACAATGGAAAAGTGAGTGGTTTCCGGGCTTTCATGGGCGCCCGGGTTGCCGGCGCGGATGTCGGATGACGGCCGCGCCTTGTCCGGGTCGATGGTTTTGCGTAAAGCCTCACCATAGTCCTTGCTGGTCAGGCCCTTCAGGGGCACATCCACGAAGTCGGTATCGCCCAGGAACTCGGCACGGTCTGCATAGGCCAGCTTCATGGCTTCGGCCATATGGTGAATGCTGGCGGCGGAATTGTGACCAAAATCAGCGAGGGGATAGCCCTCGAGGATATTGAGAATCTGTACGATGTGGGTGCCGCCGGAGGAGGGCGGTGACATGGAATAGATGTCGTGCCCCCGATAGCTGCCATGAACGGGCTCGCGGATTTTCGGCTGGTAGTTTTTCAGGTCGTCCAGGGTGATCAGGCCGTCGTGGCGTTGCATTTCCTCCACGATCAGTTGCGCGGTCTGGCCTTCGTAGAATCCTTCAATGCCCTGGTCGGCAATCCGCTGGAGTGTGTCGGCCAGTTCCGGTTGCCGGAAGCGTTCGCCGGGTTGCCACGCGGAACCGTCTTCTTTATAGAAGGTTTCCAGGGTTGCAGGCCAGCGCTGTAGCCGGTCCCGGGCCTCCTCCAGGCCTTCGGTAAAGCGGCCTGGTACGATAAAGCCTTCCCGCGCCAGCTTTATCGCCGGCGCCAGTGCCTCTTTCAGGGGCAGGGTGCCGTGCCGCTTCAGCGCCAGGGCAAGACCAGCCACGGTACCGGGTACCCCGGCGGCCTTATGGGTGAACCGGCTGCGGTTCTGTACCACGTTGCCTTCCTCATCCTGGAACATCGTTTCCGTGGCTGCGGCCGGCGCTTTCTCCCGGTAATCGATGGCTTCCACGGCTTCACCGCTGCCGGGCGCATAAAGCATGAAACCACCCCCGCCAATATTGCCCGAGCGGGGCTGGGTGACTGCCAGGGCAAACCCGGCTGTGACCGCTGCATCCATGGCGTTGCCGCCGTTTTCCAGAACCTTCAGCGCCACTTCGGTTGCCAGTGTATGGCTGGTGGCGACCATCCCGTTCATCGCCTTGACCGGGTGGTGGCGTTCGCCCTCGAGAATAGCGTCGGGCATAGCCGGTTGCAGTGGCAGGAGTAATGCGATGGTAATGATCAGTTTTGTGGCCAGTGAGTGGCCCGGCACGGCTTTTTTGTTACGTACCTGTAGGGGGTGTCTATCCATGTCAGTGCGCCTCGTTTCTGATGCTCAGATAGGCTATCATAGTCGGTCATTTTTAAGGGTGTGAACCTGCACACCCGCTTTCCCGGATCAAATTAAGGAAAGGCTTCCATGGAGCATACCTATCGTCTTGTGATTTCCTGCCCCGACCGGGTGGGAATCGTTGCCAAGGTCAGTAACTTTCTGTCGACCTACAATGGCTGGATTACCGAGGCGAGCCACCACTCGGATACCCAGGCAGGCAGGTTCTTCATGCGGCACGAAATCAAGGCCGACTCGATTCCGTTCGGCCTTGAGCAGTTCCGCATTGCCTTTGAGCCCATTGCCCGCGAGTTTGATATGGACTGGCATATTGCTGATTCGGCCCGGCCCAAGAAAGTCATCCTCATGTGCAGCAAGGAATCCCATTGCGTGGCAGACCTGCTTCACCGCTGGCACAGCAAGGAAATCAACGCCGAGATCGTTGCCGTTATCTCCAACCATGAGGACCTCAGGCGCATGGTTGAATGGCACGAAATACCCTACCACTACATCCCGGTGAACAAGAACAACCGCGACGAAGCCTTCGGTGAAGTGGACGGCCTGATCGAAGGGTACGAGGCCGATGTGGTTGTTCTGGCCCGGTATATGCAAATTCTGCCCGGCAGCCTTTGTGAAAAATACTCGGGCAAGGTGATCAACATCCATCACAGCTTCCTGCCGTCCTTTGCCGGCGCGCGGCCTTACCATCAGGCGTATAGCCGGGGTGTAAAGCTTATCGGCGCCACCTGCCACTACGTGACGCAGGATCTGGATGAAGGTCCCATTATCGAGCAGGATGTGATCCGCATCAGCCACAGTGACTCGATCGAGGACATGGTGCGACTGGGTAAGGATGTGGAGAAAAATGCCCTGTCCCGTGGGTTGAGGGCACACATTGAAGACCGTGTGATCACCTACGAAAACAAGACCGTGGTTTTTGACTGACGGGCACTGCCAATTGCCCCGCTAAAGGGTTGAATGTGGTAGTATTGGCCGCTTGTTAAAGAATAACTATGGGGCGCTCTGAAAGGCCCTGAAACGACTTCCAGCAAATGCAAAGGAACCTTTCTCGATGGGTGAGTTAGCCAAAGAGATCCTGCCGGTAAATATTGAAGACGAGCTGAAACAGTCCTACCTCGATTACGCCATGAGCGTTATCGTTGGTCGTGCACTTCCGGACGTGCGGGACGGCCTCAAGCCGGTGCATCGCCGCGTATTGTTCGCCATGTCCGAGCTGAACAACGACTGGAACAAGTCTTACAAGAAATCCGCCCGTGTGGTGGGTGACGTTATCGGTAAATACCATCCCCATGGTGATTCCGCTGTTTACGACACCATTGTCCGTATGGCCCAGCCGTTTTCTCTGCGGTATCCGCTGGTGGATGGCCAGGGTAACTTCGGTTCCATCGATGGCGACAACGCGGCTGCCATGCGTTATACCGAAATCCGCATGGAGAAAATTGCCCACTCCCTGCTGGCGGATCTGGAAAAGGAAACGGTGGACTTCGTCCCCAACTACGACGGCACCGAGCAGATCCCGGAAGTGCTGCCCACCCGGGTACCGAACCTGCTGGTCAACGGCTCATCCGGTATTGCCGTGGGTATGGCAACCAATATTCCGCCCCATAACCTCACGGAAATCGTGAACGGCTGCCTGGCGCTGATCGACAACCCGGACATGACCGTTGATGAGCTCATGGAGCATATTCCGGGGCCGGACTTCCCCACCGAGGGTATTATCAACGGCCGCGCCGGCATTGTTGAAGCCTATCGCACCGGGCGTGGACGCATCTATATTCGTGCCCGCCATGAAATCGAGCACGACAAGAAAACCAACCGCGACGCCATCATTATTACCGAGCTGCCTTACCAGCTGAACAAGGCCCGGCTGATTGAAAAGATTGCGGAACTGGTTAAAGAGAAGCGCCTGGAAGGCATTACCGAGCTGCGGGATGAATCCAACAAGGAAGGCATCCGGGTGGTGATAGAGCTGCGTCGCGGGGAAAACCCGGACGTGATCGTCAACAACCTGTTTACGCATACCCAGCTGCAGACGGTATTCGGCATCAACATGGTTGCCCTGATCAACGGCGAGCCGAAGATCCTCAACCTGAAGCAGATGCTGGATGCATTTGTGCGCCACCGTCGGGAAGTGGTTACCCGCCGAACCATCTTCGAGCTGCGCAAGGCTCGCGAACGTGGCCATATCCTGGAAGGTCTGACGGTTGCGCTGGCAAACATCGATGAGATTATTGCCCTGATCAAGGCATCTCCGGGCTCTGCCGAGGCAAAAGAGAAACTGATGGCACAGGGCTGGGCGCCCGGTGACGTTCTGGCGATGCTCGAGCGGGCAGGTGAAGATGCCTGCCGTCCGGACGACCTGCCGGAGATATTTGGCCTGCGCAATGGTCTGTATCATCTGTCGCCGGAACAGGCCCAGGCTATCCTGGACCTTCGTCTGCATCGCCTGACCGGTCTTGAGACCGAAAAGCTGCAAAACGAGTACAAGGATATTCTGGAGAAAATTGCCGGTCTGCTGGAGATTCTGGCGGATCCGGACCGTTTGATGCAGGTTATCCGCGAAGAGCTGGAAGCCATTGTTACCGAGTTTGGCGACGAGCGTCGTACTGAAATTACCAGCTCCAAGCGTGACCTGACCATTGCCGACCTGATTGACGAGGAAGACCTGGTGGTGACCATCTCCCATGGTGGCTACGCCAAGACCCAGGCGGTCGAAGACTATCAGGCTCAGCGCCGCGGTGGCCGTGGCAAGGCTGCGACGTCCATGAAGGACGAGGATTTTGTCGAGAAGCTGCTGGTTGCCAACTCCCACGACACCATCCTGTGCTTCTCCAACCGTGGCAAGGTGTACTGGTTGCGGGTCTTCGAGATTCCACGTGCCAGCCGCGCCTCCCGCGGCCGTCCAATGGTGAATATCCTGCCACTGGACGAGGGTGAGCGTATCACCACCTTCCTGCCGGTACGTGATTACCCGGAAGACCAGTATGTACTGATGGCAACGTCCGCCGGTGTGGTCAAGAAAACGCCACTACCGAACTTCTCCCGCCCACGCAGCAGTGGCCTGATCGCGCTGTCGCTGGACGAAGGTGACACCCTGATCGGCGCAGCCATCACCAAGGGTGATGCAGAAGTCATGCTGTTCTCCACAGCGGGCAAGGCCGTTCGTTTTAATGAAGAAGCGGTACGCCCGATGAGCCGGACCGCCCGTGGTGTGCGTGGTATCAAGATGCCGGGAGGGCATCATGTGGTGTCGCTGATCATTCCCCAGGAAGGCGCCGTGCTGCTGACAGCCAGTGAAAACGGCTACGGCAAGCGCACCACCTTCGACGAGTTCCCGACATACAGCAGGGGCAGTCAGGGCGTCATCGCCATGCAGTGTTCCGAGCGTAACGGTAACCTGGTCACGGCGTTGCAGCTGTTCGAAGGCGACGAAATGATGCTGATCTCGGACAAGGGCACGCTGGTACGTACCCGCACCGACGAAGTATCGGTTCTGAGCCGTAACACCCAGGGTGTTCGCCTGATCAAGCTGAGCCAGGAAGATGAGCGTCTTGTGGGCGTTGAGCGAATCGCTGAAACCGATGCAGAAGACGAGACCGTTGTCGATGGTGAGGCCAGTGTAGATGGTGAGGACGATGACCAGGGCGTATAACTTTTGTGCAGGCCCGGCAACCCTGCCGGAGCCCGTGCTGCAACAGGCGCGGGAAGAAATGCTGGACTGGCGCGGCACCGGTATGTCGGTGATGGAGATGAGCCATCGCGGTGATGAGTTTGTGGAAATCGCCGAAACAGCGGAGAAAGACCTACGGGAATTGGCCGGTGTTTCAGAGGATTACGCCGTACTCTTCATGCAGGGTGGAGCCTCCAGCCAGTTCGCGACCATTCCGCTGAACCTGCTGGGCGACAAGACCTCTGCGGATTACATCAACACCGGCATCTGGTCGAAGAAGGCCATCGCCGAGGCGAGCCGGTATGCACAGGTCAACGTGGCGGCCAGCAGCGAAGCCGATGGGTTTACCAGCGTTCCCGACCAGGACAACTGGAATACCCGTGCGGACGCGGCCTACCTGCACTACACGCCCAACGAAACCATCGGGGGGCTGGAGTTTGATTTCGTACCCGAGAGCGGTTCCGTGCCACTGGTGGCGGACATGTCGTCCACCCTGCTGTCACGCCCGCTGGATGTATCGAAGTTCGGCCTGATCTACGCCGGTGCCCAGAAGAACATTGGCCCGTCCGGCCTGGTGGTGCTTATGGTCCGCAAGGATCTGCTGGGAAAGGCCCTCAAAGTCACGCCGACGATGATGAACTACCAGGTGATCGCGGATAACGACTCCATGTACAACACGCCGGCGACCTATTCCTGGTACCTGGCCGGCCTGGTGTTCAAGTGGCTGAAAGGGCAGGGCGGCGTTACGGCCATGGGCGAGGTCAACCGTCGCAAGGCCAGTAAGCTCTATGGCTTTATCGACGAGAATGATTTCTACGCCAACCCGATCTCACCGCGCTTTCGCTCCTGGATGAACATACCTTTCACCCTGGCGGATGAGGCGCTAAATGATGCCTTCCTTAAAGGTGCGAACGAGCGTGGCCTGCTGAACCTCAAGGGCCATCGCTCCGTTGGTGGGATGCGGGCCAGCATCTACAACGCGATGCCTGAAGCCGGTGTTGATGCGTTGATTGACTATATGACCGTGTTTGCAAAGGAGCGGGGCTGATCATGAGCAGTGATGAGCAGGCCCGTCTGGGGCAGTTAAGGGACGAGATTGACCGGGTCGACCGGGAAATCATGGACCTGATCAGCAAGCGGGCTGAATGTGCCCAGGAAGTGGCGCGGGTCAAGATGGAAGCCCATCCGGGGGAGGATGTGTTCTTCTACCGCCCGGAGCGGGAAGCCCAGGTGTTGCGGCGTATCAAGGAGAGCAATCCCGGCCCCCTGTCCGGTGAAGAGATGGCGCGGTTGTTCCGGGAAATCATGTCCGCCTGCCTGGCGCTGGAAAAGCCCATGCACATCGCTTTCCTGGGGCCGTTGGGTACCTTTACCCAGGCGGCGGCGCTCAAGCATTTTGGTCACTCCGTGGTCAGCGTTCCACTTCCGGCCATTGATGCGGTTTTCCGTGAAGTGGAATCCGGCGCTGCTCACTACGGCGTGGTACCTGTGGAAAACTCCACCGAGGGTATGATCAATCATACCCTGGACATGTTCATGTCCTCGCCGCTGAAAATCTGTGGTGAGGTTCAGTTGCGGATCCATCATCACCTGATGGTGTCGCCAAAGCACAAGGATGAGGAAATCATCCGCATCTATTCCCACCAGCAGTCGTTTGCCCAGTGTCGGCAATGGCTGGATACCCATCGTTATGGCATTGAGCGGGTCACCGTCAGCAGTAATGCAGAGGCGGCAAGGCGTGCAGCGGAGGAGCCGGGTACGGCCGCCATCGCCGGTGATATGGCGGCGGAGCTCTATGGCCTGGAAGTGCTGGCCACCAGCATTGAAGACCGGCCGGACAACACCACGCGCTTCCTGATCATCGGGCGTGAGGAAGTGCCGGCCAGCGGCAATGACAAATCTTCTATCCTGGTCTCCATGCGCAACAAGCCCGGGGCGCTGTACCAGTTGCTGGAGCCTTTCCACAAGCATGGCCTGAGCCTGACCCGAATCGAGACCCGGCCGTCTCCCAGCGGCACCTGGGCTTACGTGTTCTATATTGATTTTGAAGGCCATGTTGAGGATGAACAGGTCAGCAGGGTGCTCTCCGAGATTGATGAAGAGGCGGTGGAGCTGAAGCGCCTTGGTTCCTACCCCATCGGGGTTCTGTAACGAAATACGAATTGCTGAGGAAGGGTTCAATGTCGATTGATTACCAAAGCCTGGCGGTCAAAGGTGTGCAGGCGTTATCCCCCTACCAGCCGGGCAAGCCCATTGATGAGCTGTCCCGGGAACTGGGTCTCAACCCGGACAGCATCATCAAGCTGGCCAGCAACGAGAACCCGCTTGGGCCCAGTTCCAAAGCGCTGGCGGCGGTCAGGGACGTGCTGGATGAGCTTTGTCGTTACCCGGATGGCAATGGTTTCGATCTCAAGCAGGCGTTGGCTGCACGCTATGGTGTCAAGCCGTCCCAGATTACCCTGGGCAACGGTTCCAATGATGTCCTGGAAGTGATTGCCCGGTGCTTTGCCGACCCGACGTCGGAAGTGGTGTTTTCCCAGTATGCCTTTGCCGTTTATCCGCTGGTCACCCAGGCGATCGGTGCCACTGGCGTGTCGGTTCCTGCCAAGGATTACGGTCATGATCTGGAGGCCATGGCTGGCGCCGTTACCGAGCGTACGAAACTGGTGTTCGTCGCCAACCCGAACAACCCCACGGGTACGGTTCATGGCGCAGAGGCCATCAAGGCATTTCTTGACCGTATCCCGGCACGGGTGCTGGTTGTTCTGGACGAAGCTTACTGCGAGTACCTCCAGGGCGACGGTTATGTGGACGGCCTGTCGCTGCTGGAGCGTTACCCCAATCTGATCGTCACCCGTACCTTCTCCAAGGCCTGGGGGCTGGCATCATTGCGGGCAGGTTACAGCATTAGCTCTCCTGAAATTGCGAATATTCTCAACAGGGTACGGCAGCCTTTTAATGTCGATACTCTGGCGTTGGCCGCTGCTACCGCTGTGTTGAGTGATGAGCAATACCTGCAGCGCTCCCGTGAGGTGAATGCCCAGGGCATGAAGCAGCTTGAGACCGCTTTCAATGAACTGGGGCTGGACTATATCCCTTCTGCCGGTAATTTCATTGCGGTGGATGTAGGCGAGCAGGCAGCCGAAATCAACCAGTTATTGCTTGAGCAGGGCGTGATTGTCAGGCCGATTGCCGGCTACGGCATGCCCGGGCACCTGCGGGTTTCCATCGGCCTGCCCGAGGAGAATGATCGCTTTATTGAATCCCTCGCCCGCGCCCTGGACACTCTGGCAGCCGCCGAACCCGGCAAGGGAGCGTAAGGTGTCTGACGTCCAGCCACTGTTTCAGCGCGTTGCCGTTATTGGTCTGGGCCTGATCGGTGGGTCACTGGCCAGGGCCATCCGTGACAACGGCCTCGCCGTAACGGTTGTTGGTGCCGACAAGCGCGGGGAAGAGTTGGCGCTGGGCAGGGAGCTGGGCATTATTGATGAGGCCGCGGGTTCCATCGCCGAGGCGGTGACCGGTAGCGATCTGGTCGTTCTGGCGGTGCCTGTGAAAGCAACACGAACCGTGTTGGAAGAAATCCGGCCCCATCTGGGTGATGCCACGGTGCTTACCGATGTTGGCAGCACCAAGACCAGTTTCGTGAATGACGTTCGTGAGGTGTTTGGCGAACTGCCCGCCAAGGTCATCCCGGGCCACCCCATTGCCGGATCCGAAAAGAGCGGTATCCGGGCGGCCGACCCTGGATTGTTTGCCAATCACAAGGTAATCCTGACCCCGGCGGACAATGTCAGTACGCCGGACCTGGAGAAGCTTAAGGCCCTCTGGGAAGGTTGCGGCGCCACGGTGCTGACCATGTCCGTGGCCTATCATGACGAAGTGCTGGCAGCCACAAGCCACCTTCCGCACCTGATTGCTTTTTCGCTGGTGGACACCCTGGCGGGCGAAGACGAGAATCTGGATATATTCCGATACGCGGCAGGCGGTTTCAGGGACTTCACCCGAATCGCGGCCAGTGATCCGGTGATGTGGCACGATATTTTTCTCTCCAACCGTGATGCGGTGCTGAGGGTGATTGATCATTTCACCCATGACCTCGACCAGCTCCGGACCGCTATTGCCGATCAGGACAGTGCAACCCTGTTACGGGTTTTCAGTCGTGCCAAAGCGGCGCGGGAACATTTTTCAAAAATGCTTTCAGGAAAGGCTTACGTGACAAATAACAGTCAGAAGCAGGTAACGTTCCGTCTTCAACCCGGTGGCCGGATTTCCGGAGAAATCCGTGTGCCTGGCGACAAATCCGTTTCCCATCGGTCCATCATGCTGGGCGCCCTTGCCGACGGTATCACCGAAGTGAAAGGTTTCCTGGAAGGGGAGGATAGCCTGGCCACCCTTCAGGCCTTCCGCGATATGGGCGTAACCATTGAAGGACCGGAGGACGGTTTTGTCCGCATCCATGGTGTCGGTATCAATGGTCTTCAGGCACCGCGCGGCCCTCTCTATCTGGGCAATTCCGGTACCGCCATGCGTCTGTTTTCGGGTTTGCTGGCGGCGCAGCCGTTTGATTCCGAGCTGACGGGCGACGAGAGCCTTTCCAAGCGCCCCATGGGGCGTGTAGCAGACCCACTGCGGGCCATGGGCGCAGTGATCGATACCGCCGAGGGCGGCCGGCCGCCGCTGAAGATCCGGGGCGGCCACGCTCTGACGGGAATTCATTATGAAATGCCGGTGGCCAGTGCTCAGGTCAAGTCCTGCCTGTTGCTCGCCGGGCTCTATGCCGAAGGGGTTACCTCGGTGACTGAGCCGGCGCCAACCCGGGATCATACCGAGCGCATGCTGGAAGGCTTCGGCTATCACGTCCACCGCGACATGGCCACAGCCAGCGTTACCGGGGGTGGGCGTCTGACTGCCACCGCAATTGACGTGCCGGCGGATATTTCCTCGGCTGCGTTTTTCCTGGTAGCGGCCAGTATTGCACCGGATTCCGACCTGACTATCCGCCACGTTGGAATGAACCCGACCCGGGTCGGCGTGATCAATATCCTGCGCATGATGGGGGCCAATATTGAAGTGCTTGAGGAGCGGGTGATTGGTGGCGAGCCGGTTGCAGACCTGCGTGTTCGTTCTGCCGATCTCAAGGGTATCGACATTCCCGAAGACCAGGTGCCCCTGGCCATCGACGAATTCCCGGTGCTGTTTATCGCCGCCGTATGCGCGGAGGGCAGAACCGTCCTGCGTGGGGCCGAGGAGCTCCGCGTCAAGGAGAGCGACCGCATCCAGGTGATGGCCGATGGCCTGACCGCTCTGGGTGTGGAAACCACGGTCACACCGGATGGCATTATTATCGACGGCGGCCAGACCATGGGTGGCGGGACGATCAACAGTCATGGCGACCACCGTATTGCCATGGCGTTTTCGGTGGCCTCCCTGCGAGCCAGCGGAAACATCGAAGTCACCGATTGCGCCAACGTGGCGACGTCTTTCCCGGACTTTGTCGGGCTGGCGAAGCGCACCGGGATCAATATCTCGGCCGAAGGAGCTGAATAATGGTTGAAGGCAAGGCACCCGTGATCACTGTGGATGGCCCGGGCGGTTCCGGCAAGGGTACTATCACCCAGATGCTGGCCCGCAAACTGGGCTGGCATCTGCTCGATAGCGGCGCGCTTTACCGTCTTACCGCACTGGCCGCCGAGCGCCAGGGTGTTTCGCTGGATGATGAGCCCGCATTGGTGGAGCTTGCCGCTAACCTGGATGTGGCCTTTGAGCCGACACCCCCGGGCGAGCCGGCAAAGGTATTGATGGGCGGCACCGATGTGACCGCAGATATACGTACGGAAACCTGTGGCGACAACGCCTCGAAGGTCGCGGTAATGCAGCCCGTTCGCGATGCACTGCTTCAGCGCCAGCGTGATTTCCGCAAGCCTCCGGGGCTGGTGGCAGACGGTCGCGATATGGGCACGGTGGTGTTTCCGGAGGCGCCGGTGAAGATCTTTTTGACCGCCAGCGCTGAAGAGCGTGCGCAAAGACGTTACAGCCAGTTGAAGGACGCAGGGGTCGATGTTAATATTGACGCCCTTTTAGAGGAGATACGGGTGCGCGATGAGCGGGACATGAACCGCGCCGCCGCCCCGCTCAAGCCTGCGGATGATGCGCAAGTCATTGATTCGACAGGTTTGAGTATAGAAGAGGTGCTAGTCAGGGTTATGGCCGCAGCAGGTCAGGCCTGACTACACCTTTTTGTCGTTGAAATTCCGGGTTCGGCGTTATCGGCCAGCCACTGGCTGAATCCGGATTGAAACTAACAGACCGTGTTGCTGGTAGCACGGAGTAAACTTGCGTTGATCACATAGGACACATAATGAGCGAGAGCTTTGCGGATCTTTTTGAAGAAAGCCTAAAAGAAATTGACATGCAACCGGGGTCCATTGTTCAGGGAACCGTAGTTGATGTTGATAACGACTGGGTCACCGTTAACGCCGGACTGAAGTCCGAAGGCGTTATCCCCGCCTCCCAGTTCCTCAATGAAAAAGGCGAGTTGGAAGTTGCTATTGGCGACGTTGTTGACGTAGCTCTCGACGCTGTTGAAGACGGCTTCGGCGAAACCCGTCTGTCCCGTGAGAAAGCCAAGCGCGCAGAAGCCTGGAAGGTACTCGAGAAGTCCTTCGAAGCCGAGGAAGTGGTTAAGGGTATTATCAATGGCAAGGTCAAAGGCGGTTTTACTGTCGATCTGGCCGGTATCCGTGCCTTCCTGCCGGGTTCTCTGGTAGACGTTCGTCCGGTTCGCGACACCGCGCACCTGGAGAACAAGGAACTCGAATTCAAGGTTATCAAGCTCGACCAGAAGCGTAACAACGTGGTTGTTTCCCGCCGCGCCGTTCTGGAAGCTGAAAACAGCGCCGAGCGTGAAGCTCTGCTCGAAACCCTGACCGAAGGGATGGAAATCAAAGGTATCGTCAAGAACCTGACCGACTACGGCGCGTTCGTGGATCTGGGTGGTGTTGACGGCCTGCTGCACATTACCGATATGGCCTGGAAGCGCATCAAGCATCCAAGCGAAATCGTCAATGTGGGCGATGAGATCAGCGTCAAGGTCCTGAAGTTTGATCGCGAGCGTAACCGCGTATCACTGGGCCTGAAGCAGCTGGGTGAAGATCCCTGGGTTGATATCAAGGGTCGTTATCCGGAAGGCACCAAGGTTACTGCACGTGTAACCAACCTGACTGACTACGGCTGCTTTGCCGAGCTGGAAGAAGGTGTTGAAGGTCTGGTTCACGTTTCCGAAATGGATTGGACCAACAAGAACATCCATCCGTCCAAGGTCGTTCAGGTTGGCGACGAAGTGGGTGTGATGATTCTGGATATCGACGAAGAGCGTCGTCGTATCTCCCTGGGTATCAAGCAGTGTGTTGCCAACCCCTGGGAAGATTTCTCCAGCAGGTTCAACAAGGGCGACCGTATCTCCGGCAAGATCAAGTCAATCACTGACTTCGGTATCTTCATCGGACTGGACGGTGGCATCGATGGTCTGGTTCACCTGTCAGACATCAGCTGGAACGAGACTGGCGAAGAAGCCGTTCGTGAATACAAGAAGGGCGACGAGGTTGAAACCGTTATCCTGTCTGTTGATCCCGAGCGTGAGCGTATCTCCCTGGGTATCAAGCAGCTGGAAAGCGATCCGTTCGCCGAGTTTGTACAGCTGAACGACAAGGGCTCCATTGTTAAGGGCACGGTATCTGCTGTAGACGCCAAAGCAGCGACCATCACCCTGAACGAAGAAGTTGAAGCTGTTCTGAAAGCCTCTGAAATCAGCCGCGACCGTGTTGAAGACGCACGCAACGCGCTGAACGAAGGCGACGAAGTAGAAGCGAAGATCATCAGCATCGACCGTAAGAACCGCGTCATCAACCTGTCTGTGAAGTCGAAGGATGTTGAAGACGACAAGCAGGCTCTGGAAGGTGTGCGTGCGAAGACGGCTGAATCTTCCTCTGGTGCGACCACCATCGGTGATCTCATCAAGGAACAGATGCAGCAGCAAAACGCCAACAAGGAATAACAATTCCGGTTGGTATGAAAAAAAACGGGCCTAAGAGCCCGTTTTTTTTGTGTTTTTTTCTGGTTTGGCTAAACTAGAGGCAAGGAGCTGGTAACCGGCTATCCGATAATAATTTGAAGAGGGATGAGCCCCATGACGAAATCTGAACTGGTAGAGCTGATTGCGTCCAAACAGACGCAGCTTTCAGTGAAGGATGTGGAACTGGCTGTGAAAACCATCATAGAACATATGTCCCAGTCACTGGCCGATGGCCAGCGTATTGAAATCCGTGGTTTCGGCAGTTTTTCACTGCACCATCGGGCGGCCAGAACCGGGCGAAATCCCAAAACCGGCGAAGCTGTACAGTTACCGGCTAAATTTGTTCCGCACTTCAAGCCTGGCAAGGAGTTGCGGGAACAGGTCAATGATAGCCTTAAAAAGGGTTTCTGATTACCCTTACAGGGAAAGTACTTTAACCAGGTCCTGATTCAGACCATCAGGTCCGCTTGGAGCGTTGCGACTATGGCCGGATTACAGAAGGTTCTGCTCATTCTGCTGGTGTTGTTACTGGTTCTGGTGGCGCTTGTATTCTCCCTTAATAATCAGATGGCTGTGTCCCTCAACTTTCTGCTTTTCGAGACCCAGCCTCACGGTGTTGCGGTCTGGATTATTATGTCCTTTGTGATCGGCGCTTTGATCGGAGTTCTGATTACCATGCTTGCTACCGTTCGCACATCGGTTTCCCGCCGTAACCTCGAAAAACGACTTGCTCGCACCGAGCAGGCATTGGAGAAATCCAGGGCCCAGAACGACCGGACGATTTGATGGATATAGTGCTTCAGTGGCTGCTGTTGACGGTTGCGGTGGCTGCAGGTTGGTTTGTCGGGCGCATGGGCAACACCAGGGAGCGCTCCAAAACGCCCATCTCGGACGAAGAATCGGTCAAGGACCGCCTGCAATTCCTGTTCACCAACTATTCCGATCAGGCGGTAGAGAACTTCGTCCAGTCCCTGGCCGTCAACAAGGAAACGGTTGGTCTGCACCTGTCTATTGGTGCCCATTTCCGCCATAAGGGCGAGACTGATCGCGCTATCCTGATTCACCAGAACCTGCTGGCCCGCCCGGAACTTCCGCCACGTTACTCCCAGCAGGTGACCTACGAACTCGCCATCGATTATCTCAATGCAGGTTTGCTGGACCGGGCCGAAGCGCTGCTCCATCAGCTGATGGGAGACAGGGAATATGGCCGCAAGGCGTCACTGCAGCTGATTGAGCTGTACCAGCAGGAGAAAGAGTGGGGCAAGGCCGGCCAGGTCGCCCGAACTCTGACAACGGGCGACCATGATGCTGGTATGTACAAGATGCTGGCCTACATCACCTGCGAGTTGGCGGAAAACGCCCTCAAGCAGGATGATCGCTGGATGGCCCAGAAGCTGGCGAAGGAGGCACTGGAATACGACGGGTCCTGTGTGCGGGCCACCTTTATTATGATGAAGCTCCTTGTGCGCCAGGGTAACTACCGGGATGCGGCCAATCAGAGCCTTAAAGTCTTCGATCAGAATCCCGAGTTCAGCTCTGAGGCTGTTGACCGTCTAATGAAGCTTGAGCGGGAGCATGGTGACGTAGGGCGCCTGGTCAGGAAGCTCGGGAAATTCTATGAATCCTGGCCGAGCACCAGCCTGTTGCTGGCGCTGGTGGAGTCGGTTGAGCGCACCTCGGGCCGAATGGCGGCCATTGAATTACTGCGCCGTGAACTGGAAGTGCGCCCCAGCGTGCGGGGGCTGCTGCGCCTGGTAGAGCTCGCGGGCTACGAAAAAGGCATGACCACGGACGAAGGCCGTCTGGTGAGCCGCATTGGCCACCTGATACTGGCCAATCGCCCCATTTACCGATGCGCCAACTGCGGTTTTTCCGGCCAGCAACTGCACTGGCTATGCCCCAGCTGCAAGCAATGGGAAACCGTTCGCCCGATCCAGGGTGTGGAAGCCGAATAGCCCGAATTTACGACATTCTGCAGGAAAACGACTGTGCAAACCCCCGATAACCCCCGAATCATTGTTGCCCTGGACTTTCCGTCCGACCAGCCTGCATTGGCACTGGCTGACCAACTGGACCCGGCCAAATGCCGCCTGAAGGTCGGGAAGGAGCTCTTCACCCGTTCCGGCCCGGACCTGGTTCGCAAGCTTCAAGGGGGAGGCTTTGAGGTCTTTCTGGATCTCAAGTTTCACGATATTCCCAATACCACGTCGGCAGCGGTAGCGGCCGCCGCTGACCTGGGTGTCTGGATGGTGAATGTGCATGCGTCGGGCGGCGAGAAAATGATGACTGCCTGCCGCGACCGCCTGGAGAGTTTTGGCAAAGACCGGCCATTGCTGATTGCGGTCACCGTGCTCACCAGCATGGGGCCCGAAGATCTCGCCGGTATCGGCATCACCGATTCCCCGGAAGCCCAGGTCTCCCGCCTGGCAACGCTGACCCGCAATTGTGGCCTGGACGGCGTCGTTTGCTCCGCGCAGGAAGCTCCGGCGTTAAAAGCCGAGCAGGGTGCTGATTTCAAACTGGTCACCCCGGGTATCCGCCCGCTATCTGCCGACAAAGGCGACCAACAACGCATCATGACCCCCACAGACGCCCTCAAAGCCGGTTCCGACTACCTGGTCATCGGCCGCCCGATAACCCAGGCTGCTGACCCTCTGGCGGCGCTGGAGGCTATTCATTCTGAGGTGGTTGGGCTCTGACTTTGGTTCTCGGTTGCTGGCATGGCTCGAGCCTGATTGTGTGGAGTCTCGGTGCGGTGGGGGCTCCCTCCCAAAAACCGCTTCTAGTACATCCATGTACGCTTGAGCTCCGCCATCCATGGCTCCGCACATTTTTGGGAGGGAGCCCCCACCGCACCGGTTTTTTTGACATCTCAGATATCGCCGTAAAAGAAACGTAGGTCGGATTAGCGAAGCGTAATCCGACAAATGGCGGACCACTCACAAATCGAACGTCCCTATGGTTTGTCGGATTACGGCTTCGCCTAATCCGACCTACATGTTGAAGACTTCCGACGCGATAACTCCAGAGGTCCAAACAGGCGAGGTAGGGCTTTCTTTCCAAAAATGTGCGGAGCCATGGATGGCGGAGTCCAAGCGCACACGGACGTGCTTGTAGCGTTTTTTGGAAAGGAAGCCCTACCTTGCCGTGGCACCAAACTAGCAGGCTAGCGCGCACCAAACCATCAGGCTAGGGCCCAAAGCCTAACCAAAACACAAAAACGAAAAAAGCCGCTAATCCAGAGGACTAGCGGCTTTTCGGAATAGTGGCTCCCCGAGCTGGGCTCGAACCAGCGACAAACGGATTAACAGTCCGTTGCTCTACCAACTGAGCTATCGGGGAACGTCGTCATGTGACGAGGCGCGTATATTAAGGTTACCCCAACGCCTCGTCAACCCCTTGCCAACATTTTTAGCCGAGTGCTTTCTTCAGGCGCTCAATGGCCTGCTTCAGGGTATCCAGGCTGGTGGCAAAGCTCAGGCGCATATGGCCCGGTGCGCCAAAGGCGGAGCCCGGGACCAGGGCGACGCCCGCTTCTTTCAACAGTTTCTCGGCAAATTCCACATCATTGCTGACACCGGAATCCGCATCAATCGCAGCCTGGAAGCTCGGGAACACATAAAAGGTACCGTCGCCGTGCAGGCACTCAACGCCGGGCAGGGCGTTCAGGGCTTCTACCAGGTAGTCGTGGCGTTCCTTGAACGCGGTAACCATCTCCTGCACGCAATCCTGCGGGCCATCCAGGGCTGCAACTGCGGCCGCCTGGGAAATCGACGCCGGGTTGGAGGTGCTCTGGGACTGGATTTTCTTCATGGCACCGATGATCTTCGCCGGGCCCGCGGCATAGCCGATGCGCCAGCCAGTCATGGAGTAGGCCTTGGATACACCGTTCAGTACGAAGGTACGGTCATACAGCTCCGGCGTGGCGTTCAGGATGTTGCAGAACGGCTGGCCGGTCCACAGGATCGGTTCGTACATGTCGTCGGTGGCGATCATGATTTGCGGATGCTTTTTCAGCACTTCGCCAATCGCTTTCAGCTCGTCCAGGCTGTAGGCCATACCGCTGGGGTTGGACGGGCTGTTGATCACGAACAGGCGGGTACGCTCGGTGATGGCGTTCTCCAGCTGTTCCGGGGTGATCTTGAAGCGGGTGTCGGCGGCGGTTTCAATAATCACCGGCTTGCCTTCTGCGACCAGTACCATGTCCGGGTACGAAACCCAGTAGGGCGCCGGGATGATGGCTTCATCACCCTTGTTCAGAGTGGCCAGGGCGAGGTTGAAAAAGCTCTGTTTGCCACCACTGCTTACCAGGATCTGGTTGGCTTCGTATTCCAGGCCGTTGTCCCGTTTGAACTTCGCAATGATCGCCTTCTTGAGGGCGGGCGTACCATCCACGGCGGTGTACTTGGTCTGGCCGTTGTTGATGGCTTCGATGGCCGCCTGTTTGATGTGATCGGGCGTGTCGAAGTCCGGCTCGCCGGCACCAAGGCCAATAATGTCCTGGCCGGCAGCGCGCAGTTCTGCGGCTTTGTTGGTGACCGCGAGGGTGGGGGAAGGCTTGATTGCCTGTACTCGGCTGGAAAGTTGAAGATCCAAACTAGCGCTCCTTAAAGCTGCGTCTGATAGGGCTCCGGCGGCTGAGAGGTAGTGGATTACACCATGTTCAGGCCGCCTTGGATGGCACAGATGGTATCATGAAGCCCGCGTGACGATAAGTTTCTCTAACTCGATTGAACGAAGGACGTCTCCCGACTATGGCCACTTCAGAAACCGGCGCGCTGATGAAAGACGGTGCGTTCAAGGTGGATTCACCGTTCCAGCCTGCTGGAGATCAGCCCAAAGCGATCGAGGGCCTGGTGGACGGTATCCACTCAGGCCTCGCCCACCAGACCCTGCTGGGTGTGACCGGTTCGGGCAAGACGTTCACGATAGCCAACGTTATCCAGCAGGTGCAGCGGCCAACCATCATCATGGCCCATAACAAGACTCTGGCCGCCCAGCTCTACGGGGAGTTCCGGGAATTCTTTCCGGACAACGCGGTGGAGTACTTCGTTTCCTACTACGACTACTATCAGCCGGAAGCCTATGTGCCGTCTTCGGACACGTTTATCGAGAAAGACGCGTCCATCAACGAACACATAGAGCAGATGCGCCTGTCCGCCACCAAGGCCCTGCTGGAGCGGCCGGACGCGATCATTGTGGCAACGGTGTCGTCGATCTATGGTCTGGGTGACCCTCAGTCCTACCTGAAGATGATGCTGCACCTGGACCGGGGCGACCAGATCGACCAGCGCTATATCCTCCGTCGCCTGGCCGAGTTGCAATACACCCGCAACGATGTTGAATTCCACCGTGCAAACTACCGGGTGCGTGGTGATGTGATCGACGTATTCCCCGCGGAATCCGAAAAAGAAGCCATCCGCATCGAGCTGTTCGATGACGAAGTGGAAAACCTCAGTTATTTCGATCCGTTGACTGGCGAGGTTCTGCGCCGTGTGCCAAGAGTGACGATATACCCCAAGTCCCACTATGTAACGCCAAGGCAGACGGTGCTGGACGCGGTAGAGCACATCAAGGTGGAACTGGACGGCCGCCTGCAGCAGCTGCGTGACAACAACCGCCTGGTGGAAGCCCAGCGTCTGGAAGAGCGCACCCGCTACGACATAGAGATGATGCTGGAGCTGGGCTACTGCAACGGTATCGAGAACTACTCCCGCTACCTTTCCGGGCGCCGGCCCGGCGAGGCGCCGCCCACGCTGTTTGATTACCTGCCACCCAATGCGCTGCTGGTGGTGGACGAATCCCACGCCACCATTCCCCAGATTGGCGCCATGTACAAGGGCGACCGCTCCCGTAAGGAGACCCTGGTGGAATACGGTTTCCGGCTACCTTCGGCGCTGGACAACCGCCCTATGCGATTCGACGAGTGGGAGCGGATTGCGCCGCAGATGCTGTTCGTCTCCGCCACCCCCGGTAACTACGAGGCCGAACACTCAGGGCAGGTGGTTGAACAGGTGGTCCGCCCAACAGGCCTGCTGGACCCGGAAATCGAAGTTCGCCCGGCCTCCACCCAGGTGGACGACCTGCTTTCGGAAATCCGCCTGCGCACCAACGTCAACGAACGGGTGCTGGTGACCACGCTCACCAAGCGCATGGCTGAAGACCTTACTGACTTTATGATGGAGCACGACATCCGGGTACGTTATCTGCACTCGGATATCGACACGGTGGAGCGGGTTGAAATTATCCGCGACCTGCGCCGGGGCGAGTTCGATGTGCTGGTGGGCATCAACCTGTTGCGTGAAGGCCTGGACATGCCGGAAGTGTCACTGGTCGCCATTCTTGACGCCGACAAGGAAGGCTTCCTGCGCTCGGAACGTTCGCTGATCCAGACAATCGGCCGCGCCGCCCGTAACCTCCACGGCAAGGCCATCCTCTACGGTGACCGGATTACGGGCTCCATGCAGCGGGCGATCGACGAAACCGAACGCCGCCGGGCCAAGCAGACGGCCCACAACGAGGAACATGGCATTACGCCCCAGGGTCTGAACAAGAAAATTGCCGATATCATGGAAGGCGCCAGTAGCGGCGGTGGTCGCGGTCGCCGCAAAGCGGAGCGTCCCGGGGAGAAGGCTGCTGAAGAAGCTGAAAGATACCGTGCCAAGACGGGGAATCGCTCTCCCGAGGAGATCCTCAAGGAGATCACCCGTCTGGAAGACGATATGTACAAGGCCGCCGCCGATCTGGATTTCGAGACGGCCGCGCGGTTGCGGGATGATATATCTGAGCTTAAAGAGGCGGCTTTGCGGACTGGGTAGTGGCTGGTTCATGTAGGTCGGATTAGGCGAAGCCGTAATCCGACAAACCGTAGGCAAGCTCAAGTCTTGAATGGGTCTCCAATTGTCGGATTACGCTTTGCTAATCCGACCTACGAAGCTAACCAACCCGCTTCGGCCCCACAATAACCGCAGCCTGCAACGGCTGGTTCTTGCCATAGCGTGACATACGGTCGAACACCCGGCGATCTACCGGCAGGTACTGCTTGTCAGCGACGGTTTCACCGATGTCCGTGTCAATCTCGGGGTCGTGCAGGTATACAAACTGGTCATCGATGGCGCATACCGTTACCCAGTGGGGAACGCGGCTGCGGTTAAGCTGCCAGGTGCTGATCAGGATTATCGGAACCCGGCCTTCGTGGAGGGCCGCCTGCATACCGTCCAGGGTAAGGGGATCGTGGTGGAGCTCGATGCCGGTCTGGCCGATGTCGTAGAGGAAGCCCTCGTGCACCAGCTCAAGAACCCGTTTCTTGTCCTCATTGCGCACGGTGTCCTTGAATAACGCGCCCTCCTTGCTGATATAGGCGCTGGCGTGAAAACCCCGGTGCCATGCGGCCAGTGCCAGTCCGTGGGGGCCGCAGCCGCCGTGGCCGGCGAGCATGAAGATGGTGGTGGCCTCGCGCCAGAGTTTGAGCTCCTCCAGGGTGGTCATCATCTGCTGTTCGTCGAGCGTTGCCATGGCCATGATCAGTGCCGCCGGGCCGCAGGAGAATTCGGTGGTCTGGGGGTAATAGGGCACTTCGGGAAATTCCCGGGACGGTTCATAGAACAGGATGCGGCGTTCGAAGCGCAGGGCAGTGCCGTGGTCTTCGTAATAATCCCGCAGGGTGCCAAACTGGCGGTAGCCCAGGCGCTGGTACAACCGAATCGCCGGGGCGTTGTCCTCCCGTACTTCCAGTCTCATCACGATGCGGTCGGCGTCCACTGCCGCGGCTTCGGCTTCGCGAACCAGTTGCTCGCCGATGTTGCGTCCGCGTTCAGATGGCGACACCGCAATGGAATAGATGCGCGCCAGCCTGGTGGCCAGGCTCATCAGCACCAGGCAATAGCCCACCAGTTCTTCTCCGGCCACGGCGACAATCAAACGGTCCCTGGGCATGTCCAGAAAACGGCGAAAGCTGCGACGTGATATCCGGTCCTCGGTGAAGCAACGGCTTTCCAGCTCTACCAGTGCGTCCAGATCATCGCCGGTGGCGTGACGAAATTCTAGTGATGTCATAGTGTCAGGACTCTGGGTAACGCAAAAAGTGACGGCTTGGCCGGATTCAGCTACGGCGGCTATTATGAGTGAGAGCCGACATTGCCGGTAGCGTGTAATTATGCGTAAAAGCACGCATTTCCTGCCAATTGTAGGCTAACGCGTTACGGCGTATTGTTGCGCCATTGTACAGGTCCGGCCTAAACGCGGTTGTCCTGTTTATCGTTCGCTATCCGGCACTGCCTTCATGGAGGAATGCCACTGATGTCACGTTTGTTGATTGTTGTTGACCGGGCCAGGGATTGGGCACCGTATTACCCCAGCGAAGACGTGCTGACCTTCGACCAGTACCTGCAGTTTTCCGCACCCACCTCCAGCCGGGTTCGGGTTATTAACCTTTGCCAGAGCGCCCGTTATCTCAGCCGTGGCTACTACTGTTCCTTGCTGGCTGAGGCCCGGGGCCACCACGTCGTGCCATCGGTCATGACCTTGAACGATCTTAGCCGCAAAGGGCTGTTTTCGCTGCAGCTGGATGAGCTGGACGCCAGTGTCATTAACTGGCTGGAGGCGTCCGGTTCCGAAATCGAGCCGGGGGGCGACAACAGCCATGCCACCCATGAAGTGCGCATTCGCACCTATTTTGGCCAGGCGGAACACGCGGACCTGAAACCGGTTGCACGGGCGTTGTTTGATCGCTTTCCGTGCCCGGTGCTGGAGGTGGTTTTCCGCCGCGGGAAAACCTGGCAGATTGCGTCCATGAAGCCGGGCTGCCCGGCTGATCTCAAGGGCAAAGAGCAGGACGCGTTTGCAGCGGCGTTCGACCGTTTCAGCAGCATGGTCTGGCGCAAACCCCGTACCCGCCGTCGCTATCGTTTTGACCTGGCGATGTTGGTTAATGCGGAAGAAGAAATGCCGCCCAGCGACAGGGAAGCGCTGGAGAAGTTCGAGAAAGCCGGCAAGAAGCTGGGCATCAACGTAGAACAGATTGGACGCCGTGACTATATGCGGCTGCCGGAATACGACGGTCTGTTTATTCGCGAGACAACGGCCATCGATCATCATACCTACCGTTTTGCCCGCAAGGCAGAAGCTGAGGGGATGGTGGTGATTGACGACCCTGTTTCGATTCTTCGTTGTACCAACAAGGTCTACCTGGCCGATCTGTTGAAGAACAACAAGATCCCGACACCGAAGACCCTGATTCTGTCCAAGGACCAGAAGGACAGCGCAGAGCAGGTGATGCGTGAACTGGGCTTTCCTGCGGTTATCAAAATTCCGGACGGTGCCTTCTCCCGGGGTGTCACCAAACCGGAGGATGAAAAGTCCCTACGGGCTGGTCTCAAGGAGCTGTTCAAACAGTCCGCCCTGGTACTGGCACAGGAATACCTGTACACCGACTACGACTGGCGCATCGGTGTTCTGGGCGGCAGGGCTATCTATGCCTGCAAGTACTTTATGGTGAAGGGGCACTGGCAGATCTATCAACACGGCGGTTCAGAAGTGGACAGCGGCGGTTTCGAAACCATGCCCACCTACGAAGTGCCGAGGAACGTGATCCAGGCGGCGCTGAACGCCACCCGGCTCATTGGCAATGGCCTTTACGGCGTGGACATCAAGCAGTCGGGCAACCGGGTGGCGGTGATTGAGGTAAACGACAACCCCAGCATCGACGGGGGGGTGGAAGACCGTTTCCTCGGTGGCGAGCTGTACACACTGATCATGCAGGAATTCCTGTCCCGCATGGAGGACAACCGCCGCCGTTAGACAACGGGCTGATTATCCGTGTGGGCGTGCCAGATTCTCAGGCTGCCGAACCAGGGGTGACTTCCCAGCTCGCGGCTGATCCGGTGCGCATCAGGAAGTGCTTCTGATTCGGGGATCTCCATGAACAGCTCCATGTGAACCTTGTTGCGCAGAAAGTGGAGCCTGAGCCGGCTGTCAGGCGGCAGCTTTTTGATGTGTCGGCTTAACGCCTCCCGGATCTCCCCACGGCTGGGCAGTTGCTCCGAGGTCTGGGGATGGTCTTCGTCGTTTTCGGCATCAATATGGAAATTGATATCGAGGATATTATCCAGTTGCTCACGCATGGCGGAAACTACCTGCATTCCTATCTGATGCCCTTCGGAGACGCTGATTTCCGGTCGCACTACCAGGTGAACATCCAGCATTATGTCGTGCCCCATGCGACGGCTGCGGAGCTCGTGAACGTTCCGCACCCCGTCGATGTTGGTAGCGACTTCCTTGAGCATTTTGGTGTCTTCCGGAGAGAGGCCGGTGTCCACCAGCTCTTTGACGCTGTCCCAGGTAAATTTCCAGCCAATACGAATAATAATAATGGAGATAACAACAGCTGCCAGGATATCCAGCCAGACGTAGCCAAGCATGGCGCCGACAGTGGAAAACAGCACAATGATGGATGAAAATGCGTCGGTGCGGCTGTGCCAGGCGTTGGCAATGATCAGATCCGAGCGAATTCTTATGCCTACGCGACGGGTGTAGCGGTAAATCCATTCCTTGCTGCCAACTGATATGGCAGCGGCAACCAGGACAGGCCATTGTGGCAGATTCGCAGCGCTTTCTCCCATCAGCCGAAGCGTGTTGTCCCACGCCAGGGCTGCGCCAACCGCAATCAGAAAACTGCCCAATACCAAGGTGCCCATGGTTTCAATGCGCTGATGTCCGTAGGGGTGGTCGGCATCGGGCCCCTGACGGGACACGCGCATGACCCCCAGAACCACAATATCCGAGGCGACATCACTGAATGAGTGAATGCCATCCACTATCAAGGCCTGGGAATGGAACAGTACACCACCGATGACCTTTATAACGCCCAGAACGGCATCCAGAAGCATGCCGATCACGGTCACTCTGGAAGCCGCTCTGCGCTCAGCTGACAGGTTATCCGCCTGCTGTGTGGCTGGGCTCTGGTGGTCTTTCATCTTTTTTGCTCCTGCGGCTGAGAAAGCCAGTATAACGATATTTCCGGCAAGCTCTGTAAAGGCTTTCCGACGCAAAAACTGAATGATTTATACACATCGTCGGGAAATGACTTCAAGGCAACATTTGGTGTCTTCTGTGCGTTCTTCAGGATAAAAACAAGTTTAACCTATTGATATATTTAGTAAAATAAACTGATCAAAAAATGATCAATTTGTAGACTGGCGCGGATATCAAGGGTTCGACGGCGTTGCCCCGCGATTTTCAACAGGGTTATCCACAGATTCCGTGGAAAAGGTCACAACACCTTAACGCTACAGACATTTTACTGTCATCTGGATTGTGTAAGGCGATGCTGTGGAAAAGTTCCGGTATACTCCGCGTCATTCTCGATCAGGGAGATTCTGTATGTATGGCATTATGCGCGAATTGCTGTTCCGGCTGCCACCGGAAACCGCCCATAATCTGACGTTATCCGGGCTGGACATGGCTGGGAAACTGGGGCTGCTGAAGGCACTCGTTACCGAGCCGGAGCCGCTCCCTGTGCGGGTGATGGGCCTGGATTTTCCCAACCCGGTCGGCCTGGCTGCCGGCCTGGACAAGAATGCCGATCACCTCGATGCCCTGGGCGCGCTGGGATTCGGGTTTATCGAGGTGGGCACTGTTACGCCCCTCGCGCAGCCGGGAAACCCCAAGCCGCGCATGTTCCGGCTCCCTGAGCACCAGGCCATTATCAACCGCATGGGTTTCAACAACGAGGGCCTGGAGCACTTGCTGGAACGGGTGGACAAGCGTCGTTATTCCGGTGTGCTGGGTATCAATGTCGGCAAGAACAAGCTGACACCCAACGAGGAATCCGAATCGGACTATCGAAAGGGCATCGCCGCGGTATACTCCCGTGCCGACTATATCACCGTGAATGTGTCATCCCCCAATACGCCGGGACTGCGGGACCTCCAGTTTGGTGACTCGTTAAAAGGCCTGATGCACGCCATCAAGGATGAACAGGCCCGGTGTGAAAAAGAGCTTGGCCGCTATGTGCCGCTGGCGGTGAAAATTGCCCCGGACATGGACGACGACGGTATCCGTTTTGTCGCGGCGGCATTGAAAGAGTCGGGGCTCGACGGGGTCATTGCAACCAATACCACCATCGACCGTGACGCCGTTGCCGGGCACCGGTACGCGGAAGAGGCGGGTGGTCTGAGTGGAGTGCCAGTGCGGGCGCCTTCAACACGGGTGATCCAGGCACTTTATGCAGAACTGGGTGATTCCCTGCCCATTATCGGGGTAGGCGGCATAACCGATGGCGCCAGCGCGGCCGAAAAAGTCCGGGCCGGAGCAAAGCTGGTGCAGGTGTACACAGGATTCATCTATCGCGGGCCGGCGCTGATACGGGAGTCTGTCGAGGCGATTCGTCAGTTGGGATGACGGGGTTCTGAAAATGGTGGGGCCAGAAATAAAGTGGGCCCGCTTAGCGGGCCCGTGCGGGGAACGTACCCCGTGGCGCTTCATCGCATGGTACGGGTCGGGAGGACCCGTTTGGGTTGCTCTGAGTACTGCGTCAAATTGTGTTATTGAAAGATCAGATTAAAGATTCGGGGCTCAGGCAAACAGCGTCATGCCGTTACGTTCGCCAGTTTGTGGATACCGGATACGCCGGTCATGCCCTCCCATTGATCTGTGCGGCCTTCTCGCCACCCGTTGAGCCATTCCTGGCGAACTTCCGGTTGTTCCAACGGGCAGCTGTCTTTTGCTTTACCGGACACGCCGGCCAGATAACCCCGTTTGAATGCACGAGCGTACATATCTCTTTTCTGTCTTTTCATGCCGTTCCTCACTAATGGATTAACAGAACAAGCGTGTACACATCTGCCGTAGCCGAGACTCGGGGCAACCCTTCCGGGGTAACCCACTATTGTCAGGTATGGCCAGAGCAGTCAGGATCCTGTTAACAGAGAGCCCTTTTTTTGGCTCCCCGGAACGACGCGTCCTCTACAAGGTAGGACTAAACCAACGCCCTTGTACACTATTTATTTAATCTATATGAAGCTTTTCTTATAGTTGTGTGACATAACAACCCCCGGAAAAGCCGGGGGAATGCGCTATTCCCACGACCTTGACTTAGCTACACTAGAAACGACTCAGGAGTCGAACGTGTCAGACCTTAACTTTTTCGTAACCTGCCCCAAAGGCCTGGAGTATCTGCTGGAGGACGAACTGCGTACCTTTGGTATGGATCCGGTCCGTAATGCACCGGCAGGTGTCTGGGCCAACGGTACCCTTGAGAGCGGCTATCGCGCCTGCCTGTGGTCGAGGCTGGCTAACCGGGTCATCCTTCACCTTGCCGATGTAGACGCCACCTCCGGCGACCAGATGCTTGGCGGCGTGACGGATCTGGAGTGGCAGCAGCATATTCCCGTGAATGGCAGTTTTCGTGTCAACTTTGTGGGCCAGAACGAGGAGATTCGCAACACCCAGTTCGGCGCCCAGCGAGTAAAGGACGGCATTGTCGACCGTCTGCGCAGTGCCAGTGGCCAGCGGCCCTCGGTCGATGCAAAGAATCCGGACGTTACCGTGTCTGCCCGCCTTAATCGCGGGAAATTGTCAGTGGGCATTGAGCTCAGTGGTGACAGTCTGCACAAGCGGGGCTACCGCACGGAAAAGGGCGCGGCGCCTTTGAAGGAAAACCTCGCGGCGGCATTGCTGACCCGATGCGGCTGGCCCGAGATCGCCAAAGCCGGAGGCGACTTCATTGACCCCATGTGTGGCTCCGGCACATTGGTGATTGAAGCCGCCATGATGGCACTGGACCTTGCGCCCGGCCGTAAGCGCGAGCGCTTCGGGTTTGAGCGTTGGCTTGGGCACCAGCCGGATCTTTGGCTGGCGCTCCGCCAGGAGGCCGAGAAGCGTGCCTACGAAGGCAAGCAGGGTATCGATGGCCGTATGCCGTTGTTCCTTGGTTTTGATCAGGACCGGGGCGTGATCCAGACCGCCCGAAATAACCTGCAGCGCGCGGGCCTTGAAAACATAGTAACGGTCGAACAGCGGGCCATCGACGAATTTGCCCGGGACGAGAGCTGGGCCGAGACTGGCCTGGTGCTGGTGAACCCTCCCTACGGCGAACGCCTGAGTGAGCGCAAGGAGCTTGGCAACCTGTATCGCAGCCTGGGTGAAGCCGTGAAAGCTGCGTTACCGGGCTGGCGGCTGGGTGTGTTCACCGGTGCCCCTGAATACGGAAAATCCGTGGGCCTGCGCAGCTACAAACAGTATCGTCTTTACAATGGCAAGCTGCCGGCACAGCTGTTGCTGTTCACCGTGGACGATATGAGTTCAATGACCCCCAGGGAACCAGATGTGCCTGGCGAGGTAACGCCCCGTATTGCCAACGAAGAGCGAGCGGCCATGCTCCGCAACCGTCTGAAGAAAAATCTGAAGACGGTCGGCCAGTGGGCCCGTAAACAGGGCATTGGCTGCTACCGCCTGTACGACGCCGATATGCCGGAGTTTGCCCTGGCCATTGATATCTATGAGGGTCGGGTGCACGTCCAGGAATACGCAGCGCCCAAGTCAGTGGATGAGCGTTCCGCACGGGAACGGCTTGCTGAGGCACTGGCGGTAATTCCGGAAGCCATCGGTGTTGAGCGGGAAGCTATGGTCTGCAAGCAGCGCCAGCGACAGGCTGGTACCAGCCAGTATGAAAAGCAGGCGGCCAGTGGTGAGTTCTTCAATGTTCACGAGCATGGGTGCGTGCTGAAGGTGAATCTCAAGGATTACCTGGATACCGGTCTGTTCCTGGACCATCGTCCGGTGCGGCACTGGATTCAGCAGCATGCACCAGGCAAGCGGTTTCTGAACCTGTTCTGTTATACCGGTGCAGCCACGGTTCATGCAGCCGTAGGCGGCGCGACCCGTTCACTGAGTCTCGATATGTCGAAGACCTATGTGAACTGGGCGGAGGAGAATCTGGCGCTCAATCGTGCCGATGCCTCCCATCATCGGGTGGAGCAGGCGGATTGTCTGGCCTGGCTGGCGGCCAAACCCTCCGGTGACCAGCGGTTTGACCTTATCTTCATGGATCCGCCCACCTTCTCGAATTCAGCGCGGATGGCCGGAGTGCTGGATATCCAGAAAGATCACGGGCGGCTGATCCGGCAGGCGATGCAGCGGCTAACGTCTGAGGGGTTGTTGGTCTTTTCGACCAATTTCAGGCGCTTCAAGCTGGATGAGAGTCTGGAAGAAGAGTTCGCCATTGAAGAGGTGACCCGCGACACGCTTGACCGGGATTTTCAGCGCAATGCGCGGATTCACCGGTGCTTTCATATCAGAACTCATATTTGAAACCGGTTGAGAACTGGAAGGTGTTGGCGCCGGTTTCGGTATCTTCAAACAGCCGGCCGCCTTCCAGAACGATGAAACCGTTCTCCACCACCTCGAAATCCAGACCCAACAGCCAGCTGACGCTGAACGAGCTGTCCGGGTATTCGTTTGCGAGGGAGGCGTATGGGGAGCGGTCATCCGGATCCGCCTCACGGGCCTTGCCGAGAGGGGTGAGAGTGGCGACCCCCTCAATGTGTGAAAACCCGAACTGGGCGTATGCGTTGGCGTAGTCGGTAACCGGGTAGTGGCCGCCGATGTACCAGCTGGCGAAGTATTCGATGTCCAGTTCCAGCTCGTTGTCGATTTCGCCGGTGGTAGTGCCCGCGCCTGCGCGGATTTCCACGTGGAAATGATCGGAGATGTGTGTGCCGAGCACCATGGAACCAGTGGAAGACATGGTTGTTTCCAGGGTGTTCTGACCGACAGAGCGGTGATTGAGGGCCGTTGCCAGGAGCCCGACGTAGGTCATGCCTTCGCGGGATTTTTTATCCTGGGCAATGGCGGTTGTGGTGGTCAGCAGGGCTGCCATGAGCAGGGCAGCCGTGGGGATATCTCGCAACAGCATGTTCATTGTTATCGGGCTTCCTGGCGTTGTCGGATTCCGACAGATTCTGCCTTCTGTAACTGTTTGTTACGTCGACACAAGTCACAGTTCGCCCTGCTCGCAGTGCTGTCTGAGGTGGAGCTACTCGATGAGGCCTTCTTCGCGGGCAATCAACAGCAGTGCGTAAACGCCGTTTTCCGGCAACTGGGGCTCAAGGCCCTCGTCTGACAGCAACTGGCGGCGGCGGTCGTCCAGGTCTTCCCTTGGCATGGAGGTGACCAGCTCTTCAATCCCCGCGATCTCGAAGGGGGCGTCCATGCTGACGGCCGTGAAGATAAGGTCCACGAGAATTTCGTCGGGGTCCATGCCATCGACGTAAACGGTCTGGTCGGGCAGGTCCTGGTGGAGTTCCTGGGCCAGTTCGATCAGCGGTACGCCCTGTTCCTCCAGGTAGAGCAGGTCAATGTCGCCCAGGTCGGCGTCTTCCGGTATCCACTCGTCGGCGGGAGCGATGACGACGGTTTTCATCTGCCCGTCTTCCAGCGACCAGGCCATGGCCACAGGAAACAGAACGTCGTCGGTCTGGCAGTATTCGATATCGAGAAAACGTGGTGTGGGCAAGGTACACTCTCCGGGTAGCCGGGCTGCACACTCTGGCAGCCGTTTTGTACGGATATGACGTCGGGCGCCATCATGCCATACTGGCGCCGCAATTATCAGTTTATCAGGGACATCATGGAACACGCTGAATTTAACAACGATCTGCTCGAATTTCTGAACGCTTCACCCACGCCCTGGCACGCCGTTGCCACCATGAAGCAGCGGCTCGACGAGGCCGGTTTCAAGGCACTGGACGAGAAAGAAGACTGGAACCTGGAGGCAGGTCAGGGCTACTACGCCATTCGCAATGGCTCGTCCATTGTGGCGTTCCGCACCGGTCGCCGCGACGTTGCCGAGGCCGGCATTCGCATGGTGGGCGCGCACACCGACAGCCCGTGCCTGAAGGTAAAACCGAACCCGGAACTGCGCCGTAAGGGCTTTTTCCAGTTGGGCGTGGAAGTCTATGGCGGCGTATTGCTGAATCCCTGGTTTGACCGCGACCTGTCCCTCGCCGGCCGGGTGACCTACGTGGATGAATCCGGCCAGGTAAAAGACACCCTGGTGGACTTCCGCAAAGCCGTTGCCTACATCCCCAGCCTGGCCATTCACCTGGACCGGGAAGCCAACAGCAACCGCACGGTGAACCCGCAGACGGATCTGCCGCCCGTGCTGATGCAGGTGCCGGAAGAGGACACCACCCTCTTCGCTGATCTGCTGACCGAACAGCTTGTCCAGGAGCAACCGGGCATCCGTGTCCGCAAGATTCTGGGTTATGAGCTGGGCTTCTACGATGCCCAGCCGGCATCGATCGTCGGGCTGCGCGGCGATTTCATTGCCTCGGCAAGGCTGGACAACCTGTTGAGCTGTTTCATCGGGCTGCAGGCGCTGATCGGGTCGTCAGGGGAGGAACCGGCGTTGCTGGTCTGCAACGACCACGAGGAGGTCGGCAGCATGTCCGCGGAAGGCGCACAGGGTCCCTTCCTCTCTGCAGTTCTGGACCGCTGGTGCGGCAAGGGCAGGGCACGTGCAATTGCCCGTTCCATGATGATCTCTGCGGACAATGCCCACGGCGTTCATCCTAACTATCTGGACAGGCATGATGAGAATCACGGGCCAATCCTGAACCAGGGGCCGGTGATCAAGGTCAACCACAACCAGCGTTACGCGACCAACAGCCGCTCGGCGGCACTGTATCGCCACATCAGTGATGAACTGGAGCTGCCATGCCAGACCTTTGTGGTGCGCAGTGATATGGGCTGTGGCAGTACGATTGGCCCGCTGACCGCCGGCAACCTGGGAGTGACAACACTGGATATAGGTGTGCCGCAGTTTGGCATGCATTCTATTCGGGAAATGGCCGGAACCAGGGATGGTGTAACGCTGTTCAGGGTGCTGCGGGAATTCATGCAGCGAAGGGAAGTGCTGTAAGTGGCTCCCCGAGCTGGGCTCGAACCAGCGACAAACGGATTAACAGTCCGTTGCTCTACCAACTGAGCTATCGGGGAACAGAGTCGGAATGGCGCGCATGATAGGCACTTTCCAGGGTGCAGTCAACCCCCTGAATTGAAAGGTTAAATTTTGTACTACCACTTTCTGGACTACAAACCACCGCTGTGGTTGCGCAACGGCCATATCCAGTCGATCTGGCCGACGCTGTTCCGCACGGTAACGGTTGCGGAGCCGGAGCGGGAAGTATTGCCCACCGACGACAACGACGAACTGCACCTGGACTGGTATCGCCAGGGCAGTGACCGGCTGGCGGTGTTGTCCCATGGTCTGGAAGGACATAGCCGGCGCCCGTATATGCAGGGACTGGCACGCGCACTGTTGAATGACGGCTGGGATGTGCTGGCCTGGAATTTCCGCTCCTGCGGCGGCGTGATGAACCATCAGCCCCGCTTCTATCACAGCGGTGCGACGGGCGATCTCGACCGCGTGGTGAAGCACGGGCTCGGCAAAGGGTACAAAACGGCGTTTCTCTCCGGTTTCAGCATGGGCGGCAATCTCACCCTGCTGTACCTGGGGCAGCAGTCAGAGCAGGTGGACAGCCGCATCTGCGGAGCCATTACCTATTCCGTGCCCTGTGACCTGGCCGGCAGTGCCGATACCCTGGCTTTGCCCAGTCGGCGCATCTACATGCAGCGCTTTCTGCGGGATCTGCAGGTGAAGATGGAAGAAAAATCGAAGCGGTTTCCCGACCTCATTGATGTCGAGGGCTTCGACACTATTCGAAGTTTCCACGGATTTGATGACCGCTACACCGCGCCGTTACACGGTTTCCGGGACGCGCAGGATTATTGGGCGAGCTGTTCGGCTCTCTGGAAGCTGAAAGACATTCGCGTGCCGTCGCTCATCGTCAATGCTGCTGATGATCCGTTTCTGTCGCGGCGGTGTTTCCCCGAATCCCGGGAACACCTTGGCGCCCACGTTCGGCTAGAATCGCCCCGGTGGGGCGGGCATGTCGGCTTTGTCGAGCACGCCCGGGACGGATATTACTGGTCAGAACGCCTTGCCGTGGCGCATGCCCGGGAGCTGCTGGCATGAAACAGGGCGATCAGTGGCGCAGCATGGGTTCCAGCACCGGCCAGATGTTCTCCAGTAACTGGCTCTGGGCCTCGGCTGTCGGGTGGATGTCATCATCCTGCATCATGCCTTCCTGGTCATAGATGCCATCCAGGAAGAAGGGCACCAGTTCGGTGTCCTGTTCGTCCGCCAGTTCCGGATAAATCTCTGCGAAGGCGCTCGTGTAGCGCTGGCCATAATTGGGAGGAATCTGCATGCCCACGAGCAGTGCCCTGGCGCCGGTTTCATTCACCTGCTCAATCATGCTGGACAGGTTGCGGCGGATGACCTGAGGCGGGAAACCCCGCAGGCCGTCGTTGCCCCCAAGTTCGATAATGACAATGTCCGGCTCGTTTTCATCCAGCAGTTTTGGCAGGCGACGCAAGCCGCCGTCGGTGGTTTCTCCGCTTATGCTGGCGTTTACCACCTGCCACTGGTCAAAGCCTTCTTCGTCGAGACGCTCCTTCAACAGGGCGACCCAGGCTTCCTCGGTCTGCACGCCATAGGCTGCACTGAGACTGTCACCAAAAATCATCAGTGTGTTCTGGCTGGCCTGTGCTTGCACACCAACACAAATTAAAGCTATGAAAACTATTGATCTCAGGCGTAAAAATACCGTATGCATAGAGTAGTTGTTTCCAAAAAAACCGTTTCCAATAAACCCGATGTGGAGAACCCGTGAGCGACCTGAGTGAGCACAAATCGGATAGTCAACGCCCCATCCTCAAAGTCAGCGACCTGACCCACAAGGTTAGCCTGGAGACTGATACGTTGACGATCTTGCAGGGGGTCAGTCTGGAAATCAACCGCGGTGAATCCGTGGCGATTGTCGGGCGCTCCGGTTCCGGCAAGACGACCCTGCTGGGTCTGTTGGCGGGGCTGGATACACCCTCGGAGGGCACGGTGGAACTGGATGGTTCGGTGATCAGCCAGCTCAGTGAGGATGAACGTGCAAAACTCCGGTCCCGTCGGGTTGGTTTTGTGTTCCAGTCGTTCCAGCTATTGCCGGCGTTGACGGCACTGGAGAATGTCATGCTGCCGCTGGAACTCGGCGGATTTGACAGTCCGGAAGCAAAGGCGAAGGAATTGCTGGAGCGGGTAGGGCTTGGTGAACGGCTCTCCCATACGCCCCGACAGCTTTCCGGCGGGGAGCAACAGCGTGTTGCTATCGCCCGGGCTTTTGCGTCTGAACCCGCCATCCTGTTCGCGGATGAGCCCACGGGCAACCTGGACAACCGCACTGGCGCGGATGTGTCAGACCTGTTGATGACACTGAACCGGGAACAGGGCACAACACTGGTCATGGTTACCCACGATGAACGGCTCGCCGCTCGCTGCGTCCGTCAGTTCAATATTGAAGCCGGTATCCTGACGGAGCCGACCACCTCAGAGCAGCCGGAAGCGGTGAACTGATGGCGGCATCGAAGAAGTTAATGTCAGTCAAGCGCGACTGGCGTGAAAGGGACGTCAGGGTTGTTCTGTCCGCGCTGATCATTGCCGTTGCCACGGTAGCGACCATCGCCCTGTTTGCCAGCCAGTTGCAGCGCACACTGGTGACGTCCGCCAGTTCTTTCCTGGCGGCTGACCGCCAGCTGGAAGCGGAGAACGGCCGGCCAGTTCCCGAAGCCTGGATGCAGGAAGCCGAACAGCGGGGCCTAGAAACCGCCCGCATGATCGAGTTTTCCACCATGGTTTACGGGGCCGACAATTTCCAGCTGGTGTCGATCAAGGCGGTGAATAACGAATATCCGCTGCGCGGCCAGGTCGAGTACCAGCAAGGTGCGGATGCGCCCAGGCAGACCGTTGGCCATGGGCCGGGGCCCGGAGAGGTGTGGATAAACCCGCGCCTGTTGCGGTTACTGGAACTTGAGCTCGGCGACAGCCTGGAGGTGGGTAATCATTCGCTGACCATCGCCGGTTTGCTCGTTCGTGAGCCGGACGGTGGCTTCCGTATGTCAGCGCTGGCACCACGGGTCATGATGCACGTGGATGACGTGGCGGCCACCGAGGTGATCCAGGAAGGTAGCCGGGTGGAATACGTGTACCTGTTTGCCGGCGAGGAAGCTGCCCTCGATAGCTACTACAGCTGGCTGCAACCGCAGCTGGAGCCGAGTCATGAGTGGGAAGGTGTGCGTGACGGTGAGACCTTCTCCGAGTCCCTTGACCGGGCCGAGCGCTTCCTGTTGCTGGGTGGCAGCCTGGCGGTGATGCTGGCGGCGGTTGCAGTGGCGGTAGCCAGTCGCCAGTACGCGCTATCCCAGAGGGATACCGTTGCCCTGCTGAAAACGTTGGGTGTGAGCAGTAAAGGGATCGGGCGGCTGTATATTCGCCGTCTGGCCCTCTGGGGCATCGTTGGTGCCATCGGTGGGCTTCTGGTGGCCCTGCCTCTGTACTGGCTCCTGTCCAGCGTGCTGGCGGACGTGCTGGGGCGGCAGATTGACTATCAGCTGGATCCCGACGCATTGATACCGGCACTTCTGACGGCCCTGGTGTCGCTGTTTGCTTTTGCCTATCCGCCGATTCGAAGGCTGCGCCATGTGCCAGCCATGAGGGTATTGCGAAGCCAGCCTGGCGAATCTGGCCGTGAGGCCATTCCGGATCTGATCATTGCCGTGGTGGCGATATTCGGTCTGGTATGGATGTACGCCCGGGAGGTGTCCCTGGTGTTGTCGCTGCTGGGTGGCCTTGTGTTGCTGCTGGGCACGCTTGGGCTGCTGGGATGGCTGCTGGTGAGCACGCTGCGCAGAATCAGTGGCGGCGGCAACGCGTGGCGGCTGGCGCTGGTGGGGCTGTACCGCCATCGCCGGGCCAGTCTGTCCCAGATGGCAGTGTTTGCCATGACGCTGATGCTGGCGGCCACATTGATCCTGGTCAGAACCTCATTGCTGACTGACTGGCAGGCGCAGTTACCGGAAGACACCCCCAACCACTTCCTGATCAACATCGCCCCCCAGGCGGTCGATGAGGTGGATGAATTCTGGGCAGAGCGTGGGCATCCCCTGGAAAAACTGTATCCCATGGTCCGTGGCCGGCTGACGGAACTGAACGGCCAGCCCGTTAAAGAGGCGGTGACCAAGGAAGAGAATGTAGGGGCGCTGAATCGTGAGCTCAATCTGACCTGGATGGACGAATTACCAGATGATAATGAAATCGTGGCAGGAGAGTGGTTTACGCAGGGGCAGACCGATGGCGTATCCATTGAGGCAGAGCTGGCCGGCAAACTCGGGGTCCAAGTGGGCGATGAGCTCGGCTTCACCATTGGTTCGGACAAGGTGACAGAGACCGTCACCAGTATTCGCACGGTCCAGTGGGACAGCATGAAACCCAACTTTTACATGGCGTTTCCGCCCGGGGGCGGGCTTGAGGATATGCCGGCGACCTGGATCACGGCATTTTTTCTGCCTGCGGATATGAAGGGAGAACTTAACGACTTCTCGCGTCAATTCCCGACGGTGTCGGTGCTGGAAATCGACCATGTGATCGAACGCATACAGGAAATCGTGCGCCAGGTAACGCAGGCCATTGAAGCGATACTGGCGTTGATTCTGGCGGCAGCGCTGGTGGTCATGGCTGCGGTGGTCAGCGCCACCATGCAGGACCGGCAAAGGGAAGGTGCCTTGCTACGAACCCTGGGCGGCAGGCAGTCACTGCTGGTGAGAAGCACCATGCTGGAGTTTGCTTTGCTGGGGTTCTTTGCCGGCATCCTCGGGGTTGCGGCCGCGGAAGGTGCTGTCTGGGCACTGCAGTTCAGGATGTTTGAAGGGGAATTCCGCTGGCACTGGCAGGCCATTCTGCCGATTCCACTGCTCAGCGCCCTGGTATTGGCACTGTTTGGCCGCTGGCAGTTGAAACCTGTGCTGAGTGTGTCACCGATGCTGCTGCTCAGGCGTCTGGAGTAGCGCAGCGAGGAGTTAACGGTAGTTGGCGAGGATGTCTTCCAGCTCGCCGTTAGCCCTCATGGCTTCGAGCTCACGGTTAAAGGCTTCGGCGAAGCTCGCCCAGTCTTTTCTGAGCATCAACCGGAAGCCGAACACACTGAGTTGGGTTGATGTGGTGCGGAACTCGCTCTGCAAGTTTTCGTTACGCAGGATCCATTTGCCAAGCAGCCGGTCTGCCACTGCCGCATCCATGTCTTCCCCGTGGAGCACATAGCTGAACATATCCTTGTCACGGGAGACGTCAAAACGCTTGATCCTGCCTGATTCGAAATGGGGCTCCAGCGCCGGGTAGTGGTATCCGAGATGGGTCACCAGTGTGCGTGAAAACAGGTCTTCAGGCACCTCAAATTTCAGGTCGGAGTCCTTGGGCACAAACAGCACTTCTTCAATATCCACTACGGGGTCGGTAAAGGCGTATTTTTCGGGGTTGTCCGTCCATTCCTTTGCACGAGTCGTAGCGTCGATATAGCCCTCGGAGAGCATCTGGTCCACGCGCTTGCGGGGGATTTCCTCGGGAATGACCTGGTAGTCCAGCCGGTCCGCAATCACGGTGACCACGTCCCACATGATGCCGGACTGTTTTCCATCCACGTTAATCAGATAGGGCGGGTAGCCATTGGGGGAGACATTAAACCGGAGAACCCGCTGAGTACCCGCTGAGGTTGCATCCTCGGTAGCGAATGCAGTGGTTACTGACAGGGATGAAAAGGCCAATGTCAGTGAGGCGATCACGACCGGCAGGCGACGGCTGGATGATGCGTTGCGCATAGATGCGAGGCTCTGAATTCATCGAAAGAATTAACCCGGCTACATCCTTGCCAGCGAGTGAGAATTGTCACTTTTTCCTGTGCTGATTTCAATGATTTGACTGGAATGTTTTCAGGGCAAAGCGTTGCTTTAACCAGAGTTGACATAACCCGGACACCCCGGCTACCAGGGTGCCCGGTGCTGTCAGTTCAGGCCCAGGCTCGTTTCAGAACTGCCCGGGCGTCTTCCAGCGTTACTTCTTTCGGGTTGAACATCATGGAACCGTCATCCATGGCCAGCTCGGCGATGGTGTCCAGCTGATGCTCTTCCACACTGCCCGCTTCCTTGAGGGTGCGCGGTAGCTTGCAACGCTTGAACAGCTCATCCCGCAGCTTGCGAAGGGCGGAAATGCTGGCCTCAGCGCGGCGGCTGGCTGGTGTGGCGGCATAGACTTCCGGTCCTTCAAGGTAGAGCAGGAGTTCGCCCAGCGGCGCCCGAATCGTCTCCAGGTTGTATTCCAGCACGTACGGCAGGTACAGGCTCATGCAAAGCCCGTGGGGCAGGTGACAGATGGCACCGGTGGCATGCCCGAGGGCATGAACCAGGCCCACCATGGAGTTGGAGAAGGCAATGCCGGCCATGGTGGAGGCCTGTGCCAGCTCCAGCCGGTTGTCGCTGTCCTTCGGGTTGTCCATGACCTTCAGCAGAGAGGTGCTGATTTTCTTGATAGCGGCCGTTGCATAGGCATCACTGAGCGGGTTTTTCGCCATACAGGTGAACGCTTCCGTGGCATGGGTCATGGCGTCCATGGCGGTGGCGGCAGTGATATGCGGCGGCAATGTCAGGGTCATTCTCGGGTCGATAACCGCAGCGTTGGGCAGCAGGAACGACGACGTGAATGGCAGCTTTACGGACTTGGCCGTGTCAGTAATCACCGCAACGGAGGTGACTTCAGAGCCGGTGCCGGCCGTGGTTGGCACCACCAGGAACGGCTTCAGCGGGTGCTTGATGATGCCCGCGCCACTGTACTCGGCAATGTTATCGCCACCTTCCGACACCAGGATGTTCACCGCCTTGGTGGTATCAATGGCAGAACCACCGCCCACCGCAATGAGGGAATCGCACTTTTCGCGGCGGTAGATGCCGGCAATGTCTTTCACCACGCCGGTGGAGGAGTCCGGCGGAACATCATCGTAAATACTGATGATTTCCAGGCCGCTTTCTTCGCAGGCCGCAATCACGGGGTCAAGAAGTCCGGCGGCGCGAACGCCCTTGTCGGTAATAATCATCGGCCGCTTGGCGCCCAGGCCGGTCAACTCATAGGGGATATGCTCCAGCGCGGCTTTACCGGCGATTACCTTAACCGGGCAGAAAAATTCATAGTATTGGTTGGTCATTATGCTCTCACCGTGTCGACAAAATTGGAGGCTACCTTGAGGTAAATACGAGCCGCACTGAGTAGTTTCTCGGGCAAGTGCAGATTCGAGGGGTATTCCTTTACCGCCCGTTCTGCCACCAGCTTGGGCAGAATGAAGGTCTCAAGCCGGTTCAGAATCCGGGTCATGCGGATGGCATAGCTGATATCGCCGTCCACCAGCATGCGGTCGTTGGCAAAGGCAACGGAAGTTTTTTCCTGGAATGACAGCACCAGGAAGGCATGGGCAATGTGCTTGAACTGGATGGACAGGTCTATTGGCCGGGGCGCCGAGTCGCCATGGTAGTGGAAACGGCCGTCACCGAGGTGTTCCACAATAAGGCGGGAGCCGTTCGGCATCACCATCATCTCAAACAGGAAGCCCTCGGGCAGGGCCCGGGCTTCCTTCTGTACGGCAGCATCAATTTCGCTGACGGCCTGAAGCGCACGCCCCATGACCTGGAACATGAGCTCTACATAAAGCCGGCGGGCCTGAAAGACCATCGGCTGGATACGTTTCGCGAGCATGGCAATCGTCCGATTGTTGAGTGATTACCTCAATTTTTAGAGTTATTGCTCTAAAAGTCAATGCGGACGATGACATCAGTTCTGCGTCAGTTGGGCCAGCTTCTGTTTCGCCTCCTGGGCAACCTGTCCCTCAGCCTTGGCCGCGGTGCTGTAATACTGGATAGCATCGTCCCGACGATTCTGTTGGACAGCAATATCACCCAGGCGCAGAAAGGCAATGGAGGTAGGCACGGTTTCATTGGCCTTGTTCAGCCGCTCTTTCGCCTTGTCCAGTTTGTTTAGCTCAAGGGCGTTGAGGCCACTGTGAAGCTGGTAGGTGAACATCTCAGGGTAGAGGGAAGTGGCCTTGTCGAAGTCGGCCTCGGCTTTTTTCTCATTATCCTGGGCCTTGTAGATGCGTCCGCGCAGAGAATAAAAGGCCGCTTCCTCAGGCTCGATTCTGATGGCTTCGTTTACCTTGGCGAGTGCCTGATCAAGCTTGTCGTCGCTGGCCAGCTTCAGGGCTTCATCGTGTGCGTCGTAGGCAGGTTGGAGGTCACGCAGAAACGACAGTTTTTTCTGGTATTCGTCCTTTCCCCGGTACCCACCAGCGCCGATCTTGTTGACCAGTTCCTGGTTCTCATTCACGCGCTTTTGTGACGGTGGGTGGGTGGCAAACATGCCCTCAATAAAGCCGGGATTGCGTCCCTCGGAAAGCCGGACAAAGATTTCCTGCAGCTCCACGGCGGCCTGGGGGTCGTAGCCGGCTTCTTTCATGTAGCGAATACCATAGTGGTCCGACTCAAGCTCATCGCCCTGGCTGTACTGGGCCAACGCGAGCTGGGCACCCATGGCCGCGCCACCCATGATCAGCCCGGCCCATTCGTTATCCGAAACCGCGAAGCCCAGTCCCGCAACGCCTAAACTGATAAGCGTGCTTTGTTGCATGCGCTGGACACTGTGGCGTGCTGCGGCATGGACAATCTCATGGCCCAGAATGGAGGCAAGTTGAGCCTCGTCCTCCAGTTCTGTCAGCAGCCCCCGGTTGATGGCAATCTTGCCACCGGGAAGCGCCCAGGCGTTGGGAACACTGCTGTTCAGTACCACAAATTCGTAGGGGAGATCGGGCCGATCACTGACTTTTGCCAGCTTTTGGCCAACTTCACTGACGTACTGGTTCAGGTCCGGGTCCAGGTAGAACTGGCCGCCCTGGGTCTGCTGGGTTGGTTTGTATTGCTCGCTGCCAATGGAAAGCTCCTGGCTTTCAGGGATCAGCGAAAGCTGCTTCTCTCCTGTGACGGGATTGACGGTACACCCGGAAAGAAAGGCGAGCACAATAATAACGGTGAGGTATCGTAATCCAGTGTGGATATTCACGGGCAGAACTCCTTGGTCAATGTCCCTGGGCGACTCTGCCGGTTGGCCGGGCCGCCTTTTTGTGCAGATTTGTTATGTTTATACCATAACCCTGATGTGTGGAGGCTTTCATGACTTTACGTTAGTATTGCCGGTCATTTTTATCGAGCATTTCATGCGCACTATCCCCGAGCCTATCTGACGAGCCAGACTTTATGAACGATGCCATGAGGATGGACCGGGTTCGCCGTTTTATAGGAACCCTGAACCAGGCCCGCGAACTGGGCCTGACCGTAACATCGGCAAAAAAAGGGCAGTTGACCCTGTGCCTGCCATACAGCGACCTGATTATCGGTAACCCGGATACCGGCGTCATTCACGGCGGCGCCATCACCACGTTGATGGATACGGCCTCGGGCTCAGCGACCATGTGCGCCCTGGATGACTTCGAGCTTTGTCCTACACTGGATCTGCGAGTTGATTACATGCGCCCCGCCGTACCCCATAAGCCTGTTTTCGCGCGCGCAGAGACCTACAAAGTGACCCGCAATATCATCTTTACCCGCTGCGAGGCTTTCCATGAAACGGGCGAGACCATCGCCAACTGCGTCGGCACCTTCATGCGGATCGGCAAGGAAGCAATGCCAAAGTCTTTTCGTGACCTGATCGACGGAGAAAAGGAATAATGAACCCTGAAATTCTTCGTTACACCCAGGAAACCGGTGATTTTTCCCGCATGCTGGAAAGCATCCCCTACGCCCGGTTCATTGGCCTGGAATGCGACCGCTTCGGCGACGACCTGATTTTTCGGTTGCCGAAAAAAGAAGAGAACCTGGGCAACCCCATTTTGCCGGCCATTCACGGCGGGGTGATCGGTGGCTTCATGGAGCTGTCCGCCGTCATCTACCTGATGATGTCCCAGGAAACCCTGCGCATGCCGCGAATCGTGGACTTTTCCCTGGATTACCTGCGCGCGGGCCTGAACCGGGAAACCTTTGCCGAATGCCAGCTGACCCGCCAGGGCAATCGCGTGGCCAACGTGATGATCACCGCCTGGCAGAAATCCCGCTCCCAGCCCATCGCCACAGCCCGGGCGCACTTCCTGTTGGAAGACTGAATTCATCTGATCGGGGTTGAAATACCCCGGATGAACCCCATTTCCGAACTCAGCATACTTAAGCATTGGTGCAGGCGAGCAGTTGAGGGTGGGTTTACGAAACACGCCTCAAGACGTCCCTGTGCGGCTCGGGCTCCGCCATCCATGGCTCCGCACGGTTTCGTAAACCCACCCTCAACTGCTCGCACCGCTCCTCCGAACCTAAACAGCAGGAGACAAAACAAGCCATGACGGTTGAATCGCAAAAAGAGACACTGGGTTTTCAGACCGAAGTTAAGCAACTGCTTAACCTGATGATCCATTCCTTGTACTCAAACAAGGAAATCTTCCTTCGTGAGCTGATTTCAAACGCGTCGGATGCAGAAGACAAGCTGCGTTTTGCTGCGTTGAAAGACGACAGCCTTTTCGAGAACGATCCCGAGCTGAAAATCCGCCTGGACTATGACGCTGAAAAGAACACCGTCACCCTGTCCGATAACGGCATCGGCATGACCCGCGATGACGTGGTGCAGAATCTGGGTACCATTGCCCGGTCCGGTACCGCGGAATTCCTGCAGCAGCTTTCCGGTGACGAGAAGAAAGACAGCAAGCTGATTGGTCAGTTCGGTGTGGGTTTCTATTCGTCCTTTATTGTAGCGGATGCGGTGGAAGTCTTTACCCGTCGCGCCGGCGCGCCTGTGGAAGAAGGTGTGCACTGGGAATCCAAAGGCGATGGTGAGTTCACTATCGAGAATGTGGATCTGAATGAGCGTGGCACCAAAATCGTTCTGCACCTGAAAGACGATGCCAAGGAATTTGCCGATGGCTTCCGCCTGCGTAACCTGGTGAAGAAGTACTCTGACCATATCTCGTTTCCGGTGGTCATGAAGTCCGAATCCGAAGAAGAAGGCGAGAAGGGCAAGTACGAGACCGTTAACGACGCCACGGCTCTGTGGACCCTGTCTCGCAGCGAGATCAAGGATGAAGAGTACAAGGAATTCTACAAGCACATTTCCCACGACTTTGAAGACCCGCTGACCTGGTCCCACAACAAGGTGGAAGGCAAGCTGGACTACACCAGCCTGCTGTACATACCCGGCCGTGCACCGTTCGATCTCTACAACCGTGAAGCGCCCCGTGGTCTGAAACTGTATGTGCAGCGTGTGTTCATCATGGACGACGCCGAGCAGTTCCTGCCGCTGTACCTGCGCTTCACCAAGGGCGTGATTGATTCCAACGATCTGTCGCTGAACGTCTCCCGTGAGATCCTGCAGAACGACAGCACTGTGGACAGCATCCGTACCGCGGTGACCAAGCGGGTTCTCGACATGCTCTCCAAGCTGGCGAAGAAGGAGCCGGAGCAATATCAGCAATTCTGGAATGAGTTCGGCACCGTACTGAAAGAAGGCCCAGCCGAAGATTTCAGCAACCGCGAGAAAATCGGTGCTCTGCTGCGGTTTGCCTCTACCCATACCGGCGAAGACACCCAGAATGTGTCGCTGGATGAGTACATCGCCCGTATGAAGGAAGGCCAGAGCAAGATCTACTACATCACCGCTGACAACTTCATGGCCGCCAAGAGCAGCCCGCACCTGGAAGTATTCCGCAAGAAAGGCGTTGAGGTGCTGATCCTCTCTGACCGGATTGACGAGTGGATGATGGGCTACCTCAACGAATACGACGGCAAACAGTTCCAGGACGTGGCCCGCGGCGAACTGGATCTCGGCGACGTGGAAACCGAGGAAGACAAGAAGCACCAGGAAGAGGCCACCAAGGAACACAAGGACCTGCTGGAGCGCATCAAGACGGCTCTGACCGACCGTGTCCAGGACGTGCGTGTCACCAATCGCCTGACCGATTCACCGGCCTGCCTGGTGGTTGGCGACTTTGACATGGGCGCCCAGATGAAGAAAATCATGGAAGCCGCCGGCCAGAAGGTGCCCGACAGCAAGCCGATTTTCGAAATCAACGTGGAGCACCCGCTGGTGCAACGCCTTGAGCGCGAGCAGGGCGAAGACCGCTTCCAGGAGCTGTCTGCCGTACTGCTCGACCAGGCGACACTGGCCAGCGGTGAGCAATTGCAGGACCCGGGGGCGTATGTGAGTCGCCTGAACCGGCTGTTGCTCGAACTGGCCAACTAAGGCTATATCACGTAGGTCGGATTACGTAGGTCGGATTAGCGAAGCGTAATCCGACAACCGAAACCCGAGTTGTACGCCAAATTTGTCGGATTACGACTTCGTCTAATCCGACCTACGATCAAGGTGTCATGCAGCAGATAATCGTGGACGTCGAAATCAGCCCCGACGAGTGGATTAAACTCTACCAGGGCACAGCCACCGACGTCCGCACCACGGCCCGGGACGGGCGCTCTGTCCGTTTCCCGGCCCGTATCCTTTCCCGTTTTTACCTCAAAGATGGCATTCGCGGCAGCTTCAGGATTCTTTTTGACGATGCCGGGAAGTTCACCTCCGTCGAAAGACTCTGATCTTTCACTTCGCCTCATCCATTAATAAAAACTTTTACGATTGTACTATTAATTAATTGTATTAAACGCCAGGTGCTGCGTTAGCGTGTTGTTGATACGTCGGATAAACCAATAGGAATTCGCTATCCGCGACATAACAAATACGCAAAGCAAAGCGTTTTTTATGTCCTATAGTTAGTGGAGCTTACTTAAAAGTAGTGTCGTTTTGCCAAACCGAATCAGGAGAGAAAAATGACAGAAAACAATAGCTCAGGCGGCAAGTGCCCGGTAATGCACGGGTCCAACACGCAGGAGAAATCCGATGTGGTTGCCTGGTGGCCGGAATCCCTGAACCTGGACATCCTGCATCAGCACGACCACAAGACAAATCCGATGGGTGAGGATTTCGACTATCGGGAAGAGGTCAAAAAGCTCGACTTTGAAGCGCTTGAAAAAGACATGCACGAGCTGATGACCAACAGCCAGGAATGGTGGCCTGCGGACTGGGGTCATTACGGCGGCCTGATGATCCGTCTGGCGTGGCACGCTGCTGGTACTTACCGGCTGGCCGATGGCCGTGGCGGCGCGGGTACTGGTAACCAGAGATTTGCACCACTGAACTCCTGGCCTGATAACGTAAACCTGGATAAAGCCCGGCGTTTGCTGTGGCCGCTCAAGAAAAAGTACGGCAACAAAGTAAGCTGGGCCGACTTGATCGTTCTGGCCGGCAACGTTGCTTATGAATCCTTTGGCCTGAAAACCTTTGGCTTTTCCTATGGCCGTGAGGACATCTGGCATCCGGAAACGGACATTTACTGGGGCGCTGAAAAAGAGTGGCTGGCGCCGTCTGATAGCCGGTATGAGGATGTCGAAAAGCCTGACACCATGGAAAACCCCCTCGCCGCTGTGCAAATGGGTCTGATTTATGTAAACCCTGAGGGTGTTAACGGTAAGTCGGATCCGCAGAAGACAGCAGAGCAGGTCCGTGTAACCTTTGCGCGTATGGCGATGAATGACGAAGAGACCGCTGCACTGACTGCAGGCGGCCACACGGTTGGTAAGACCCACGGCAACGGCGACGCTGAAACGCTTGGGGCCGAGCCGGAAGGTGCTGATCTACACGAACAGGGTCTTGGCTGGAGTAATGCGAACCTGAAGGGAAAGGCGACCAATGCCATTTCGTCAGGTCTCGAGGGTGCCTGGACCACCAACCCGACCAAATTCGATATGGGTTATTTCGACCTGCTGTTCGGCTATGAATGGGAGCTGAAAAAGAGCCCGGCTGGCGCGAACCAGTGGGAGCCGATCAACATCAAGGAAGAAGACAAGCCGGTTGATTCCACTGATCCGTCTGTTCGCCGCAATCCGATGATGACCGATGCGGATATGGCCATGAAGGTGGACCCGAAGTACCGTGCAATCTGTGAGAAATTCATGGCAGATCCGGACTACTTCAGGGACTGCTTCGCCCGTGCCTGGTTCAAGCTGACTCACCGGGATATGGGGCCCAAGTCCCGTTACATCGGCCCTGACGTACCCGCAGAAGACCTGATCTGGCAGGATCCGGTTCCTCAGGGTGAGACCAACTACATCGAGGAAATCGTTAAAGAGAAGATTGCCGAAGCCGGCCTGAGCCTTAACGAGCTGGTGACCACTGCCTGGGACAGTGCCCGTACCTTCCGCGGCTCTGACATGCGCGGCGGTGCCAACGGTGCGCGCATTCGTCTGGCCCCGCAGAAAGACTGGGAAGGCAACGAGCCGGATCGCCTGGCCAAAGTGCTGAGCGCCTACGAGAAAATCTCTGCCGACACCGGTGCTAGCGTGGCGGACGTTATTGTTCTGGGTGGCAACCTGGGCATTGAGATGGCTGCGAAAGCGGCGGGACATGACGTCCATGTGCCGTTCCTCAAGGGCCGTGGTGATGCAACGGATGAGATGACCGATGCCGAATCTTTCGATCCGATGGAACCGTTGGCTGATGGCTTCCGCAACTGGCAGAAGAAGGATTACGTGGTCAAGCCGGAAGAAATGCTTCTGGACCGCGCCCAGTTGATGGGCCTGACTGCGCCGGAAATGACCGTTCTGCTCGGTGGTATGCGGGTGCTGGGCACCAACCATGGTGGTACCCAGCATGGCGTGTTCACAGATCGTGTTGGCCAGTTGACCAATGATTTCTTCGTGAATCTGACAGACACGGCAAATAGTTGGGAACCGACTGGCAAGAACTCGTACAACATCGTGGATCGCAAGAACGGCAACACCAAGTTCACTGCGACCCGTGTTGATCTGGTGTTCGGTTCCAATTCGATCCTCCGTGCCTATGCGGAACTGTATGCACAGGACGACAGCGAAGAGAAGTTCGTGAAGGACTTCGTTGATGCCTGGACCAAGGTCATGAACGCCGATCGTTTCGACGTCAAATAAGACCTGCCAGCGAATGGGCACCCCGCTACGGGGTGCCCATCTATCAACTTCCCGCCAAATTCCTTACAATCCTCCCCGCCTGATTTTTGATCAGTCCTGATTTGAACAGACCTCTTTCCCCACTGGAGCACCCATGCGAATCATCCTCGCCCCGATGGAAGGGCTGGTCGACGCACCTATCCGTGAGACCCTGACGAAAGTCGGTGGCATTGACCGGTGCGTCACGGAATTCATTCGCGTGACCCACGGCATGCTGCCACCGAGGGTGTTCTACAAGTACGCTCCGGAACTTCACAACCAGTCGCTTACGGGTGTTGGTACGCCGGTGGCGGTTCAGCTACTGGGTTCAGATCCGCAACAGATGGCCCGCCATGGCGAAAAAGCCGCCGAGCTGGGCGCAACCCAGGTGGATATCAATTTCGGCTGCCCGGCAAAAACCGTGAACAAACACAAAGGCGGTTGCGTACTGATGCGCGAGCCGGAGTTGATGCACGAAATAGTGGCTGCTGTGCGCCAGGCGGTGCCCGCGAGTGTGCCGGTTACCGCAAAAATGCGCCTGGGGTACGACGACCGTTCCATGGGTGTCGCCTGTGCCCAGGCACTGGAAGCTGCCGGCGCCAGGGAGATCGTTATCCATGCCCGCAGCAAGGTCGATGGCTATAAACCGCCTGCTTATTGGGAAGACATTGCCAGAGCCCGGGAAGCGGTCAACACCCATATCATTGCCAATGGTGAGATCTGGACCGTGGCGGACTATTGGCGATGCCGGGAGGTATCAGGCTGTGACGATGTCATGATCGGCCGCGGCCTGATTGCACGGCCGGACCTGGCCCGTCAGATCAAGGCAAGCCAGCAGGGCGAGGCGGTAGCGGACATGACCTGGCCGGAAGCCGTGGTCCTGGTTGGTGAATACGCCACCGTTCTGCAGGGCTGGCTGGAAGACCGCTATGTAACCGGCCGTATCAAGCAATGGCTCAATTTCCTGCGCCAGGGCTTTGCCGAGGCTGAAGCTCTGTGGCCACAGGCCCGCCAGATCCGTCAGGTGGCGCCGATGATGGCCTGCCTCAGGCAGCCGGTACCGATTGCTGATTCCCGCGCCGCCTGAACGCCAATTCCCAACGTAAATCTTTCCCGCTGACTACACTGGTACCAACGGCGTTATCGTTCGTATCAGTGTGGTATCAACAATAAAAAGGTGGGGAGGACGAGTCACATGTCACAAGGAATTTTTCGCAACACACTGGCCGTCGCCGGGGCGTCTGCCTGTCTTTTGCTGGGCGCGGCCATGTCGGTCCACGCGGATGGGCAGGTGGTCAAAGTCACACCGCTTGGCAGCCACGATGGAGAGTTCTGCAGCCGTGACAGGGCGCTGGTGTTAGAAGACCCGAACGGCACCCGGATTCTCTACGATGCCGGTAGAACAGTTGCCGGGCCGGACGATCCCCGGTTGGGCAGGATCGATGTCATTCTGGTCTCCCATATGCACGGCGACCACGTGGGTGATCAGCGCATCAGTGAAACCAATCAGGGTAGCTGTGCCTCTCCGAACACCGGAGTGTCCACATTGCCGCAGTCCAATACCGTTGATATCGCGGTCAAAACGAACGCGAAAATTGTCACGGGCAGCGAAATGCCGGCGTTTTTTGCCGCAAAATTGAAGGCTGCCGGTGGTGACCCTGAAAACTCCATGCTGGTGCGCTTTGGTGGTGAGCGGGAAGTTGGTGGTGTGGCCGTAACCACCGTACCGGCGGTTCACAGTAACGGCGTTGCCCCCTCGTTTCTGACCGGCCCGCTGGCCGAACATCTGAAAGCGGCGGGCGTGGGCGCCAGCGTGGGACCGCCCACCGGCTATGTGCTGACGTTCTCCAACGGACTGGTGGTGTATCTGTCGGGTGACACCGGCATCACCGCCGAGCAGAAACTGGTGGTCAACGAACACTATGGCGCCGATCTGGTGGTGATGAATATCGGTGACACGTTCACCACCGGACCGAAAGAGGCTGCCTACGTGGTCAATGACCTTGTTCGTCCGAAGGCGGTCATCGCTTCACACGCCAACGAGGCAGCCACCGAAAACGGGGCAGTGCAGGAAGGCACACGTACCGAGCAGTTTATCGGCCTCGCTTCAATGCCCGTGCACATTCCCCTCAGTGGTAAAACCATGAGCTTTGACAGTAAAGCCCGTTGTACCGAAGGTTGCTGAGACAGAGGGCTGGCCCATGCGGTCAGTCCTCCAGATCCGCTGAATAGCGCCCAAGGGTCGCCAGGCTGTTGAGCCTGGCCCTTTTCACCAGGGCAGCCTGGGCAGCCTCCCGGTTCGAGGAAATGCCGGCCCAGGCCTTTTGTGCCGGCTCCTGTAACGCGCGGCCGTAGGAGAAACTGAGGTTCCAGGGCTGAGCGGAGCCACTGTTCATGGCATTGAGATTCAGGGTCGCTTCTTCCGGGGTCTGGCCACCAGACAGAAAGTTGATGCCTGGAACCGCTGCCGGAACGACTCGCCGGAAAACTCTCAGCGTATGCTCCGCCACTTCCTCCGGGCTTGCCTTTTTACCGGTGGCATTGCCTGGAGTGACCATGCTGGGTTTGAGGATCATGGTTTCCAGTTCAACCCGATGGCGTCGCAGGGCGTGGAAAACCTCGCTGATGACGGCTTCGTTCACATCGGCACTGCGCTCGATGGTGTGGCTGCCATCAATCAGCACTTCCGGTTCCACGATCGGCACTATTCCACAGGACTGGCAGATTGCTGCGTAGCGGGCCAGCACCTCGGCATTGGCCTCGATGGCGGTCCGGCTCGGGTTGATGTCGGTGATGTGATACACGTTACGCCACTTGGCGAACCGCGCACCCAGTTCCTTGTAGTGCTGCAGCCGCCCGGCCAATCCATCAAGCCCTTCGGTAATCTCGTCTCCGGGTGCATTCACCATCGGACCCTTGCCCTTGTCAACCTTGATGCCGGGAACCACACCCTGGCTGGCGGCTACCGAGGCCAGGGCAGTGCCATCATCCGCATGCTGTTCCAGGGTTTCCTCAAACAGGATGACGCCACTGACAAATTCGCCCAGACCCTCTGCGCCAAGAATCAGGCTGCGGTACTGTCGCCGGTTCTCTTCCGTGGACTCAACTCCGACAGCCTTGAAACGCTTGGCAATGGTGGGGTTGCTTTCGTCTGCCGCCAGAATGCCTCTGCCCGGCTGAACCAGGGCCTTGATTGTCGCATTGAGTTCGTCCTGAATGGTCATGGTGATCTCCTTTAAGTGCCTGATGAGTCAAAAATGGCTTTCAGCTGATTTTTAATTGTAGACGCAGAATCTCAGATCGAAATTTGATCTGGGATATAACAGTAACAGATGCAGTCATCTATTCTGGAGACTATAACAACCGTTAATTCTGGAAGGGATAATCATGAAAACCGTGGTGAGTGTCAGCCAGAGATCATCCGAGTTTGACTATGATTTTGAGACTGAATTTCTTGGGCAGTCTTTCCGCATCATCCGTGTCGGAACGGACGGCGACCTGTCACGGGCCGAGGCCGTTCTGGATTCCGTGAAAACAGAGGCGGACGCCATTGGCCTGAGCACGATCCATGACCAGTATCACGCCGGCCGCGAGACACTGGAGCATCCGGACATCACCCGTCTGAAGGCCAGCGTTCCGGACAAGCCGGTCACAACCGGCGCGAAATTGCGGGGTATTCTGCAGGAGTGGGCGGTTCGACACACCCAGTCCGAGCTTGGCCATTTCTTCGACAATGCCCGGGTGCTGTTCATGAACGGCCAGGCCGGCTATCGCGTTGCCAGGGCTCTGTCGGAGTACACAGACAACCTGTTGTTCGCAGACCCCTACACGGATTTCGGGGTGCCCAGGTTGCTGACGTCATTGGGCCAGCTTGAAACCTACACCGGACTAAGTGCCCCGATGATGTTCAAGCCGGCGACAGCAAGGGCGGCAGAGTTTATCCGGCATTTACCACTGTTCCGCCTCGGTGAAAAGCTGGTTGCCGGGTCGCTGCGTGAGGCGGTGAAAAGCGCCCACGTTATCGTTGCTGCGGTGGATGAACTGGGAGATTTCAGCCACGAGCAGCTGGATGGCAAAACGGTCATCACTTCCAGGGTGAATGACCAGACCCTGGACTGGATGCGCTCCCGGCGTGTGGCCATGGTGGTGGACTACAGCCCCTGGCTGAATGGCCGGCCGGTGGGCGTGAACGTCCTGGAAGCGATGATCAGCGCGGCACTGGCCCGCACTCCGGAACAAATGGGGCCGGATGATCTTCTGGAGGTTATTGAAACCCTGGGACTCAAACCGCGGATTCTCTACCCCGATGGGTACCGCCGGATTAACCGCTTCGCCTTCGTTATTCACCCCCTGTCGCAGCAGTACCTGACCAAAACACCGCCCCTGGACTGGATTGCCAGCGTTTCGCCGCCGGTTGTCATGAACATGGTGGAGAAGGCAGTGGCTTATACCCCGCCATTCATTTACTGCAAAGTCACCGGCGTGCAATCACCAACCGGGGACGAAGCCGAAGGCTGGCTGATTACCGTCGGTGGCACGCCACGGGAAATCATGGCTCATGGCCCGGAATTCACTTACAGCCGCCTGCTGGCCGCTGCCGGGCTGGCAAAAAAACTCGGTGCACAGATCATGGGCCTTGGCGCCTTTACCAAAGTGGTGGGAGACGCAGGCATTACTGTTGCCAAGCGTGCACCATTGCCGATTACAACGGGCAATAGCTACTCCGCGTCCGGGGCCCTGTGGGCGGCCCACGAGGCGGTGAAGAAAATAGGGCTGGTAGGCATAGGTCCCAGCGGCAAGATGGCGGGCAAAGCCATGGTAGTAGGCGCAACCGGCGCCATTGGTTCCGTCTGCGCACGTCTGCTGGCCAAGGCCGTGGATGAAATCTACCTGGCGGCGCCCGAACCGGCAAAACTCCTCGCCCTGAAAGAAACCATAGAGCGGGAGACGGAGGGCGCCATTGTTCATGTGGCGGGCGCTGCCGACCGCGACCTGGAAAGCATGGACATGATCGTGACAGCTACCTCCGGCGCCGGAAAGCGGGTGCTGGACATCATGCGGGTAAAACCTGGCTGCGTGATCACGGATGTTGCGCGGCCGCTGGACATCCCCCCGGAAGACGTTGCCAAACGGCCGGACGTCATGGTGATCGAGTCAGGCGAAATCGAGCTTCCCGGCCATGTGGCCATGAAAGACATCGGCTTGCCCAAAGGAATTGCCTACGCCTGCCTGGCCGAGACCATTGTGCTGACACTGGAAGGTCGGTTCGAGAACTTTACCCTGGGCCGCAACATCGAGTGGGAAAAAGTCAGGGAAATCTACCGGCTCGGTCTCAAGCACGGCATGAAGCTGGCGGCCATTTCTGGGGTAAATGGCGTATTCAGCGAAGAGGACTTTGAACGGGTCAGGGTGTTGGCAGAGCGGGAGAGATCCCGTGCACCCGCCTGATTTATTGTGTAGGTTGGCATAAAGGCAATAATGCCAAGGAGGCCTTCTGATGACCTATACACTGTTGGCTGTGGCGCTGGTGCTGCTGGCAGTCACTGTGCTCGGCAAAGTACGGCTTCATGACTGGTGGGTACGTGCCTGTGAGTTTCCGCGAGTACAGATAGTCACGTTGGCCGTGATCACTGCTGTTGCGGCTCTGCTGCTCGGGCAGGGCGAAAAGCAGATATGGGTTCTCTCACTGTGCGCCGTGGTATTGGTGCTGCAGTCATACCGGATATTGCCGTGGACAAGGTTCTGGCCCCTTCAGGTTCAGAATGCTGAGCCCGGAAACGAAGAACGCTGCGTTACCTTGATGGTGGCCAATGTGCTCACCACCAATCGCAACAGCGAAGGGCTGATCCGCCAGGTGCGGGATCAGCAGCCGGATGTGCTGCTGACTCTGGAATCAGACCAATGGTGGGGTGATCAGCTCGATGCTGCCTTTGGCGACTGGCATACGATTATTCGTATACCCATGGACAACCTTTACGGTATGCACCTCTATTCTCGTCTGGCTCTTGAAGAAGCAGAAGTGAAGTACCTGATTCAGGACGATATCCCCTCCATACATGGCTGGCTGAAGTTGCCCAGCGGCGATCGTATCCGTTTACATGCCCTCCACCCGCGCCCGCCCGCGCCCAGCGAAAGCGAGGAATCCCTGTGGCGTGATGCAGAACTTCTGCTGGTGGGGCAAGAGGTCGAAAAAGGAGGCTATCCTGCAATAGTCGCCGGTGATCTGAATGATGTTGCCTGGTCGAGAACCACGCGTTTGTTCTGTCACATCAGCGGTATGCTGGATCCGCGTCGCGGCCGGGGCACATTCAGTACCTTTCATGCGGAACGGTGGTACCTCCGTTGGCCGCTGGACCATGTCTTCATCACCGAGCACTTCACCCTCAAGGATATCCGCCGGCTCAAAGCATTCGGCTCTGATCACTTTCCCATACTGGTAACGCTGTGTTATCGCCCCTCGCGTAAGGACGAGCACGAGGTGCCCGAGGCCGACAGCGAAGAGGTACAGGAAGCCAGCGAAAATATCCGCGAAGGGAAGGAGCGGGAGCAGGGCGATCGCTGAATCGCCCTTTTCAAGCCTCGGCTCCTCAGGCGGAAGGGTCCATCAGCCCGGCATAGCGAACGCCGCTCAAAAGCGCCATTTCCCGATGCCAGGTTGCCAGGTCTTCCTTGTTGAACTTGCTGAGGCTGTCGTGGCCACAGGCTCGGGCCATTACCTTCATAAGAGAGACTGAGGCCTCAAGGAAGTTTTTAAGCTGATCAGACGACTTATCTACGTTGAGTCGTTGCCGCAAGTCCTTCCTTTGAGTTGCGATACCGGCAGGGCAGTTGTTGGTATTGCAGATTCGTGCCGCTACGCATCCGATTGACTGCATGGCACTGTTGGCTATGGCAACGCCGTCGGCTCCCAGTGCCATGGCCTTGACGAAATCAACAGGTACCCGCAAACCACCTGTCACAATCAGGGTAACCCGGCCACTGGCGCCGTGATCATCCAGGTAGCGCCGCGCGCGGGCCAGGGCGGGAATGGTGGGAACACTGATATGGTCCCGGAACATCTCGGGGGCAGCACCGGTTCCTCCGCCACGGCCATCCAGGATGATGTAATCGGCGCCGGCATCCAGGGCAAACTGTACATCCCGTTCAATGTGATTGGCGCTGAGCTTGAAACCCACCGGGATACCGCCGGTAATCTCCCGTACCCGGCTGGCGAATTGCCGGAAATCCTCCACCGACTGCAAGTCCTCAAAGGTGGGTGGGGAGACTGCATTTTCTCCCTCCCTGATACCTCGCACCTTCGAAATTCTGCCGGTGTTCTTGTTACCGGGCAGGTGTCCCCCGGTGCCTGTTTTTGCGCCCTGTCCGCCTTTGAAGTGAAATGCCTGAACCTGGTTCAGCAGCTTTTCGTCATAGCCGAATTTGGCGCTGGCCAGCTCGTAGAAGTAACGGGAATTCTCCTGCTGCTCTTCTGGCAGCATGCCACCCTCACCAGAGCAAATGCCCGTGCCGGCCATTTCGGCGCCACGTGCCAACGCTATTTTTGCCTCTTCAGACAGCGCGCCAAAGCTCATGTCAGAGACGAACAGAGGCATGCTCAGGGTTAACGGCTTTCTCGCTTCCGGGCCGATGACCAGCTCAGTGGCTACGTCTGCGTCTTCCATCAATGGCTTGCTGGCCAGCTGCGCCACCATGAGCTGGAGGTCATCCCAGTGGGGAAGGCTGTGGCGGGGCACCCCCATCGCTGTTGTGGGCCCGTGCGGCCCCATGTTGCTCAGGCCTTCGCGGGCAAGTTGGTGGATAAACGCGACGGTTGGTTCGTCCCGTGTTGCTTTCGCCTCTGGAGCGCTATCGGGTTCCTCTTCCTCACCATCCTCATCAGGGCCTTCCTTGCCCACCTGGTCCTTGTCGAACTGATTGTGGGTACCATCGCAGAAAGGGGCATCGCCGGTGTATTTGCATTGGCAAAGAACCGCGTCCTCATCCTTGTCCGCCACGAAACTTTTGGGTGTGAAGTCCGTATCGGCGTGGGAACCATCGCAGAAAGGTTGGTCACCGGAGCGCCCACACGTGCAGAACAGGTACTCCTCGCCTTTCTTCAGGGAGACCTTTTTGGGTTTATTGTCTGCGATTACGGGGTTGCTCATAGGGCCGACTCCTTGATTATTTAAAAGAGTTACGGTGGCGCCTGTGATGCGGATTGGCCCGCCGTGCTACTTGCCGGCTTCGATTCATTCAAAGCCCCTGGGCACCCCGGCGCAGCCAGTCATGGACAAAGGAAAGCTTGTGGCGTGCGAAATCCGAGAGCACGAAGGGATAAAGGTCCTCCAGGCCCATAGATCGGTTCACGTGATTCACACCCACCGCGATGGAAGCTGCGATGTGAATCAGCCGTTGGGCATCCGGTTCCGTATACGGATCCCAGTTGGTGCCCGGAACCTGTGGTGAGGTCAGGCCTCCGGCCACGAAGCTGTCGGTAAGGTCGGTCAGGTGAAGCAAGTGGGCAGTGGTCTCGGCCCAGTCCTCATGGGGGTGGGCAGAGGCATAGCTGGTCAGGTAGTAATGCTTCCAGTCCTGCGGCGGTCCATTCTCATAGTGATGCTGAAGCGCCCCGGGGTAGCTGATGCGCTCATCACCGAACATCGCCCGGAACGCATCCAGGAAGTCCTCTCGCAGGCTCAGGCGCCACCAAAGCATGTGGGCGATCTCATGGCGCATGTGGCCAATCATGGTGCGGTAGGGCTCTTCAAGGGCTTCCCGGCGGGTTGTTCGAAGCACCGGATCTGCCTCGGCCACACTGATCGTCACCACGCCCTGGGCATGGCCCATGGGTACAGGCGTGGGGCCTTCCGCGAGCATATGGAAAACGGGCCGTGCGCCAGGGTCTTCCGGACGGAACCAGTGCCAGCGGCCCAGGTTGTCGAGCGCCCAGCGTTTGGCTGCCTCGGTTTGCGCCCAGTTCGGCATGGCATTATGAATGGACGGATCCGGTGCCAGCGCCGTCATGGCACAGGAGCGGCAGAAGGCGCCTTGCTCGGGCGCAATCCAGTTACAGCCAATCACATCCCGATTGGCGCAAAAGGGCGGCATCGGCAGGAAGGCCCGCGCCTGCGGATCATAGGCGACGGGGGTTCCGTCCGCGGTGGTGAGATTATCAAACCAGAGGGAGCCGGAGCCGACGGGATTGGCGAAAACGCGCATAAATAAAGTCTTCCAGCTGAATGAACTTCGAGTATAGGAACCATCGGCCGCCAGTGTCCAATTCTCAGCTGGTCGATTTCCGCGCACGCCAGAAGCGGGATATCGCGGGCTTGACGCTCACGCCATGAACCACGATCGACAAGGCTACTACCACCAGGGTCAGGTGAATCAATTCCAGTGCGATCTCTTCTGGCAGTCCATGCTGGATGGCATACATCAGGTAGTAGAGTGAGCCAATGCCGCGTACCCCGAACCAGCCTGCAAGGTTACGCATACGCATGGGGGCATTGGTCCCGAGCAAGCCGATATGGACACTGATAGGCCGCGCGATAAAGAACAGGAAAGCGGCGAATCCTACGGCTCGCCAGCTCCAGGAGTCCCAGAAAAGCGAGCCACCAATCAATAACACCAACACGATCTCGGCCAATCTTTCGAGGTGTTCGTTGAATACCAGTGAGCTCTGATGCACATGGGCTATCGCCTGGGGTTCCTCGCCGGGCTGTGTTTCTCCGGAGGTCGGGTCGGCGTACCGTTGCATCAGGCCGGTCAGTTTCAACTCCGTATGCCGTAATGCCACTGCGGCACTGAAAACCGCCAGAAAGCCCCAGGCATTCACCAACAGGCTGGCGCCATAGGCGAATGCAATCAGCCCCAGGCCCAGAAAACTCTCAAGGAACTCGGACTGGGTAAACGTGGTTCGCAGTCTCTGCACCAGCCAGCCAACGGCGTAGCCAGCCAGGACGCCAATGCCAATCCCGGCACCGGTAGCCCAGGCCACATCAACCACCAGCCAGCGCAAACCGTCATCGCCGAGATCGTGGAGGCCCAGCAGGCCAAGCCCCAGCATGATAAAGGGAAAGGCGCTGCCGTCGTTGATACCGGCCTCGCAGGTCAGGGCAAACCGCAGCCGGTCCGGATCATCGGCGTGGCGAACCTGCACCTCCGTGGCAAGCACGGGGTCGGTCGGGGCCACCACAGCACCGAGCAGGACGGCGGCACCGAGGGGCAGCGCGAGCCAGTAATAACCAAAGAGCGCCACCAGGCCAACGGTCAGCGTCATTGAAACAACCGCCAGTTGCAGGGGATTGCGCCAGCGCTTGAAGGTGACCGGTGCGGGCATCTTCACTCCCGCACAGTACAGCGAAATCAGCACGGCGATTTCAGTCAGCAACTCAAGCAGCGCTGATTCTTCCAGCGGATTGAAATGGAACAGGCCAAAGCCCATGGGGCCGACCACAAAGCCGATGAAGAGATACACAATGGCTGAGGTGGCCGGTACGGTTTTGATGTAGGAAGCGGTGAAGCCCACTACCAATAGCAGCGAGCCAAGTAAGATAAACCAGGTAGCGGTGGTCATGGATAGCTCATCGCAGAACGTCGGTGCACCCCAAAACATGGGGATCAGGAGCCGCTCACGATGCGCTCTTCAATGGCTCATTACCAGACTGTGCGAATTAAATCGCAGTAAAGGCGCGATCGTTTCCCGACGACTCCGTACCCTCTGCACCGTTCGAGCCTGTTTCCAGGATCACTCTACGGTGATAGTGATCTTTTCCGACATAACCGGAGGCTCGTGCGGCACGTGCATGTGGTCCCCCAAGAGCAGTTGCAGGGTATGTTCACCGGGCTCCAGTTCCAGATCGGTACTGGTCTGGCCACCACCGAAGTGAACTACCTGTTCCGTAGAAGGCAGTGGCGCATCCATGGGCGGCAGCTCATCCAGATCGACCAGCAGGTGGTGGTGGCCGCTATTCTCATCGTCGGTACCCGCCTTGGCAACGTTCATACCTTCCAGCGCGAACTCTACAGTCACCGGACTGGTCACGGTAGCACCATCCTCCGGGCTCACTATGGTCACTTCGGCGTCTGCCGGCGCACTCGTGCGCTCACTGGACGTGGTTTCAGTGGCGCCTTCTGTTTCATTGGTGGTTTCATCCGTTGTCGCCTCGTTCTGCGACATGGGCTGCTCTTCCTCACTGCTATCGGAACATCCCTGCAGCAAAATACCGGTGGTCAATAAAACGCCGATCAGCGAGATCTTTAATGGTGCGTGCATGGCAAAATCCTCCTTGTGCCATTGATGGGGCGGGAAGAGCCGACCGAGCCATTGGCTGCGGCTGTCCCTGGTGCAGTTACACACTTTAAATTAACAAAAAGCAGACTATGAAAAACTGCACAGTATGGCGGCACGTTTGCGATGGACCGGGAGGGGCATCGGAGTAACTGTTGGGAGTAACTGTTGCCGGTGACGATGTGTTGAAAAGCAAACTAAATCTGGTCTACTTTCAGTGTATGAGGCAAAAGATCAATTTTTGTACAAGCAAGGATGGTGTCTGTATCGCCTACGCTACGGCAGGACGTGGCCCCCCGTTGATGCGTGTGGGTGGCTGGATGACACATGTTGAACATGACTGGGACAGCCCCATCTGGAAGCACTGGCTGAGGGAGTTGACGCGTGAGCACACCCTTGCGCGTTTTGACATGCGCGGTTCAGGCTTGTCGGATCACGGGGTGGCCGAGCAGGGGGTTGGGGTCTGGATTGAAGATCTGGAAGCTGTGGCCAATGCTCTGGGATGGCGGCGGTTTCCCCTGCTGGGTATCTGCCAGGGCGGACCTGTTGCAGCTGCCTACGCTGCCCGCCACCCGGAGCGTGTTAGCCGACTTGTACTTTATAACGCCTACGCCCATGGCGCTTACACCAGTGATATTCCCGAATTCAGAACGGAAGAGGCACGGGCTCTGGAAGGTATGATCAAAGTAGGGTGGGGGAAGCACCATGGCGCCTTTCGTGAGGTATTTGCTCGCCTGATGTCGCCCCCCGAGGCTCGTGACCAGGTTGCCTGGTGGTCTGAGCTGCAACGAATTACCACAGAGCCAGTAACCGCAGTCCGTCTCTGGCACGCCTTCCATGCTGTCGACGTCAGGGATCAGTTGGGAAAAATCCGGGCTCCTGCGCTGGTCGTTCATATAAAGGGTGACCAGATGGTCCCTTTTGAATTGGGCCGTGAACTCGCTGCCCACATTTCTGGTGCTCACTTTCTGCCACTTGAAGGCAAAAGTCATATTCTGCAGCCGGATGATCCTGGCTGGCCCACCTTTGTATCGGAATTTCGCAGATTCCTCACAAGCCAGGTGAGCGACCACCCTGAGCCACCCCCGGAATTCGAGTGCCTGACCCACCGTGAATGTGCTGTTTTGAACGAGGTGGCCCAGGGCTTATCGAATGATGCAATCGCGGAAAGATTGGCTATTGCCCCCAAAACGGCACGCAATCATGTCACTAATATCTGCAGTAAGCTGAATATTTCCACGCGTTCCCAACTGATTGTCAGGGCCCGGGAAGCGGGATTTGGCAGCCACTAGGACACTTGTCCCGTTTCAGACCATTTCATATTTCCATTTGGGACATTCGCCTCATGACGACGCATAGGGCCCCTGAGTACCGTATGCATTGAGGCCAACCACAGTTGGCCGGGTACTCCATACATTGTCGGTACCAGGGAGGCGATCACCATGGATACCGAAACCATTAATCAACTGAAACGCTCCTTCCGGGGAGATGTTCTGAACCCTGGAGATGCCGATTATGACCATGTGCGCGCCCTCTACAACGCCATGATCGATAAGCGTCCCAGGCTAATCGTCCGCTGTTGCGATACCGCAGACGTGGCTTTGGCCGTGGGTTTCGGGCGCGACCAGAACCTGCTTGTTGCAGTGCGGGGGTGCGGCCATAACGGCCCTGGGCTCGGCAGTTGCGACGATGGACTGCTGATTGATCTATCCCGAATGAAAGGAGTTTACGTAGACCCGGACAACGCCACCGTCAGGGCCCAGCCGGGGTGCACTCAGGGCGACCTGGATCACGCCACCCACGCTTATGGCCTGGCGGTACCGGCAGGCATTGTAAGCACCACCGGGATATCCGGACTGACCCTGGGTGGCGGGCATGGCTACCTGAGCCGGTTACATGGCCTGACCGTGGACAATCTGCTGGAAGCCGAAGTCGTGCTTGCCAACGGACGCATTCTCACAGCCAATATCAACCAGAATGAGGATTTGTTCTGGGCCATTCGCGGCGGTGGCGGGAACTTTGGCGTTGTGACCAGCTTTCTCTTCCAGGCGCACCCTGTGAAGGACGTTTATGCTGGCCCAATATTCTGGGATCTGGCCGATGCCCGCCAGATTATGGCCTGGTATCGCGATTTCCTGCCCAGGGCGCCGCGCGAAATGGGCATGTTCCTCGGTCTCAAGCGTGTGCCGAATGCAGAGCTCTTTCCTGAGGCTCTCTGGGGTCGGCCTATTGTTGCTCTCATGACCTGTTACAACGGCACCGAAGAAGAAGGTGTCGAAGCAATGCGACCGGTCTACGAGGCACTGCCCGAACCACTATTGGATGGGATGACTCAGATGCCGTTTCCCATCTGGCAGTCTGCCTTCGACCCCATCCTGCCTGAAGGACTGCAGTGGTATTGGAAGGGGGACTTCGTTAAAGAGTTGTCGGACGAGGCGATAGACGTCCACATCAAACATGCCTCAAAGGCGCCGGACGGGCTCTCACTGATGCACCTGTACCCGATCAATGGCGCGGTACACGACACGGATAGTAACGCCATGGCCTGGAGTTGTCGCGATGCGAACTGGTCCATGGTCATCGCCGGAATTGATGCCGAGCCCGAAAATGCGGCAACAGTAACCCAATGGGCGCGTGACTACTGGGAAGCAGTTCATCCATACAGTGCCAGTGGTGCCTACATCAACTTCATGATGGAAGAGGGTAACGAGCGAATACAGGCCACCTATGGGCCCAATTACCCGCGACTGGCGCAGATCAAGGCAAAGTACGATCCGGGAAACTTCTTCCGGGTAAACCAGAACATCCGGCCGGGTTGAGTTCAAAAACCGGTTAAAGCGGAGCCCCATGCGGTGACAGGGAAGACGCCCGGGCTCCGGATCAAATCCCTGGTCTGGCTGTAGGAACGGAGGAGGAACCATGTCAATTCCAATAGTCGTGCTACTGGCGTTTGCAGGCTGGACGCTGCTGTCGATGACCCTGACTGTGGGTGCTTATCGCTGGTACCGTCTGTATAAGCAGATCACTTCCTAGCCTGGCAGGTGTATCAGTGGCAGCGGTGTCTGTGGCTTAACGGTCTGAATCGCAAAGTTACTGCGAATATCCCGGATTCCCGGTAACTTGAGCAGCGTATTGGTCAGGAAGTTTTCATAGGCCCGCAGATCCGGAACTACCACCTGCAGCAGGAAATCAGATTCGCCCGAAACAAGGTGGGCCATAACGACTTCCGGTAAAACACTGACCGCTTCGCGAAAGGCCTCCGCTTCTTTCTCACGATGCCGCTCCACTTTGATACCTACGAATACGGTAAGCCCCAAACCCACTTTTTCCTGGTCCAGAACCGCGCTGTAACCCTTTATCACGCCAGATTCTTCAAGCAGGCGCACCCTGCGTGAGCAGGGGGAAGGGGATAAGCCTATGTCTGCGGCCAAGTCGATATTTGGCAGGCGGCCGTTTGCCTGCAGTGTCTCCAGAATCTTCCGGTCGAATCGGTCAAACTTGAAATTTGGCATGATTGGTCGGTCTAGTGAGTATTCGTGATTATAGGTGCCAACTTTAAACCATTTTGTGGCTTATAAAGCAACCCTTCGCCAAAGGGTCATGGGTATACTGGACGCATCGATTTCAACAACAGCGATGCGAATCTATGGATGGCCTTTTTCTGTTTACGATGGCCCTTGTCGCAATCTACCTTGTTCCAGGGCCAGACATGATTCTGGTTCTGGGCACGACCGTCAGCGAAGGTCCAAGGCGCGCCATTGCCACTGCAGTGGGTCTTGCGGTTGCCAGATCCATCCACGTATTGCTGGCGGCCGTAGGGCTTGCCGCACTTTTTGTTTCACAACCCTGGACATACCATACGGTTCGTTTGGTCGGTGCTGCCTACTTGCTCTACCTGGGCTGGCAGCTTCTGGGAAAAGCCAGCGTTTTGCCGGCAACCAATGACCTGGCAGCGGCCGGGATGGCAAAATCCGGGTACCTCGCTGCTTTCCGCCGGGGGCTCGCAACCAACCTGCTCAATCCGAAATCACTGATTTTTTGCTCAGTACTGCTCCCCCAATTCATCCGCCCGGAGCTTTCCGGAGTGGCGGGTCAGTTTGCCGTGCTGGCGGCGATTCTTGTGCTGACCGGGTTTGTATTTGATCTTGCCTATGCACTTATAGGGCGCGGGTTGTGGGCCATTACCGCTGAGAATGCCAGGTATCAGAAAGCTCAGAACAACATCTTTGCTTTGCTGATGATGAGCATTGGCCTGAAGGTCGCTTTTTCATAGCTCGACCAGTGTCAAACGAGTGCCTGCTCAACCGCCTGGGCGGCATGAATTTCCGTAGTGTCGTAAAGCGGAACAGAGGTATCTGCCTGGCGGATCAGTAGGCCGATTTCGGTGCACCCCAGAATAACCGCCTGTGCACCGCGCTCTGAAAGCGAGGCGACAATATCGAGATAGGCCTGACGGGAATCCGGGTTAATCTCGCCCTGGCACAACTCCTCGTAGATGACCCGGTGAACTGAATCCCGCTGGGCTTGATCCGGCGTGAGCACTGCAATGCCTGCTGCTTCCAGGCGCTCGCGGTAAAACGCCTGCTCCATGGTAAATCGAGTACCGAGCAGGCCCACGCGAGTGATGCGATCCTGCGCCAGCACTTGTGCTGTGGCATCGGCAATATGGAGAAGGGGCAGACGAACAGTCTGTTCAATTTCTGGCGCCACCTTGTGCATGGTGTTGGTGCCAATTACCAGAAAATCTGCGCCGGCTTTTTGCAATGACAGAGCCGCGTCGGACAGTATCCGGGCGGTCGCGGCCCAGTCGCCCCTGTGCTGAAGCGCTTCGATCTCGGCAAAATCGACACTGTAGAGCACCAGTTTTGCCGAGTGCAGCCCTCCCAGGCGGGCTTTCACACCCTCATTGATCAGGCGGTAATAGGTTTGAGTCGATTCCCAGCTCATGCCGCCGAGAAGGCCAATGGTTTTCATAACAACCTCCCTTTTTTTTAACGTAAAACCCGCTTCACAAATACCGGGCCAAACAGCTCAAACACAATGGTAGAGGCGACCACGACCGGGAGAATAGAATCGCGGTATTCCGGAAAGCGTTCCGCAGCCAGCAGTGCCATACCGATCGCTACACCTGCCTGCGGTGTCAGGGCCAGGCCGATATTCCGGGGTAGTGCCTCGTGCCTTGCAGGGCTGAACATTACTGCAAAGTAGCCGCCCAACACCCGGCCGGCCAAACGCAGCAAAACATAGGCGAGGGTCAGCAGTATTGCGTCATCCACCCTGTAAAGATCAATGCTGGCTCCGGAAAGCACAAAGAAGAACACCAGAAATGGCCATTCAATATGCTCAATCTCCCGGAATGACCGGGTATGGTGATAGGCCAGATTGGCCACCAGGCTTCCGGCAATCATGGAGGCAAGCAGGGCGGAAACACCCAGCAGCGAGGAAAGCCCGGCCAGCAACAGTATTATCGCAATGGCTTCCACCTGAGTGGGCTCCCCCGATTTGAGGCGACCAGTCAGCCATGCGGCTGGCAGGCCAACGGTGACCCCCAGCAATATCGCGCCGCCCATCTCCCACAGGGCATGCAGCAAAGCAACCTGACCATCACCGCCAATCACCCAGCCGAGAACGGACATACTCAGCCCGAAAACGACAATGCCCCAGGCGTCATCAATAGCAACAATACCCAGCAATATCCTGGGCACCAGTCCGGCACTCCCTCTCTCGCGAACCGATTCGCTCACAGCGGCAGGATCTGTTGCCACTGAAATGGCCGCCAGCGATACGGCAACCACTAGGGGAAACCCCAGCATCAGCAAACCAGCACCTACCAGGAGACCGCCGCCGATAATCACGAACAGGGAAATTACCAGAATCAGTGGGCCGGTATTGCGCAGTCGACGCAACTCCAATTCACTGCCCAGAAGAAAAGCCACCATCACCAGTGCGAGCTGGATCATTGGCTCGCTTAGCCCGCCGAGCACGTCGTTATCTTGAGCACCTATCCACACCTGTTGAACGAAGGCGATAGCAATGCCCACCAGCATCAGAATGGAGATCCGCGGAACCCTTGTGCGATGGGCAAGGGCGTCAGCAAAAATGCTGGCGGACAGAATAACGCCCAGCAGGATGATGTTCAGGGTGGCCTGGGAAGCCCCAATGGGCAGCCAGTGGGGGAAGTTCTCAATCATCTGGACGCCTCGATATGATCCTTTAACGAAATAATCCATCACCACCGTCGGTGAGGATTGCCAGGCGATTTACTGGCGGCCTGCTCAGAGAGTTAATAGAGAGATAGTGCCATCGGCTAGTAAACGCAGACTCTCATGACTAGAGTTAAGATAGCACCTCGGCCACGGATCAGAATCTTCCCCGACACACTGCCATCGTAAACAGGGAATTGTTATGACGACAAGCAGTAACACACCGGATCACCGTGATGCGATCACCATCCTGGCACGGGCAGGGTATGGAGCCCGGGGTATTGTCTATCTGCTGGTAGGCGGGCTGGCTGCGTTGGCTGTCGTCGGGCAGGGCGGGCAAACGACCGGTAGCCGTGGTGCTCTTGAACGCATTTTGTTTGCTCCCTGGGGTGACGTGCTGCTCGGAATCATGGTTGCCGGCCTCCTGGGATTTGCCCTTTGGCGCGGAATCCAGGCGATCAAGGATACTGATCATCACGGCATGGATGCCAAAGGCATCGTGGTCCGTGCCGCCCTCCTGATAAGCGCCATGACGCATATCATGCTCGCATTCTTTGCAGTCAGCCTGATATTCACCCTGGACAGTTCGTCCGGCGGTTCGGGCAGCGGGTCCAAAGACGCCGCTACCTGGCTGATGAGTCAGTCCTTTGGTCGGTGGCTTGTTGCAGCGGTGGGGGTCGCACTTGTGGGAGCCGGCGTCGCCCATGTGATCAAAGCAGTGAAAACGCAGTTTGACCGCCACTTCAACATGCCGACCCAAGTCCAGTATTGGGCTTATCCCATCTGCCGGTTTGGCCTGATAGTCCGCGGACTGGTTTTCGCGATCGTTGGCGCCTTCTTTATCATGGCGGCTTACCAGTTCGATCCCGATGAGGCCGGCGGTATCGCCGAAGTCTTCACCATGATACGCAGTCAGATATTCGGTCAGACCCTGCTGGTACTGGTCGCCTCAGGTTTGTTCGCTTTCGGCATCTATAGCCTGCTGGAAGCAATATACCGTCGCATCCATCCGTAGGCCGGAACCCGTTTCACTATGAAATTCAGGTCCAGACGTGCACAGCGGTGGTTCGATCGCATAAACGATTCCCACCACATAATGTGGTTTCTGGGGGTGGTGTCCTTCCTGGAAACCATCATCGTTCCCATCCCCATCGAAGTGGTGCTGATCCCTTTAATGGCGCTCAACCGGGATTGCATCTGGCGGTTGGCTGCAGCTACCACCCTCGGCTGCCTGGTGGCGGCGTTGGTGGGCTATGGGGTGGGCATGGCGCTGTACCAGTCCGTGGGTGTCTGGTTTATCGAAAGTATGGGAATGCAGAGCGGCTACGAGTCCTTTCAGACATTCTTCGATCAGCACGGCTTTGTGGCCATACTTGCCCTCGGTATAGTGCCCGTTCCGTTTCAGATTGCCATGATCACTGCAGGCGCGGCCGGCTACCCGATTTACCTGTTTGTACTGGCGGCTCTGATTGCCCGCGGTATCCGCTACTATGGCTTGGCGTGGCTGATCCTGCGGTTCGGCAGCCGGGCGGAAGATCTATGGCGGCGCCATGCGGTGATCGCCAGTCTTGCCGCTGCTGCGGTCCTGATCGCCATCTCGCTGGGGTTGCAGGCCCTGGCGAACAGAATAATATAGGGAAGCGCTTTTTCTCTCCCATTATGGTTGAATAGAATTTGATCAGAAATTCAGGTGTTGGTCTGGGCAACAACTATCAGCCGGAGCAACAATCATGAGTGAGGATGTGCTTTCCGGATTACTTCGCCGTATTCGCCTGCGCGGAGCTCTGTTTTTCAATGTGGAATGTGTCGGAGCCTGGGTTACCGAAGCGCCAGCGTCGGTGCTGATCTCCAGCGCCGTTATGCCGGCGTCTGAACACATGATGGAATATCATATCGTACTGGGCGGAACCTGTTGGGCCGGGATAACAGGGGAGCCGCAGTTTCAGATGAATGCGGGGGATGTCATCCTTTTCCCCCACGGTGATCCCCATGTGATGTCCAGTGTCCCCGGGTTGCGAGCAGAGCCTGATCTGCCATTCCTGATGGCAAACCTGAAGAAGCGCGAAGGCTTACCGTTCATGGTTCGCCAGCAAGATGATCGGCACATCCAGCCGGCAATACCTTGCCCCGATACCGTATCAAATCCGCCCAGCGCCAGATTGCTGTGCGGTTTTCTGGGTTGCGATCGCGGCCCGTTCAATCCCTTGCTTTCTGCGCTGCCACGGGTGGTTCATGCCCGTGCCACAGAGTTATCGGTAGACAGCTGGGCCGTTCAGCTTGCCCGGCTTGCGGAAACGGAGTCCCGCACCGCTCGGCCCGGCGGCGAAGCTGTTCTGGAACGTATGAGCGAAATGATGTTTGTTGATCTCATCCGGCTCCATCTCAGCACACTGTCGAAGAGCCAGACCGGATGGCTCGCCGCGTTGCGTGATCGGCATGTTGGCCGGGTGCTCACCGCAATGCACAGCCAGCCGGCAGAAGCCTGGACACTGGAAAAACTCTCCAGCCATGCCGGCCTCTCACGCTCTGCACTTCAGGACCGGTTTGTCGAACTGGTCGGGCAGCCTCCCATGCAGTATCTGAGATGCTGGCGCATGCAGGTTGCGTCCAACCTGTTAGTGGAAAGCAACGCCAAGATGGTCACCATCGCCCGTGAAGTGGGTTATGAATCAGAAGAGGCCTTCAGCCGGTCGTTCAAACGTGCGGTCGGCCAGCCGCCTGCCATGTGGCGTCGTGAACGCTCCATTCAACAGGTTCGGTAATTCAGTCATACACGCCGGACGGATGATCATTCAGCCGAAAGGCGACTCCCCCCACTATAGAGATGTCCGCAGCGACAATTTCAAACCTCTATTATCTATGGGAGAACGATCGTGGAAGCGATTACGACATTTGATGAAAGCAAGCTCAATGCCTTTGTGGGGCAGGTTCTGGGTGACCTTGGTGGCGCGTACAGTGCAGCGTTGGTCAAGATTGGCGACAAGCTCGGCCTGTATCGGGAGTTGCGCAGCGGAGGGCCCGCAACCTCCTCCGAACTTGCCGAGCGAACCGGCTGTTCCGAGCGGTACCTGCGCGAATGGCTGGCCCACCACGCGGCTTCGAACTATCTGCATTATGACCCCTCAACCAAACGCTTCCGGCTGCCTCCGGAACAGGCCATGGTGTTTGCGGATGAAGACAGCCCGGTCTACATGATCGGAGGCTTCGAGAACGCCTTCACCACCTTTGAGAACGAGCCCAAGGTGCGTGAGGGGTTTCGGACGGGGGAGGGCGTTGCCTGGGGTGACCAGGCTCACTGCATGTTCTGTGCTGTTGCCAGGTTTTTCCGCCCGGGCTACGTGCATAACCTGGTACAGAACTGGCTGCCGGCACTGGATGGCGTGGTCGAGAAGCTCGAACGCGGAGCGAAGGTGGCCGATCTGGGCTGTGGCCATGGCCACTCCACGCTGTTGATGGCGGCTGCATTTCCGAATTCAACGTTCATCGGGTACGACTTCCATGGTGGCTCCATTGATGCGGCCAATGCGCATCGTGACGAGCATGGCCTGGATTCACGCCGGGTACGCTTTGAGCAGGCCACAGCGAGCGATTTCGAGGAAGGAGATTTTGATCTGGTGACCTGTTTCGACGCATTGCACGATATGGGGGATCCGGTCGGAACGGCTGCTCACGTCTTCGAAAAGCTCAAGCCGGATGGTAGCTGGATGGTGGTTGAGCCTATGGCTGCCGATGAGCTCAGCGATAACTTCAATCCGGTAGGGCGATTGTTCTATGCAGCCTCAACCAGTATCTGCGTGCCTACGGCACTGGCGCAACAGACCGGCTTCGCGCTTGGTGCCCAGGCAGGAGAACGCAAACTGACGGAGGTGATTAAAAACGGAGGTTTCCGTTCCGTTCGAAGAGCTGCCGAAACGCCGTTCAACATCGTTCTGGAAGCGCGCCCCTGACGTTAGTGATGAAGGCCCGGGAGGAACGCTCTCCCGGAAGCCTTCTAAAAACCGGATTAAGAAACAGCTCTCCGCTGACGAAAAACAGGCCATCTGGATGCGTATCCTCGAATCTCACGGCTCAGGCAAGGGCAAAAAGCCCAAGGCGTTGCGGGATCTTTACGAAAAGGCCAGGCGCAAACAACGCGAAAAGGCCTGAATAGCACTTTCTGACTACGTCAGGTCGCATTCCGCAGCTTGATTTCATGTTGTTGGCTGTCTCCATACATCCTCATTCCATGGGTCACCGGCTATCTGTGTTTTCGCAAATACAGCCTGAGAATTCCCCTGACCGTAACATCCAGCTGGCTACCAGTGGTGTAGTCACCTGGCACCACATAGCTGGCTCTCTCCTCGGAAATCAGCTTCTCGATCTTTTCCTGAGTTCGCGGTTCACCCCATTTCTCATCGTCGAACACAGCGATGCTGCATCCGCCCTGAGTCTTGACCATCTTCATGGCCGGTATATCAGTGTCTCCGTCACCAAAATAGATCACTCGGTCAAACGGGAAAGGTCGCTCATGGGGTTCGGTGTATTCGTTGATTTTTACGTTGTCCCAGCTGTTTTCAATGCCCTTGTTGATGCGAAACAGGTACTGGGTCTTGGTGGTGTAGTCGATGGCAACGGCGGGCCACTTGGCGTGTCCGGTGTCTTCATCATAGTGGTAGCGGCATCCGAAGATCTTTTTGAAATGTTTCGCCACCCTGGTCCCGCGAATCATTTCCTCCAGGCCGCTTGAGACTACGTAATGGCTGAGGGCAATTCCATGATCACTGGCAAAACGATTGATGGCGTCAAACCAGTTCTCTACACCGGGGAACAGTGGTATGGATTCCCCATGCATTTTGAGTCGGTCCGGGGTTAACTCATCGTGCTTGCCCACATCGCGGGCGCGTTTGGCGAGTTCGCCCAGGTAGGTGAGTATCTCGTCGCCATCGCGTTCAAAGTTCTTTCGGTGTACTTCGGGCCAGAAATCTTCCTTGTCACTCAAACCCAGTGCCGGCATCAGACCGTGTTCGGCGCAATTGCCTTTTGCGAGGGTGCCATCGAAGTCATAAACCAAAGCGCATTGCATCGTTTGTCTGCCTTATTTGCCATGGACATTATAGAGGTGGAACGGCTGCCGACGTCATTTTCTCTCCAGCTCTCCGAGCTTCCGCCCGCTCTTGAGGTGCCGGAAAATCTGGGGCGTCATGAACGGCGCTGAACCATCAACATTGGGCGCGCCCGAACCGGCAGCCATATCAGAGCGATTCACCGTTCGAGTTTCAAATGACAGCCTGGTCACGCTGGTGGTGTTGGGCACGCTGGCATGCAGATGGGCGCCCGAAAAGCAAAGCAGGTCACCTGGTAACAGGCTGATCACGAGGGCGTCGTCCCAGCTTGGCGCCTTTGTCGCAGTTGGTAGAAGCGGGTAACCGGAAACGTTTTTCGCCCGGTGCGCTTGCACCATGTCCTGGAAATCCCAGTCAGCGCTGTCGTTATCGATAATCCGCGTAAACGAGCCCGGGAAGAGCGCGAGTGTTCGTTCTGGCGTGGTGTCGAAAAGTGGTGCCCACCAATTGATCTGTGCTGGAAGGTTGGAACCCCAGGTGTCCCTGTGGGCGCGAAGCGGTTCAAGACGCTCACCTTTTGCACCCGAGCAGGGGGGTTGTACACGAAGGACACCGCCATCGCCGTAGGTCTCGTCCAGATCGGTATGGATAGCAGAAAGCACCTGACACCATGCCAGATCCATGTCGCTGTCCTTTCTGATTGCCGCACGCAACGCCTCAGTGGCCTGTTCGATTTCCATGGAAGACATCCACTGGTGGACGCAGGTTGGCTCACTGCCTAGATGGCTGACGCAATGCGCACGCAACTGATCAGTAAGTCGAGCCATTGCGTCAAAACCACGGAAAACGATCAGCTCACCCCTGTAGATCCTGACATTGCGCTCGGCCTCAGGCAGGGGTGTTGCGAGTTGGTATAGAGCGGTCATGATCAGGTGCCAGCTCCGTTGGTTTTTCAGCCCGTCACGGGACATTTCTGGCTGAAGGTGCTTTCGCGTTGAATATGGTCAAGATAGCGGGATATGGGGGAGTCTGTAAAAAATAAAATCTGCTTGACCGAATCGGTGTCGCCCTATAACATTCATGTGAAATATATATTAAGTGGCGACAAAAGAGGATCTCCAATGACACTGTCATTCCTGAACATCGTTAAGAAAGAAGACACAGAAACCGAACCCACTGCAGCACAAGGGGCCGGCTCAAACGAGAATGCCGAGGCGAGCCAGGATGAAGCCCAGAACAAAGGCAAGCATGGGGAGGATTTCTGCTGCGGTTCCTGCTCGTAACCACGGCCCGCGTTCACCAGACACTCTACTTCAGGACCCCGGACAATCAGGCCGGGGTTAAGCTGATTGCTCTGAATCATTCGGACTCTCTATCGTTTTTTCCTCCGCCGGCTAACCCACAGACGAACGCTTGACTCCGTAGCGACGGCCGTAGTACTTCGCCACCGGTGCGGCAGTTATGCCATGCACCACCAGCGAGGCGGCCACCAGCAGGCTGGCGCCCACCCAGACCGTTTCGTTGCCGGTCTCGCGGTACACCAGCATGGCGTAGAAAATCGCTGCCACGCCAATTGGCCCGAACCAGCCAGCCAGGAGGGCCACCGGCAGGTCCCGCCAAAGCCGTATGGCAGGACGTAACAGCAGTATCACTGGCAGGCGGCGCAGTACCAGCACCGCTAGCACCAGCCCCAGCCCGGCCCAGCCAAGATTCAGCCAGCCAGCCCACGGGATCATCAACCCCACCAGCATGAATACCGGCAGGGTGAGGAACAGATTCACCGCCTCCTGAATTTCGCTCTCCTCACTACGGTCTTTGCCACCTACCTGCTGATCAAAGGCGATGCCGGTAACAAATACCGCCAGAATGCTGTCCGTCCCCAGGAGTTTGGCGGCACCCAGGGCCAGCAATGTCAGCGCCAGGGTGGTCACCAGGAAGGAGGGTTGATCGATCAGATCGCGGGCCTCCGCCGCACGCAGAGCCTTGCCGGCCAGGTAGCCGAGCAGGGCGCCGATCGCAACGCCCCCCAACACTTGCCAGCCGAGAACGTCGACAACCCATTCCGGTAGCGCGGTGTCCGAACTTTTAATCAGCAGAATCGGCAACATGACGAGCGGCAGGGCCAATCCGTCATTAAGGGCGGCCTCTGCGGACAGAGTATGGCGGAAACGGCCAGGCAGGTTTTCGTTTGCAACCCCACCAGTGACGATTGAACTGGAGACTACCGGGTCGGTAGCACACACCGAGGCTCCCAGCATAAGCGCAGTCATTAGCGCCACATCGAGGAATCCCAGTGCCAACCCGCTGCTTATAAGCCACATCAGAGGCATTCCGAGCGCCAGAATGGCTGTCAGGGTACGGCTGTAATCAAACACGAACCTTGGCGGCAGACGCAGGGCGATACCCATGAGGCTGACCCCAAGGCTTACCCGAGCGACTTCCTCCAGGATTTTCATCTCATGCCCCCAGCCGGTGGGGTCCAGCCAGCCCAATACCGGGCCTGCCATTACCCCCAGCAGGAATGCCAGCAATGGCAGCGACAGGATGCTTCGGTTCAGCAGCCGGGAAACCATCCCGATAATCAGGACGGTGGCGCCGACCAGCGCCAGGGCGATGTTCAGTTCGCTCACGCTTTACGCCTCCTTCCGGGTTGGAGTTCGGAAAAGATCAACAGTGCTCTGTTAGTTTGATCCCCCTTTTCCGGACTTCAAGGGCTGACATCGAAGCCGATGTGCTGAGTTGCCTTGGGCTCGCCAGGCGGACGGTGCAATGGCAGCGTTACCGAGCCGCCAATCCGGGCCTGATCTCCCCAGCCTTTCCCGCGACTGTAATAGGCCCCGGTGAACCCCTGCAGCACCAGGCACAGGGTCTCGTCAGCGGCCAGGGGGTACACTACACCCGCCATGGCAGTGTCCTGATCGGCGGGAATGCGCATGGGGGTGAATTGCTCATGAATCACCTCAATGGCAGGTGACCCGGGGCAGATGCTCATCGGCCCAGTCCAGCACACTGATGAAGTCCCGCACCTCGTAGTCCGGGTCCATCAGCTGCACCTTGCCTTCACTGTCTCCAAAGCCCCGTTGGTCGTAGGAAATCACCCAGTAGCCCGAGTCCCACGCGGCCATTGCAGCCTGCCCGGAGAGCACCAGTTGGCCATAGATAGAGAAGCGATGGGGCGCGCGGAAGGCACCGAAACCATGGGTATGGATAATGATGGGGGCTTCGACACCCGGCTCCAGGGCTGGCTGAAACACGGTTGCCCTGAGAACCGTCCCGTCATGGGCCACAACGTCGGTATGATAGGACGTTTGCGGCAGTACCGTGGCAGGGCCGGTATCCTGGTAGCGTGCGAGAGGGTCAATGCTTGCGCAGCCAGATGCCAGTGCAAAAACAAGCAGCAACCAGATTCTGAAAGAGTCCATAACACCACACTGTTGGTAAGCTACACACTCTGACTCAAAGGGGCATCAGAATGAAAGCAGCCGGCCTTCTTTTTGTATTGTTCGCTATTTACGGATGCTCCGGAAAACCTTATGTCGTCGAGCCAGGTGGTGACGCTGACAGTCCCCGTACCAGCAGGCTGTATGTGGTGAGCCACGGCTGGCATGTGGGGATAGCGATAGCCGCAGAAGAACTCAACGCCGTGATCCCCGAGCTCGAAGAACGGTTTGCCGGGGCTGAGTATTACGAAATCGGCTGGGGTGATGAGGGGTTCTATCAGGCACCGGCGATTACAATAGGGGTGACTCTTCGGGCTATAGTCTGGTCGCGAGGGGCCGTTTTGCACGTTGTTGCACTGCCGGCTTCCCCGACTGAATATTTTCCAGTGAGCAGGGTAGTCCACACCTGTCTCAACACTGAAGAAGTCGAATCTCTGGCGCGATACCTGTCCGACAGCTTTAGCCGCGATGGCGACGGAAAACTGTTGGAACTCAAACGCGGCCTCTACGGCAACAGCCAGTTCTTTGATGGCGAAGGCCGGTACCACTTGCTCAACACCAGTAACAAATGGGCCGCGAAAGCGCTAAAGAGTGCGGGGATGGATATATCACCGACGTTCAAACTGACGGCCGATAGCGTGATGGGGTTTGTAGAGGACAATCGGAATGACTGCACCCTCTAGGTTGCATCAGGCGTCATTCCGTGAGCTTACATTGCCAAAGAGGGGCTTTAGCAGCCCCGGCTCAACGAAAGCCCATAAAAGAAAGAATTGCCAAAACGATAACCACGGCACCGACGATATAAACGATATTGTTCATGGCTAGTTCCTTTGCGTCTGAATCCCTGATAGTGGTTGCGCCCTCATCCCTGAAGCGCATGATGCAACGTCCTGTTCAGGCAGTTCCGTCGCCTCATCTGAAGCCAGAATAGGCTTTCGGCGTTGCACGGTCTGTTCGCTGGCGCACTTAGTGGAAAAGGATTCAGCTCAACAAACGTCCCGCCAGGCGCTCTTGCTGCGCCCGGACAGCCTCTGTCAGAAAGTCCATCAGGGCATGAATCCTCACTACGCCCCGCAAATCCGGGTGCATCAGAAACCACAGGCCGTATTGCAGCTCGGGGATGGGGTCTGTCAGCTGAACAATATCGGGGTCTTCGTCCGCCAGATAACAGGGCATCACGGCCAGCCCCATGCCGGAGCGAACGGCACTGAGAATACTGACCAGCGTATCCACCCGGTAGACACAGGCCTCCTTCAGTGCGTTACTACTCATCCACTGGTCCACGGCTGAATCCTGCAGTCGCGGCCCGGCACCAATCCAGGGCTGGCTGGCAAAGGTTTCGATGGGGGAACCCGGAGTCAAGCCAAGGCTTCGGTGGGCGTAGACCGCCTGGCCAATGTTAGTCAGTGGGCGGCCGATCAGGTTTTCTGGCGGGCGGTTGGACGGGCGAATGGCTACGTCCGCCTCTCTGCGTGTGAGATTGAACAACTGATTGGAAACCGCAACGTCCAGCACGATGCCCGGATACTTGTCCCGGAATTGCGTGAACAGGGGCGCCAGCAGGCCCATCAGCAGTGAGTCCGTGGTGGTGGTCCAGATTTCTCCACTGGGCTGCAGGTCACGGCCGGCGACTTTACGTTCGGCAGCCAGGGCGGCTTCGTCCATAATCTTGCCGGTGTCGGCAAGTTCTTCACCCGCGAGTGTTGGCCGGTACCCGGTTCGGCTTCGCTCAAAGAGAATCACCCCCAGGCGTTGTTCAATATCGCCCAGCCGCCGGAAAACCGTGGCATGGCTTACCCCCAGTGCCCGGGAGGCACCGGAGAGCGAGCCAGCAGTCGCGATTGCGAGCACGGTCTCAAAGTCACTCCACGCCAGATGACTTCGGGCTTTCTGAGGAGTAACAGAGGCTTGGTCGGGTTGCTTTCCTGTCCGTTTTTGCAAAGTCTGTACTCGATTTTAGGGAATAGTTTGCAGTTCAGAACAATATTAGCATGTACCTGAACCTACAGATAACCAACGCGCTCCGCTATCAGATGCGGTGCCAGGGAGGTCAGAGACATGTTGATTTCAGAAGAAATAAAGTACTTTCATGGTGGCAATCCGTTAGCTCTTCGCGATAATGATGACGTATCCGCCCCGAAAACCGAAGACTCGTTCGAGGGAAGCATACCGACCAGATACCGGTCCGGAATGGGCGGGGTGAACCTCGAGCAGGTAAAGCGGGACCAGCGACAGGCGCGAAGGGAACTGGTTCAGGCTATCATTCACCGTCTGAGCAATCTCATTACTCGATGACGACCAAATCGAAGAAAGATGAATATGAGTACCAGGGAGGGTAGCCTGAAACAGAACAGAGCAAAGCCGGCCAACCAAACTGTTTCCAAAGAGGGTTTGATGTCCTTTAAGAGCCGCTTGCGTCGTTACGCGCGCTCGTTTCGTCGCGGCATCCACATTCTGGCGGCGCCTGTAAAAGGCGACAATGGTCGGGGCGGACTTTTTATCCAGGCCTACCGGGGCTACGGCTCCCGCAGCCGGGTGTTCCTGATCGGAAGGGTTTTCCGGCAGCCGCACTTCGGCGCTTCATGGCGGGAGGACCGGCTGCGCCGGGACATCATCGACCTCATTCGCAGACTGCTGCGCAAGCCGATCGTCGGAGCCCGCGTCCGTATAAGGTACAAGGACACCAACACGGTCGTACATACTGACCGGCACGGTTACTTTCGGGTCGATATGGAACTGGGCACCATGCCGTCGGATGTTACCTGGCACGAGATGGAACTGTCACTGGACAGTCCCGTCGACGAGCGTGCAGCCACCACTGGCGAGTTCTTTACTCCGCTGCCCGGTGCCCGTTACGGCGTCATCAGCGACATTGACGATACCGTGGTCTACACCGGCGTCGCCAATACCGCCATGATGATGTGTCGCCTGTTTGCCCAGGGTGCTGAAAGCCGTGTGGTTTTTCCCGGTGTGCCAGCCCTGTATCAGGCATTCCATGCCGGCCGGGATAATGACGAAGGAAACCCCCTGTTCTATGTGTCCCGCGCGCCCTGGAGCATCTACCAGGTGCTGGTGGAAGTTTTTCGCCGCAACCGGCTTCCCCATGGGCCGATCCTGATCCTGCGGGAGTGGGGAATGAAGCGTGGCAGCCTGCTGCCGCGGAGGGCCAAGGCTCATAAGCAGGACGCAATTCGACATATCCTTGAGACATACCCTGACATGCAGTTTGTTCTGGTGGGTGATTCCGGGCAGCGTGACCCGGAGATCTATAACCACATTCTGCGGGAACATCCCGGCCGTGTACTGGGCATCTACATCCGCGACGTCAGCAACACAGCAGAGCGCTCCGAGGCCATCGATCGGCTTGCCCGGGAGGCCCAGGAGGCAGGCTGTGACCTGATACTGGCGGCCGACAATGTCGCGATGGCGGAACATGCGGCCAGTGAGGGGCTGATTACCGACGCCGCTGTGAATGCGGTGCGTGAAGAACAGCGGCACGCCGACGAGAACGCCGATTGAGCCTGGCGCGGCCAGACCGATGTAATCCCCGCCTTCATCGCTATTTCACCACAATCTGATTGCTGACACCGTCCAGTTTGCTGTTCTCCCGCACCAGATCTTCGGCCCGCTGCCGCTGAGTGGTTGTTTCCACAAAGCCTTCCAGCAGGATCTCACCCTCCACGATGGTGATGTCGATGGCAGAACCGGCCAGGTCCTCCGCCTCAAGCAGAACTGCCTTCAACCGGACCGCCTCTGCGGTATCCTGTGTTGCCATACCGGAGCCATCGAAAACGCTGCAGCCGGTAACAAGCATTAGCCAGAGCACCAGGTAACGGGTTTCAGCCATCATTGTTGTCAGGCTCATCTTTGCCTCCCGGGTTGTCGTCGATGGCCTCCAAAGACCGGCTTGCCAGCCCTTCGCAGTACGCAAGCTCGTTCCCCCTGCCGAGGTCAAGCAGCGGCAAAAGCGCAGCAACCGGGGTGGCCACGGCAGCCAGAACGGCACTGCTGCCTACCTGCATGGTGAGATCCCCGGTCTGCAGTCCGGGCTCGGGGTTATCGAACGTGCCCCCGAGATGAAGCGGAGTACCCGCAGCCAAAGCGCTGACATCTTTCGGGTGAGCAAAAAGGGTAATGTCCAGGCGTTCGTTGTCGAAGTTCGCGGTCCCTGTGCCGGTAAAGCTGGTATCCGTGGTATCGACAGCCAAGGTGTCAATCCTGACGATACCGTCCCGGGTTTCCAGATCAACATAGGCGCAATCGATCGGGACGGTGCCCCCGCCACCCATCCAGGTCAGGAAGGACTCGGCGGCATCCAGCCCGGCCAGTTCGACCAGCAGGGCATCCAGCTTGCCCCGGGTCATCAGCATGACCATGCCGCCGTCGGCGGAACCCAGTAGCTCAGCGATGGAGACTCCGGTCACCCAGAACTTGCCCTGACCAGCGACGATGCCCACGCTGTCATTGGCCAGTTCCCAACTGCCAAGCGCCTTGCTGAGGTTGACCGCCTGCACTTCCAGTTGCAGTGTGCCTTCCGGGGGCGTCGGTCTGGAATCAATGTCCAGGTTGAAGTCCACCTGACCATCGCCCACCCCGAAACCCACTGGCTCGAACCGGGCGTGGCCGTCTGCAAGATTGAAATCGATGACCACCTCGCTCAGGGGGATGTCCGCCGCCCGTACGGCTTTTCCCCGGTAACTGACATCCGCAGAAACCTCTTTCCAGGCAGCTGTGATCAGAGGTTGGTCCGGCAGCACCAACCGGTCTCCATCGCCGCCGCTTGAACTTTCCGGACCATCCTGCTCAGCAGATGACGGTTCCACACCTGCCAGTACGCCAAGATCCGCAAGATCGAGGGAATCAGAGTGTAGTTTTCCCGTCAGATGCGGAGGGCGCGAACTGATATCCAGGGCAATCTGTCCGCCCAGGTCACTGTCACCCACATCCCCCTCGATATTGCTGAATGCCCAGCGGTCGTCCCTGAAGGACAGATCGCCGGACAAGGAGTAGGCGGGCAGATCTGGCAGAGGTACCCCCAGAAGACGCCTCAGGCGGCCTGGGTTGGGGCCTTGCACACCAAGCTCGAGATCCAGGCCCTTTAATGCCAAAGGTCGCAGAATGCTGCCCCGGACCTGGATGTGGCTATCGACCACATCACTCGTAAGTTCAAGGGCATAGGGACGGTCCGGGTCCCGGGCCGCTAACAGTTGGTCTCCGCGAAATCGTAGCGAGAAGGGCGAGCCGTCATACTCACCGTCGCCATCGATATGAAAGGCCTGCTCCCCAGCATCCAGTCCCCGTGTCTGCAGGTTGAGGGTGAAGTCCGTGTCGGCTTCCGAATCTGTAAACGTCAGCTGCGAGGGTTCGAAAACGAGGCGACCGATAAAGGGCATGATCAGATCCTCCTTCTGATCCACCGCAAGGGACTCGGTAATACCCAGGTGAAGCTGCCCGGAAAGCGTGCCCAGGCGATCCTCCAGTGGCGTGAAGGTGTCTCCGAACCGGCTCAGGGCAATGGACCCGAATTCGGCCTCAATGTTGCCGGAGGCAGGCTGGTCGGTGGCGTCCAGTGCCACAGAGCTGCCCCAACTGCCGCCGGCAATATTGAAGTCCAGTGGCTCGATCCGGAGCCTGCCTGAAGTCAGGCTGGCGGACAGGTTCAGGTTCGTCAGCTCCGGCGTATCCGGGAGCACCAGGGTTTGCGCCTGCAGTTTCAGCTGGCCATCGAATGCGCGTAACGCCGCCAGCGGCGAACCAGCGTCGTCCGGCTCGGTTCCGCCGTTTGATGACGGGTCGGGCTGTGAGTTTTCCGCCGTAAACTGGCCAGGTTCAATGCGATCCGCCTCAAGGTCAACATTCACTGTGGGTCGATCCGCAGTGTGGAAGTGGAACTCGCCGCTCAGGTTGCTGACTCCGACGTGTCCATCAAGGGAGGTGACAGACCACTGCTCCCCGTCACGGGTCAGCCGCCCCGACAGTCGGTACCCGGGTAGGGCGGGCAAAGGTGCCCCGATCCAGGCCCCCAGGTCCTGACCACCCTCGCCCTGGAGCACGAGGTTGCCGGCAAAGCTTGCGGGCGTCAGGAGCGCTCCCAATTGTGTATCCGCCCAGGCGAGCAGTTCACCACTTTGTGCCTGAGCCTGTAACCGATAGCTTGCGGCGCCTTCTGCCAGCTCCGGCAGGGGCGCGCCCTCGATGGTCATCTCCAGCGGCTTGCCCTGGAACTTTCCGGTTATCGAGAGCACCGGTGTTTTCGGTTCTCCGGCCTTCTCCAGGTGGAGGGCCAGGTTACTGCCAGCCCCCGTGGCCTGATTCTTCGTCCGGTAGGACGCCCTGGCCAGGCCAATGTCGAGGTGCTCCAGAAGCGTTCGCAGGTCCAGGGAAGCAGCCTGCTGCATTTGGCGGAGACCGAGTTCGAGTTCGGCATCCAGGATTGTCGTGGGTTCTTCGTCCGCACCAAGGCCATCCAGCGCCACTTGTTGCAGGTCGAGTTCCGCTTTCCCAGTGATGAAGTCGGCGTTGCTGACCAGGCGAGCCCTGGCTTCGCCACGGCCCCCGGCCACGTCAAAACTCAGAGTTTCCAGCGTCAGCTCGTGCTGGCCCAGGCGCAGCCTGGTCTCAACACTGGTGTATGTTGTCGGCTCCAGGATGAGCTCATCGACAGCGAGACGGAGGTCCCCCCGCAGGTCTGGCAGTACGGGTATGGACACAGCCAGCGGCTCGTCGGTTGCCTGATCTTCAGGCAGTGCCGCCAGGATATCAGTGACGTTGATGGAGGGTGAATGCAGGTTCCCGGTTATCGACAGCGGGCTGAAGGCAGCGTCCACACTGATATTGCCGTCGATACGGACCTCGCCCGCCCGGGCCTGAATATCAGATAACCCCCACTGGCTATCCGCAAACCCCGGATCGGCGGCGGCCGAGAGTTCGAGGGGCAGCACCAGGCGCTCGCCTTCCGACGACAGTCTGACCTCCCCGTTGAGGGAGAACCGGTCACCGGCCAGCGTCAGCGAAGCCAGTGATAAAACCTGCGGGCGCTCCGTTTCGGGCGTGAAGTAACGGATCTTTGCGTCATGAATATTGAGTTGTTGGACAGCGAGGGGCGGGCCGGAGCTTTCCTCCTTGCCCACGTTCTCACCCTGGTCCGTCATTGCAGGCAGAACCCAGTTGCCCGGTTTCCCCTCGCGGCTTTCGAGGTTGAGGGTGGGTTCCGTTATGGTCACAGATTTCAGTGCCGGTTCGCCCTTGAAGAGACTGATGATGGAGGGTTCAAGCTCAAGCCTCCCAGCGGACAGCATTTCCGGGGTCTTTGCCCAGTCGGCGTTGCCCAGCTTCATTTCGCCCACCTCGAGGTGAGGGTGGGGCAGGAGACCTACGTCAATATTACCGGTGATCTCCATGTCACGGCCGGTCATGGCTTCAACGCGCTCGGTGATGGGCCCCTTCAGGAAATTCCACGACATCAGCTCAATGACGATAATCGCGACGACCAGCAGCGCGAACAAAACGGCCAGTGCCCGTAGAACTCTGAACGGGGGTTTTGAGGGGGAGCGGTTAGTCGTATCCATGACTGGCTCGTGCTCGAAGGATGGGCGAAAATCCGGACGCGGATTGCAATTATCCTTCTTTCAACATAGTCGAAATTTTTTGATGCTGTACTTTTTCAGGAGACCATTCGTACTCTTACCCGTCCGCCACTTCTATCATCAAAAGAAAGGTGCCTTCGTGTCCACGAGCGTCCAGATGAGTGATATTCACCTCGCCTACCCAACAGAGTCGGGTGCCGTTGCGGTGCTCAATAACGCCTCACTTACAGTCCCGCCCGGTGACACACTGGCCATTACCGGCCCGTCTGGCAGCGGAAAAACCTCGCTGCTTCTTCTGCTCTCTGGCCTCCAGCGGCCGGATCAGGGCGAAATCCTGGTGGGCAGCCGGCGCCTTGGCGACATGGACTCCAATACCCTGGCCGACTGGCGCAGTGAGCACCTTGGCATCATTTTCCAGTCGTTCCATTTGCTACCCGGCCTGACCGCACTTGGTAACGTCAGCCTGCCACTGGAAATTGCCGGGCAGGAGAGCGCTCGCGAGCAGGCTCTTGCAATGCTGGACGCCGTTGGCCTGAGCCATCGGCTGCAGCATTACCCGGGACAGCTTTCCGGCGGTGAGCAACAGCGTGTCGCGATCGCCAGGGCACTTGTCCACCAGCCAAGCCTGCTGCTGGGCGATGAGCCGACAGGCAACCTGGACCAGGAAACTGGCGAAAAGGTACTTTCGCTGCTGTTTGATCTCCACAAGCAAAGCAAGTCCACGCTGGTACTGGTGACCCATGACGAGCGCGTTGCGGGGCGCTGTCAGCATCGGGTCCGGATGGAAGGCGGGCGCCTGTATGAAGTCTGAATCCACCGCCAGGCCTCTGTGGATGCTGAGATTCGCGGTCACCGATCTGCGATCACGCATCTCGGCGCTCAAAGTTTTTCTCGCCTGCCTCATCCTTGGCGTCACCCTGGTGGCGGCAACAGCCAGCCTGTATCGGGTTATCGAGCAGAGCCTGTTGGCAGACACCCGTGCACTGCTTGGTGGGGACGTCGAGCTTGATGCCAGTGAACCTTTACCGGATGACGTGCTCGAGTGGATTGGTGGTACCGGGAGCATCTCGCTGGTTCGGGAGTTCGACACCATTGTCAGTGGCAGCGATGGGGAAGGTTTCTTCAGAGCCGAGATACTGATTCCGGACGCAGCCTACCCACTCTACGGCGAGCTGCAACTGACGCCGGACCAACCACGTGAGTCACTTAATGCACAGAAGGGAGGTCTCTGGGGCGCCATCATTGACCCCATGCTGGCTGAGCGCCTGGGCCAGTCCATTGGCGACCAGATTGAGATCGGCGCCGCGACCTTTCGCATCAGCGGTCTTATTCAGGCACAGCCGGATCGCCGCCTGAATGCGAACTGGCGCGGACTGCCGATCATGATTTCCGAGCAGGCGCTGGAGGCAACGGAACTGATCCGGCCGGGCAGCCGGGTCGACTACGAATACCGGGTGAAAACCGACCGGGATCTGAACGTCTGGCTGGATGAATTCGAACAGGGTTTCCCGGAAACAAACTGGGACACCACTACCTTTGCCGAGCGCAGCGAACGCCTGTCTGAGCGGCTTGACCAGATTGCCACGGCGCTCATACTGATCGCTTTCACCACGCTGTTTATTGGCGGCCTGGGTGTTGCCAACAGCATTCATGCCTATCTGGACGAAAAGCTGGGCACCATTGCCACGCTGCAGACACTGGGCCTGCGCCGCAAACCGTTGGTGGGCATCTACCTGTTACAGATTGGCATACTGGGCAGCCTGGCGGGTCTCATCGGCGGCGGCATCGGGCTTGGATTCTCCGCGGTGGCCATCAGTCTGGCCGGCGATGCCTATGCGCTGTCCGGGCCCAGCGGCGCAGGGGACTGGGTCTCCCTGTGGTTTGTGCCCCTGCTCCTGAGTTGGCTGTTTGCGGTGCTGACCGCCTATGTCTTCGCGCTACCGGCGTTGGCCAGAGCACTTGCTGCCTCACCAGCCGGCCTGTTCAGAGGCCAGGTTGAGGCTGCCAGAAATGAGCCTCGCAGCTGGCGGGTAGCCAGCTATCTGTTATTGGCGGTCTACATCTCCGCCACTCTGTTCTGGTTGCCGTCGCCGCAACTCGGATTCCTGTTCCTGCTGGCGGTCATCGCGCTCTGGGGTTTGCTGGAAGGCATTATCAAGGGCCTGCGGCGTGGCACCAAAGCGCTGGAGGATAGCGGCTTGGCCGACCGTAACTTTGCCCGGCGCCTGGCACTGGCCAACCTCCACAGGCCGGACTCGCCATTGCGGGCAACACTGCTGTCGCTGGGCACAGCATTGACCCTTGTGGTGGCTTGCACCCTGATCGTAGCCACTCTCCTGCGAGCCCTGGAAACCACCATACCGGCGGACTCACCCGCGCTGATTCTGTATGAGGTATTCCCGGATCAGATGGATTCGCTCAAGTCCGGTCTTGAATCTCTCGATCCCTCCGCCAGGGCAGATCTCCTGCCACTGGTTCGCGCCCGCCTGGCAACAATCAACAAGGAGCCGATTGCAGACTTTCTTGCAGACGACTCGCAAGCCAGGCGGGAGGCCATGGGTGATGAATACAAGCTCACGTATCTGTCGGGCAATCCGGAAGGCCTCGAGCTGGTAGAGGGCAAATGGTGGGCGCAACCTGCGCCAGCGGGCGAGCCAGCTTTCATGGCCATGGAGGACCGGGAGGCCTACCAACTGGGTTTGACTGTCGGCGACCAGATAGAGTTTACCGCCCAGGATCAGCCAATTGCCGTCGAAATCCGGGCCATCTACCGGCAGAAAGGCCTGCAGACCCGGTTCTGGTTCGAAGGCATTCTGCAGGAAGGCGCGCTGGACGAATTGATCAGCCTATACGTAGGCGCTGTCTACCAGAGTGACCCGGCCGCAAAGGAATCTCAGCAATGGCTGGCGAGAAACCTCCCCAACGTGATCACGTTGCGCACCGCCGATTGGCTGGAGACCGCCGGTGAACTGCTCAACAAGGCGGCTGCCGGCCTTGCAGCGGTTGCCGCCGTCAGCCTTATGGCAAGCCTGCTTGTACTGTCGAGCGTGGTGAGTGTCAGCCGCCGGCGCCAGATGTATGAGGCCAACCTGCTGCACTGCCTCGGCGCCAGGCACCAGGCCATACGGCTGTCCATGCTGCTTGAAACCGGATTGCTGACCCTACTCGCAACTGTCTTCGCGACTGCACTCGGGTCGCTAATCGCACTTCCAGTAGCGGCCATCGCGCTGAAATTGCCAGCAGGTGATCTGTGGTGGCTGGGCGCGCTGGTCGCGGGCACCGTCAGTTCACTGGCCCTGCTGGGTGGCCTGGTACCAACACTGAAGGCAATGCGGCTTGATCCGGCGGTTTTACTGCGGGATGGTTGAGGAGGTTTGCCTGCCGTTGTGTAACAGTGCGCTGAACGTCTCCATCGGCAGGGGCGTGGAAAAATAATGCCCCTGAGCAAAGTCGCAACCGGCCTCTTTCAACCAGTCCTTCTGTTCTGCCGTTTCCACACCTTTCGCAATGACCTGGATTCCCAGCTTATGGGCCATCGCGATAATGGATTCGGCGATGGTCTGGCCCCCCGAGTCGGGGCTATCGTTCTGCACGAAGGAAGGGTCCAGCTTCAGATAATTCACATTAAACCGCTTCAGATAGGCCAGCGAGGAATGGCCGGTACCAAAGTCATCCAGGGCCAGCTGGACACCGGCTTCCTGGAGCTTGGAAAAACGCTCTCCAAGACTCTGCATGCTCTGCAGGAATACACTTTCCGGCATCTCGAGTATTACGTTGGCCCCGGACCGGGCAAGGGCGTCCAGGTCGGCCTCCAGGTATTCGTCCTGGGTGCTGCGTGTGAATTGCATGGGAGACGTATTGATGCCTATCTGGAACGGTAGCCCCGCCAGAGATGTCAAGCGATCAGTACTGGCGGCTGCTTCTTCGAATACCCAGTGCTCCAGGGCACCCATCAGACCAGTTTCTTCTGCCAGCCCGAGAAACTTCCCCGGTGCCAGCAGGCCGCGCTCGGGATGCTGCCATCGCAGCAGTGCCTCAGCCTTTACAATACGCTCGCTGGACAGCTCCACAATCGGCTGATAATACAGCTCCAGTTGCTGCTTTTCCGGTGCCTGGCGAAGTTCGGCAACCAGCTGGTGGCGGGCGTCGCGGGCGTGCCCCATGATCTGGTTATAGAAACAGACCTGATTGCGGCCGGACTGTTTGGCCAGATACATGGCCTGGTCAGCATTGCTCAACAATTGCTGGGCGGAGTGGCCGTCCTCCGGGAACAGGGTGATGCCAATGCTGCCGGACACTTTCACCTCATCATCACCGAGACGAAACGGCCGGTCCAGTTCCGCCAGAATATTCCTGGCGATGTCTTTGATAAAGGCCAGGTTGCCGGTATCCAGCAACAGAATCGTGAACTCATCACCACCCATTCTGGCCACCGTATCCGACTGCCGCACGCAAGCAACGATTCGCTTGGCCGCATCCTTCAGCAGTTCGTCACCGGCATCATGTCCCAGCCGGTCGTTGATGGCCTTGAAGTTGTCCAGATCGATAAAAAGCAGGGCAAAAGGTTCGCCGGTGCGGTCGGAATGGGCGGCGTGCTGATCCAGACGGTCGCGGAAAAGGCGACGGTTGGGCACATTGGTCAGCAAATCGTAATTGGCATGACGCCAGATTTTCGCTTCCGATTGCTTACGCAGGGTAATGTCATGTCCAATGCCGGATACCGCTTCCACCTGCCCCTTGTCATCAATCACCGGCGCATAGACATACTCGAAGAACCGTTTGTTGCCGCGGGCTGACTGGATCTCAACCTCGCCGCGGCTCTCTTGCTTTTGATGAACTACCTTTTCCAGCTGGCTCTTGCCATTGTAGTGTGCAGGGAGCGGCATTTCCCAGAAGCATTTGCCACGGATCTGATCGGCGGGCAGATCACACAATTCCGCCATGGCCCTGTTGGCATATATGAAAGTGCCTTCCAGGTTCAGGATATAGCAGGGGTCCGGGAGTGATGACAGCATGGTCTCAAACAGACGGCCCTGCTTCTGCTTTTCGAGAGCGTAGCGCTGGACGGATTGCGCCAGGGCCTTGTCAATTTTTCGGTTGAACCGGTTCAGATCCTCAATATCACTCGGCTCAACGGTGCCAAGGGAATTCAGCCATAGCTGGGCTACCGTCAGTCGCAGGGCACTGAATTCATTGGTCACATGGACGATATCGGCACCCAGATTGTGCCGCTCCATACCGTGAATCCGGGCCGAAGCGATACAGTCCGGGTGATCAGGGTTGAAAAGGGATGATCGCTCATGGCCGGTCGCCGGTCGTTCCAACTCTACTACTATGCCCAGCAGTATCTGTTCGACGTGGTCTCTGAGCTCTTCCCGTGACAGGTCGGGGTTGGGCAGGATCGCTTTTGCATCGTAATCCCAGACCTGCAAGATCTCTTCCATATGAGTTCGGATGAATTCGGTGAGCTTCATAGCCGGGTACTCCTGTATAGCAAAAGCCTTACTACTGATATTACTTAAGTAGGTTTTTGCGGACTTGTACACCCTCAGCCTCTGAAAAACAGGGAGCCTCGGCTAGCATTTATTAGAAAAACGGCCTTCGCGGTGGGCGAAAGGTCTGTTTCCTCATAAACGGACCTGGTTTTTTCCTCTACGCAGATACGCCAGGGCGTAAAGCTCGAGCTCGCTCTGTGTGTAGTAAAAGCCTTTATAGATAATGAGCGGCTCATGACCGGCCAGAGCAATCACCTTGCTATGATTTATTCCGTGGTGTATTGAGATGACGCCTTTGTGCGCCAACTCTGAGTGGAGTGCGTCCGCAGACCTGCCTGCTGAGTAATCGCGGAAAAGTGGATCTGCGAGCTCCGCAAGTTGTTTACTGAGTGGTGTTGTGGGCGCGGCTATGCTGCCGCTCTCAGGGGTGCTCCCGTTGAGTAGAAACCGCGTGCAACTACTGAGGCCGAGCCATGTCGCTGCAGCGCCGAGACCGGTGAGTAAGGTGCGCCTATCCATGAGCATTACCTCCTGAAGTGCTGGCAAGGTGGGCGCCCAGGCGCAACGCCATGGCCACAATGGTGTAGGTTGGGTTAGAGGCACCACCGGCTGGGAAGACCGACGATCCGGCCACATAGAGGTTATCGGTCGTGTGCACGCGGCAGTTGCTGTCGACCACGGAATCGGCCGCCGACAGCCCCATTCGTGTTGTGCCCATCAGGTGTCCGCCATCGTGCAGCTTGAATTCGGGTTGCAGGACAGAGGGGCGTCCCAACCCCGAGCGCAACAGTGCCTTGCCGAACAGGTGCCAGCTCTCTCGCGCCAGATCATGGTAGCGGTAGTGGAAATCAATCCGCGGCAAGAGCGCTCCAAGGTAATTGCGCTGGTCGCTGTCGCGTACGGAATTCCTGACATCCGGAGCAATCTCGGCCCGAATGGTGACCGGGGAATGAAGCATCTCGCGCCGTTTGCCCAGTAACACGGTAGGGGTCATCTGCCGCTGATTGAAATCAGCGCTAAAAGACAGCACCCCTTTCTCGACGCAATAGCTGTCTGACAACTGGAGTGCGTGTACCAGGTACGGATCTTCTTCGGCGCCCACCGGGAGCCGGTCCCGGTCCAGATACATCTCCGCCACCGCGTATAGGTGTGGATGCTCCATCAGCCCCCGCCCGACGGGCATCGGGTCAACAATATCAGAGAGCTGCAGCATCCGCGGGTTGCCCACCCCTCCACAGGCAAGCACAAAGGTGTCAGCCGACACGAACGTGGGTGAGAGCCGGGGTGCCAGTGAGTCTCGAAGTTCCAGAGCGGTGACGGTGCGCTCCTGCGTTAGCAGGCGGAACCCTGTGGTGCCAAGTATCAGGTCAACGCGGGGATGGTGCAGGAAAAAGGAATGGTACTTTTTATTGAACCGGACCGGCGGACTCACGTAGAAGGGCTTGTAAACCAGCTCTGATGTTCCTTCAATGGCCACCGTTGGTCGGCGATAGGCGTCGTCTGGCAGCTCGAGAATGCGGGCGGCAGCTGGATACCAACGGTTTATTTCCTGGTAGGGGATAGGCCACGTTTGAGCCGTGAAGGCTCTCTTCTCCAGCACGGCACAGTACCCGCCCCAGATGGTCGAACTACCGCCAAAGCAACGTTGTGTGTGCATAGGGAAGTAATCATCTGGCAAATCGCCATGTAACTGGACGCCGGCCAGGGTCTGGATGGTTGGGTGTGGCTCCAGCACTCCGCTCTCGATGACGGCAACGTCAAGAGAAGAATCCTTGGACAACTCGAGTGCCGTGGTGATGCCTGCGGGACCGCTACCGAGGATAATAACGTCGTAATGACGGCGCCCGGGTTGATTGAGAATCATAGATTCAGCCTTCCCTGACCACGGATTCCACTTTCACGGGTCTCCACAACTACAGAATAGACCAGTGTTGAAGGTGCTGTGTCCGAATTCAGTATCTGAGCTATCATCATAGGCACTGAACACTGCGTTCCTGCGGGCATACTCTTGCAGCAACACGAACGTTTCTGGATGGCGAAAGGACAGTTGAATGAGTGACCGGGAAGCCAACCAGGATGACTCCTCCAAAAAGAAGGCAAAGGAAGCCGCGAACGAGCAAGAGTCCCGCGCCAAAGCCGAGGATCGCGAATCCCGCGAACAGACACCGACCTCCAGCGAAAAGTCACTGACTCCGAAAGAGCGTGACACCGTTGCCGAACATGGCGGCCTGACTTCACTGACTCTTTACTCCATCATCCATCGTGAGGGCGAAGAGGAGCTACAACGCCCGATAATCTCGCTCTGGTGGTCCGGTGTGGCAGCGGGTATCGGAATATCGACCTCGGTCCTCGTCGAGGGAATTATCCGCGCCAATCTGGGCTCAACTCACCCCTATCTCACGTTGATTGAAAGCCTCGGTTACTCGGTCGGGTTTGTCCTCGTGATCCTGTGCCGGCTGCAACTGTTCACCGAGAATACCATTACTGTTGTGCTGCCGGTTCTCGCCCAGCCTACGCGCAACCGGTTCTATCGCACCGGGCGCCTTTGGGGCATTGTGCTTGCGGCAAATTTGTTTGGCACGTTTGTTACCGCTGCTATCGGCGTCCACGGGGGTATCCTTACCGTCGAGACCCTCACGGCGATCCTGGACATATCGCGCCACCTGGCAACGCTGACCCCGGCCGAGACACTTTTGCGCGGTGTTCCATCGGGCTTTTTCATAGCCGCTTTGGTGTGGATGCTGCCTTCTGCAAAGAGGTCGGAAGTGCTGGTAATCGTCCTGTTTACCTGGCTGATTGCGGCGGGTGGCTTTACCCACGTGATTGCCGGGTCAAACGAAATTTTCACGTTGGTGCTCAATGGGGAAATGAATTTCTTTACCGCCTTGATCTACCATATTTCCCCGGTACTCATCGGCAACATTATCGGTGGTACCGGTTTGTTCGCGATGCTGGCCTATGGCCAGGTTCATGAAGAAATGTGATATGGCACCCTGGCTCTGCACGAGTCAGAAAGGAGGCGTCTGGTAACTCTGGCCCCGGACGTATTCACCCCGAAGTGATGAGAATTCAGGCATAGGCTGAGGGCTTACATTGCTTTCCGGGGTGGTTATCTCGATAGTATTCACCAGGATTTGAGCGCCGGCCAGAAGAAACCCGGCAAATCCGAGAATAACCAGCAGGGCAAGGGTGTATGGTGAACGGGGGAATGAGAAATTCATTACACATACCAGGCACTGAATGTGTCCCGGTTTATGATGAGAAAAACGGCCTGCGCTGGGAGCGAGGCCGGTGCAAAAGGGCACTGCGGGTCCATAGCCATATTGCCAAAGAGGCCGTTAGGGGCCTCATTCCTGAGTTAAGATTGCGCCTCATCCCTGCGGCGCATGATGTGACGTCCTGTCCCGGCTGATCCATCGCCTCATCTGTATCCATCATATGCCCTTGGCTTTGGCCGGTCTGTTCGCTAGCGCACCAAGTGTAAAAATATGTAAGTGAGCGGTGGCGACTAGCAGCCTTGTGGACCCCGAATGGGAGACCGGCGTTCAAAGCCAGCGGCGAACCCGTTGCTCATAGGCCCGGAATTCATCACCGAACAATGCCCGCAGGGCCCGCTCCTCAGGGGCAATCTGGAAGTGATTCATATACAGCACAAAAAACACCACTCCCAGTAACCCCCAGCCAGACCCCAAAAACACAGCCCAGGCCAACAACCAGAACGCAAATCCCACATACATCGGGTTGCGGGAATACCGGTAAATACCGGAGCTGACCAAAGCTGAACTGGCCTCGGGCGTGCGAGGGTCTACCGTGGTTTTGGCGCGCCGGAAGGCAACCACGCCAGCCACGGGGAACAGTGTGCCAACAACAAACAGCACACCAGCGGCAACCCTGCGGAAGGTGTCTTCCAGCGGTACAGGTAAAGTCGCGGTAGAAATGCACCACATGGCGGCACCGACAATAAGCACCAGGAGCAGGGGAGGGATGCGTTTTTCAAGCATGGAACGATAGGCCTATGAATTGGATTGGTAACGGATCAGATTCACCTCTGTTGCCACCAGCTCTTCCCGGGGCAGTTCACACTCTTTATCGTTTTTTCCTTCCGCCAGATTGTCTCGCCCTGATGCAGGTTTTCTCTCCAGTCTTCCGTCACCTCAATACAAAAGCCGGGCAAATCGGGGAGCTGCTTGATGTAGGTTCTTGGATAACCCTCGGGCTTTTCACCAACGATGGCAGAATCCGGATTATTCAGATTGACGGCAGGTTGCTGCGATACGCAACCGGCAAGACCTAAGCCGAAAAGTACGATGAGAATGCGCTTCATTGGACCAACCCTGCATCCTGACGTACCTGATCCATAATCCGCTGGTTGCCAAGGGTTTCATCAACCCCGGTTGGTACGATATGAACCTGGGAAACGATGTCATCGGGATCAGCCTGCATGAACCACTGAGACGTGGCGACGGTGAGAGGCTTTTCTACCAACAGGTGCTTGCCGACCCCTTCGGCTTTTATTGCCCCGGCGAACTTCTCTGCGATCCGTCCTGGCCCAATAAGGCCCCAATTGAAATCCATGTTTGTCTCCGCAAAAAAACCTTACGAGTCGGCTTCGTAACTGATCAGATCCACGGGCAGCGCGGCAGTGGCCGCGCCAGGAGGTGCCGAACTCCAGCACCAGAGGGCCCCGGGTCTGTTGAACTTCCTGCAGCTGGGGTGCTTCGGTTGTGTACTTCGACGTAAAACCCGTGAGATCTCCAAGTGTTAGAGCTGTGACTTCATAGGATTGCGTATCTGGCTTGGCAGTCGTTCACCGATTGACGGGTTTGGGGGGCAAATAACGACCTGATTCGGTAATCAACTTCCAGACATCCGGGCGGCGCCGGAGGATCCCATTGATCAGGGATTCCGCTTCGGTGAAGGCGGGCCGGCGGAGGCCGTGATACTCCATTACGGGCCCGACGTGATCAAACTCCACACCAAACCGCTTTAACAGACGCAATTGAGCCGGCTCCATTACCGCCATCCAGTGTGTGACATTGTGTTTGACTGACATCCGCAGGATAGCGGCGAACAGGCCCAGGCTGATATAGGGCATGGCGCGCCTGCCGCCCTCGGCATCGGCGTAGGAAGTCTGATCAGTAACACCAGTGGGTGATTCCTGTTCGTTGAGGCGCCGACGAAATTCCCGACTTACCGCCATTCTGGAAATCTCGGCCATGTGTTGCCGGGGAGTCGCCGCCATCGTTTCCTGGGCTTGCTGGCTCATTCTGTGGATACAGGGCCCTTCCATTGGGAAGTCTGACTGCTCCGGGTTATCGCCCGCCAGAACAAGTCGAACAACCGCGACGCTGTCTCCGCTTCTCCGATGCCGGATCAAGGCATGAGCCGAGCGCAGATCGTAAGCATCATGCTCCCTTTTGTCGGGAAATTGCATCGGGTCTTCAAAGGCTCTGTCGATACAGTAGACCTGGAACCGGACTTCAAAGACTTTATTGACCATTTCCTCGGTGGTGGCGACCTCAATCTCGAAAAAGGACTTGAAGATATCGCTGAGGTTCTCGGTTTTCCCGGAGGCTGTTTGATTTTGTCCATCGTTATGAAATGGAGAGTATGCAGGCATTGAGCTAGTCCTCCAATCCGTCCCTGCGGGAACTCTTGCCCCGCATAGGTCATGTCGATTGAAAGTCCGCCGGAACAGCCAGGGGCGGGCTATTGGGTACCCAGGTAAAAAGCGTAGTTGAAGTTTGTGGGCTAAGCCATTCTGTCAGTGGACTTCCCCCGATACGCATGACACGCCCCAGCCCCAAACGGAGGCCATTTCAAAGGCCTCGAACCGGTGTAACTCGTCAGCCAGGATTACGTACGTTGCCGTTTCAGCCGGTACATGTTGTCATCAGCATGGTTCAACAGGGTGTCGGCGTCCTCCCCGTCCGCTGGATAACAGGCCACGCCGATGCTGCAGGACGGCGTTTTGATATTGCCGAATTCGGCACCCAGGGGCGCGGTTACGGCAGCGATGATTTCCTCGACCTTCCTGGAAACGGCTTCCGCCGACTGGATGTCCGTCAACAGCACAGTGAATTCATCGCCACCCATCCGGGCCACCGTGTCCGTCTCTCGAACGCAGCCTTCCAGCCGTCCGGCAATCATGCAGAGCACTCGATCACCCATGGCATGTCCATGGGTATCATTGATGTCTTTGAAGTCATTGAGATCCAGAAACAGCAAGGCAAGGCTGCTGTGGTGACGACGGGCTGTGCGCATGGCCGATTCGAGTCGATCATGGAACAACGATCGGTTGGTAAGCCCTGTCAACGGGTCGTGATGGGCGAGGAAACGCAGTTTATCCTCTGCCTGCCTCAATGCCGTCACATCCCGTGCCACACCGATCCGCACACCTTCCTCTTCGGATAAACGGGCAGACCAGAGGATGTATACAATAGTGCCATCTCTGTGGATGTAACGGTTACAGAAGTCATTGTGGGACTGACCGTCCATAACTCGAACAATGGACGCTCGTGTGGTCCCCAGGTCATCTGGATGCACATAGTCGGTGATCAGCGTGCCCGTCAGCTCATCGGCACGATACCCGAGCAGTCCCTCACACGCATCGCTCACAAAGACGATCTGGTCGTCCTGATCGACCACGAAGACAGCGTCCAGCAACAAATTGGTCAGCTTGGGGAAAAGCGCGTTCAGGTCAACGGGCATAGTTCAGGGGGATTTGGTGATTCATATAGGTCAAGTATAGTCCAGCCGGTCCAACAGGTTGTCGTAAAACTGCCTCTTGCAACATAACGCTCGGCACACTTGCCGGTTGGGACCTCTAAACCAACGCCCCATTAACAATAGCTCGCAATTCCTGACGGATCGGATAGGTCGATGAGGGGATCAGTTGCGTCATGAAGATCACCACCAGCTCCTCCACAGGATCGATAAAAAAGTTGGTACTCGCGAGGCCACCCCAACCATACTCGCCAACCGATCCGTTGATCTGGGATTTGGCGACGTCAGTCTTTACCGAAAAGCCCAGACCGAAGCCACTTCCGGCATAAGGTGTTTCGCTGAACGCACCGACAGAGAGGCCAGGCAGGTCCTGGTTGCCGGGTAGATGATTGCGACGCATGAATTCCAGAGTCTTTCGGCCAATAATCCGCCGCCCGCCAAACTCGCCGCCCTGAGAGAGTGCCTGGGCAAAGTGGAAATAATCGTCAATGGTGGACACCAGCCCGCCGCCGCCAGATAGAAACGTCCTTTTGTCCCGGAAAGGGGACGTCTGCGGATCGTCCTGCAGCTTGATCTGATCGACAGGATCGTACTGATAGCAGGCGGCGAAACGGTCAAGCTGATCGTCACGAACATGGAAGCCGGTGTCCGGCATGGCCAAAGGCTCAAAGATATGCTCGCGCAGATACTCATCAAACGGCTTATCAGCCAGCAACTGCACCAGGTACCCCAGCACATCCGTGCTGACTGAATAGTTCCAGGCTGTACCCGGGGAGAATTCCAGCGGTAGTTCTGCCAGGTGACCGACGAGCGCTTCCAGAGTCATATTCCGGCTGCCATCCAGCTTCAGCTCCCGGTAGGCGGCGTCCACGTTGGTGCGGTTCATGAACCCGTAGGTCAGGCCTGACATATGGGTAAACAGGTCGCGAATGGTCATGGTGCTGGTTGCAGGTGCGGTCAGGAAGTTGGGATAGACACCGCTTTTGTAAACCCGCAGGTTCTTCCAGGCCGGAATGTACTTGTGTACGGGATCATCCAGCAAAAACCGCCCCTGCTCATAGAGCTGCATCATGGCGATAGACGTAATCGGCTTGGTCATGGAATAAATGCGGAACACCGTATCCCGGCAGACCGGCTTGTCGCGCTCCACATCCATCAGCCCCTGAGCTTTCAGATAGGCAATTTCCCCACGCCGGGCCACCAGTGTCAGCGTGCCGGGCAATTTCCCCGGCTGGATATAGCGACGGTCAAGATGGTCTTCAATGTGAAGAAGGCGGTCTGGCGAAAGGCCGGTAACCGGTTTGGATTCCGTCATAGTGATTACAACTCCAGCACGAGATTTCTGCCACCAAGAAAAAGCACCCAAACCGTCACCGCCGCCCAGTGAATGATTACCGGAACCCAGACACGCAAAGAATACCAGAGCACTGATTACGGAGAGAAGCTTCCCGCAGACCCCTGGAAGTCAAAGGCCTCTGGCTCTCAGGATACGAGCCTGATGGGTTTTGTAGGATCGAAGTCAAGCCAGTGACTGTCCTCAATTTTGCCGTCTGCTTCCTCGACGTCCTTGCCTCCGTGATCGCGAATCAGCTCCGCTACCTTATCCTTTTGCTCACGATTGAGCTCTGCGGCGACGTGCAGCCCGGATTTTCGGTCAATCACCGGCTCTTCTTCTTTGGCGGTATCTGCGCCGGATTCCGGCTTATCGTCTGTTTTGGTAACGGCCCCGGTTAACGATCCGGTATACGCGCCGACCCCAGCGCCGATAACCGAACCGACCGGCCCGCCGGTGGATCCGATGGCAGCTCCCGCCGCCGCACCCGCGCCGGCGCCGAACCACGCGCCTTTGCCTGCTTCTGACGCGCCGGGAGAGTGATTCTCATCGCCGCCGAAAGGCAGAATTTGGTGCTGTCCTTCAGGATTGACAAAAAAGACCGAAACCTTCCTTTTTGAAATCCCGGCGTGCTGGAGCGCTTGAGTGAGCTCCTCAGCTTTGTCCTGGTCTTCTAAACGACCAGCAATTATGAAAGCCATAAGCAATCCTCAGTTGTGCTAGCGTAAATATTGACTAGCCTGTCACCATTAAAGGTAGCAAAAGCTAAATAGCTTGCTTTGTCAAAGAAGCTAGTTGTGGCCTCTTCAATGATGTCCAGAGACTTACGAGATCAATATAGCGGCAGATCATGCTTTATCAGCCAGGCCCGAAAAGGCGCCGCCGAGTTCTCGAGTTCGATCTGGGTCAATCCCAATTGTTCGGGCCGGGCGGGGTGAGTCTGGCCGTAGAGCTGCTCTGCAATATTGCCGTCGGCAAAGCCGGCACGATTTGCAGTTTCTTGAGGTGCGGCAAACACAGTGCGGGGAATACGAGCCCAGTGAGTGGCAGCCAGGCACATGGGGCAGGGCTCGCAGCTTGCGTACAAGGTAGCTTCCGGCATAAGCGCGTTCCCCAGCATTTTGCCTGCCATGCGTATTGCTGCTACCTCAGCGTGGGCGGTAGGGTCGCAATCCAGCTTTGCCAGGTTACCAGCCTTGGCAATAACCTTGCCATTGAGAACCACCAAAGCGCCAAAAGGGGCTCCGCCTTCGTCGACCGATTCCATGGCCAGTTGAACGGCTTGCTGGAGAAAGGCTTTGTCAGTGTCGTCGGTCAGGGAATGGCTCACGTTCGGCCTCTCCTCACTGTTGGGTCTTGCTTGTGGACGATCATTACAAAGTAGTGCTGTTCTTGGTTTCAATCAATCGTTCCTTTCCCAGGTTAGGCCGGTTTAATGGCTAGCAACGTCATCGATGGGGGCTGCGCCCGGTGATAGCGACATTTTCGGATGCGCCGATAGTGAAATCCTCTCGGTAGTGTTTGGGAGAGGCGCCCACGTAACGTCTGAACAGCCTCCGAAAAAATGCCAGGTCATCGTAGCCAACGGCGCGACTAACCTGTTGGATTGTTTGCTGCTCGTTTTCCAGCAAATGCCGCGCGGCATTGATTCGTAAGCGGTGGAGATAGTCGGTAGGTGTTTCTCCGGTTGCGACCTTGAAACGCCGGGCGAAATTGCGCGGGCTCATGGCCACGGACTCTGCCAGATCGCTTATCCGGACTGGCCCATTGTAGTGTTCGAACAGCCATTGCTGGGCTCGTCGGATCAATCTGTCTTCATGAGACACTGCCGGGGGATTGGCAGCGTACCCGGCCTGCCAGACGCGGGGCGTTTCCAGAAGCAGGGCCCTCGCAGTCTGGATGGCAACCCTATGGCCGCATAGCTTTTCTACGAGGTACAGGCTGAGATCCACAGAGGCGTATACGCCGCCGCTGCAAAGCAGATTGTCACTCTCGGTCAGAAACCGTTCCGGCTGCCAGAGAACCCGCGGGTACCTTCGGCGACAGGCATTGACGACGCCCCAGTGAGTCGTTGCGGGCCGCTCATCCAGGAGGCCGGCTTCGGCGAGCAACGAAACGCCGGCACAAACGCCAGCGATTCTGATGCCTCTCGCATGCCATTTTCGCAGCCAGGGGTAGAGTGGTTTGTTTGCGAGGCAAGCGGACTCCAGGTCTGTGCCCACGGCAGAGACGATTATAAGATCCGTGGAATCCACCTCGTCGAGCCTACAGCCGGGCTCCAGGTTCAGGTTCACGGCGGTGGACACCTTTTTGCCATCCTGGGAAACGGTGCGCACCCTGAAACGCGGTTCGACCGGCAGGCCTCGCATGGAGTTCCAAAGCACGCCGGCTGTGCTGAACACCTCCACCGGAGCCACGGCGGTCGACGGCATTCCGCCCTCGACCAGAACGACGGTGACATCAATCATCCTGCACCCCGGAAGTCCGAAATGTCCCTTTATTGTGGCGCAGCCGCCACTACGCGAAAAGGTGCGAATAGCAAATACTTTACCCAATTCGTTTGATGTTGGATCCAAGAGCGGATCCTCAATGGGGCGCAATTTCCAAAGGCCAGGAGGTGCAGATCATGAGCACGAGGACCTACAAAGGAAGCTGTTTCTGCGGTGCGGTTGAATTGACTGTCAGCGGCGAGCCCGAGGCTATGGGTTATTGTCATTGTGACTCATGCAGGCATTGGTCCGCGGGGCCCGTAAACGCCTTTACTCTGTGGAAGCCGGACGCAGTCCAGGTCACAGGGGGGCATGGATAACATTGTTTCGTATCACAAGACACCGAAAAGCTATCGCAAATGGTGCAAGAGCTGCGGTGGGCATATTCTTACGGAGCATCCGGAACTTGGCCTGACCGACGTGTACGCGGCGATCCTGCCAGAATTGCCGTTTACGCCCGGTGTTCATGTGTACTATCAAGAAAAAGTGCTGAGGGTGCACGACGGGTTGCCAAAGTTCCGGGATACCCCGGAAGACATTGGTGGATCTGGACTCACAATGGAAGAGTAAGCCCGGGCCAAAGACAAGCTCACGGTGAAGCCGCCAGGTTAAGGGCTCCGCCGCGATGGGCTTCGGTTCGCCCGCCATGGCGGAGTCAGTCAGAACCAGGGCCGCGAGGGCGGCGATGGTGGCAGATTTGCTCAGTGTACGGAACATAAGAACATCTCCTGTTTGCTGGTATTGAGAACAGACTCACGGGCCGTCGAGCGCTACAACTGGTCGATTCGCCAGTCGGTTGTCACCTTGGTGCCGCCTTTGAGGGTTTGGAACACCACGCAACAGCCCTCTGCACCGACCATCAGTGCTTTCATCGTTTTCTGGTCGGTTTCCGCGGGAACTTCCAGCCGCACATCGCAGTGCATGCGCTGAAAGCCAACGGGAACCGTCATATCCACCATGAGTGCACCCCGAACATCGGCACTGGCAGTCGCTGTGACTTCGCTGTCGATGAGGGTTATCTCGAGCCGTTCGGCAACCAGACGAAGTGTTGAGTGCAGGCAAGCGGCGAGGGCCGAGCACAGAAGGTCGCCCGGATTGGGGGCGTCGTGGTCGCCGCCCACTGCGCGGTGGATTCCGTAAGGCTGGAACCCGCCATCGTTGTTGGCGGGTTCCACCACACCGTGAATCGCGTCATTGTGGCTATCGGGCAGCGCCCGGGCGTGGTCGGTAATCCAGGCATCCCCTGGTGCCTCTCGGTAATGCCGTCCCAGGGACTGCTGGCGTTCTACGATGGATGATTCATTCGCTACGAACATAGCTGCTGCTCCTCTGCTGACTTGGCTACAGGATCAGCATAGGCAGGGGAGGCGTCGTATTCATGAGGTGACTGTCCCGGTTGGCCTGAACGAAATCGCGAAAAACGGGACGATAGTCCCGGGGAACAAGCTGACGGATTTTCCGGAGATCACTCTAAGCCGAAGCCGGCGTTCCGGGCTTCAATTACCAGTTCGGGGCGAGATGAAACGGCCAATTTACCGCAGATATTGCTGACGTGGTTGCGTACGGTTTTCGGTGCCAGCGACAGCGCGCCGGCAATGGCCGCATTCGACCGCCCCCGTGCGACATGGTCCAGCACAACCCGCTCGCGGCGGGTCAGATCATGAAAGCCCGCGACAGATGTCACGTCTTCACCGGGTTCATCGGCAAGGAACCGGCGCAGCTCCTCGATGAAAATCCGCCACCCCGGGTCCCGGGGTTGGAGAATATGGTTCCGGCCCTCCAGCGGTAGAAACCGGCAATGGGGAATCCGCCCGGCCAGGTCGCGCCCGGCCTCAAATGGCACCATGGAGTCGCCCTTGACGTGTGCCACCAGGGTCGGACAATGCACCTGTGGGAGCAGTTCGCGTATATCGATCTCGTGAAATCCGCGCCACAGCCGCGCCGCCATGGACGGATCGGCCGTCAGACGCTGCAGTTCGTCCCACCAGCTGATCTGATCCGCCGCATCAGAGGGAGAAAGCAGGCGGGCGAACACCTCCCGAAAGGCGCCGGTTCTCCGGGCCCAGCCGACTTCGATCATGCGCGCCAGAGTTTCGGCCTCTTCCACGCGATAGCCCGCCATACCTTCGGTAAAGGCGCCGTGCGCATAGGGATTGTAAAGCACCAGGTGCGTGACCTTTTCCGGGTGCCGTACCGCATAAAGCACCGCGATGGCGGCGCCCTGGCACACACCGAGCATCGGGAATTGCCGCCAGCCGAGGCTGTCGACCACCGCCTCCACGTCGCGAACCCAGGCTTCCAGGGTTTGCCCATTCACGTGTCTGTCGGACAGACCCGAGCCGCGAATGTCAAAACGCGCCAGCGTGTGATTGCGCGTCAACTCCTGCAGCCAGTGGCGCCAAACCGGGCTTTCAAGATCATGTTCGATGTGGGTCATCCAACCGCCGACACGCAGCAACGGCCGTCCACGGCCGGAGGTAGCGTAGGCGATGCGCACATCATCCTCTGTGGTACAGAAACCGATCCGCTGTCTCATACCAGTAGCCCAATCGTGTATACCAGGCAGTATAGCTGCCTGGCCCTGCTTCAGTGGTATCCAGCTGTCCTATCTCATTTTTTATGCAGCGCCCTGTAGCGTTCCTCCAGTTCGGCACGAATGGCGCGGCGTTCCTTCCCGTTGGCAAATCGCCGGATCTGATCTTCGGTACGTGGAACCAGCTGGGGCACGGCGACGGCTTTGCCGTTGTCATCAACCGCCACCATGGAAAAAAAGCAGCTGTTGCTATGGCGAACCAACTTGTCGCGAATGTTTTCGGTGACCACTTTGATGCCGATCTCCATTGAGGTACGGCCGGTGTAGTTCACACTGGCAAGAAAGGTGACCAGCTCGCCCACGTGGATGGGTTGGAGGAACATCACCTGGTCGACGGACAGGGTAACGACATACGTCCCCGCGTAACGGCTGGCGCAGGCATAGGCGACCTCATCCAGATACTTCAGCAGGGTGCCGCCGTGCACATTGCCGGAGAAATTGGCTTTGTCCGGCGTCATCAGGACGGTCATGCTCAGGCTTGTTGAATTGTTTTGCATGGCGCTTCTCTGGTGGTTTGCTATCCAGTATAGGCGCCGGGGAGCTGGCAGGTGGCAGTACTTTTTAACCGGCCTAGAAAGTCACCAGATCCACATCCGCTGACTGGGTGCGTAACGGCACCAGGGCACCAGCGTTTCCGGCTAACGCAGTTGGCTGTCTTTGCTGCCACGGCGATTGATGCCGCCTGACTGGGTTTTCTGTTTTTCCAGAGCGGACTGGCATTCGACGCAAAGCCGGACGCCCGGAATCGCTTTGCGGCGGGCCTCCGGAATAGGGCGGTCACACTCCTCGCATTCCGTGGCGCTCTCGCCCCGGGTCAGCTGGCTGCGGGCTCGCTGAACCTCATCCTCAACGCTTGCGTCAATCTGATCCTGAACCGCACCATCACGTGACCATCCACCTGCCATAGCGCCCTCCGATATTTGACGAACCCATGTCTGGATGCCTGATTTCATAACAAGGTATCATTTGGGTCCTGATGCTCAAACGTTCCCTGCGACTTAACGAGGAAACATCATGCCGTCTGACAACCAATATACACCTGAATCCATAACGCCGGAGGAGGTAGCCCATAGCCCGGGCCCCTTGTTGTTAGAGTTTGGCACCAACTGGTGTGGCATCTGCAAGGCAGCGCAGCCAGACATAAAGGCTGCTATGGAAAGCTATCCCGGGGTTGAGCACGTGAAGATAGAGGATGGAAAAGGGCGCCGGCTGGGCCGGACCTTTGGTGTGAAGTTGTGGCCGACACTGATCTTCCTGAAGGATGGGCAGGAAATCACCCGCCTTGTGCGCCCTGACCATCGCGAGGATATCGAAACCGCACTGGCGCAGATCTAAGATCGCTGACGACTAGTCGATAGGGCCTTTATTGATAGTGGATAAAGGTATATTCACATCGAAGATCTGTCCTCGAACCTCATTGATTCCCAACTCTTTCAAGCGAGCTGAATGCATTTTTAAGTAAGCATTAGCGCTTTCCTCATCTTCAAACAGGTAAATGCCTCCAGCGAGTTGATCTTTTCGACTTTCGGTCCAGATTTTCCAAATGAAACCGGGCTCATTGTTAATTGACTCAGCCAAGCCTGCCAGCTTTTCTGCCAATTCCTCGCCAAATGGGCCAGTAAAATCGAAATCCACTTGTAACAATTTCACGATCTTTCTCCCATTATCTCGCGCAAAGACTGCTCAATCTGACCACCACAGTAGGCGTTACCCACTTCCCGCCGCTGATTGTCCAGAAAAGCACCTATAGAGGGGCGGCTTTCCATACGTTGGCAGAGGTTCGCCACCCTGGGGGCGTGGTGTTCCAAATCCCTGGCAAGTTCCGGAAAGCTGTGAACCAGGGAGCCGAACAGTGCAGCAGTCGCAATATCGGCCACCGTGAGCCTGGTGCCCAGTAGATAGCCCGTGTCCGGCTTGAGGGAATGCGCCTGACCTGTCTTTTCAAAGATGGTCATCCAGTCGGCCAGACGATGGGCCCGGAACTCCTTCCATGTGTCCTCCTCCCACATCACCATGCCATTGTGGTTGGTGATTTCCATGAGAACATCGTTGCAGTCCAGAATTACTTTCAGGGCCAGGGTGTGTTGCTCAGCTTCGTCGGGAAGAAGATGATACGTCTTCGCCAGATGCATGAGAATTGCCGGCATCTGGGCGAACCAGAGCTGGGCCCTGCAGTCGTAAAGATACGGTGGTGCCATCCCGGGGTAAAGGAGGGTTAGGTTGCTGTCAGGATAGACCTCGCTGGCATCCAGTTTCCGATAATCCGCCCGAACCTCCTCCAGCAAAAGCTGGATAAAATTGCCGCGAAAGGGCAGGTCCCAGTAATAGAGTTCGTAGTCCGGCATAGTCGTCCTCCCGTAATGGTAAGTAAATGGGGGAACTGCTGTCTGGAGTTTAGCGTTACAACTCCAGCACAAGATTTCTGCCACCAAGAAAGAGTACCCAAATCGTCACCGCAGCCCAGTGAATGATCACCGGAACCCAGATAGACTGGGAAAGCACATAAGCATAGCCGCAGGTGACACCCATAGCGCCTACGATAACCAGAAACCACGGATTCAGGAACAGAGAAATGGCCGTGGGGTTAAACGCCAGCGCATTGAACGGATGCCACACCACGAATACCAGCGTGCTGATTGCCACACTCCAGGCAGCCTTTACGTGCCCCGACGCCAATATGTTTCGCGGTATGAGTACGCCCCTGAAGAAGGCCTCTTCGAGCAGCGACGGGAACACAAACAATAGGATGGGTAGCACGGGCGTGAGCGACGAATCCAGCCACCCGAATTGAAATAAACCGGCGGCGAAACCGACAGCCACCGCTATGATTGCGAACACTGGCACCAGTGCCGAGGCCTTCAGCGGGGCCTGGAAAGGGGAGGCCAGAAAACTCTGGCCCAGGTTGTTACTGAGGTACCTTCCAAGCGTTGCTGAAATCATAGAGTTGCGAATTTACAAAATCGCTTAAATAAATCTAATTAACAGGGCAAGCAGAGGACAGGTCCAGGTCATCAACAATGTCTTCCCGACCTTCCTCAAATTTCGTGTCGAAGTCTTTAGCTTTCCTAGAGCTCTGCTGTACCTGCTAGCCAATATTCAGCCCCCATGCAGCTTAGCGAAATGGGCGCCCGGAACGTACTACAACTATTTGTTCAGCATTTTTGACTCTGAGATGAGCCATCCACAGGCACAATGTCAAATTCAATGAGGTCGTTCCAGTGGTTAGTCCAGACGCTAAACAATTGAGAGTTATCGGTTTCCATAAGCTGATAGCAAATGCCGAGCTCCGTGTTTACCCATGAGTTCACGAACAGAAGCCCCGGCGGCAGCATGCGACCTTTAAAACTAAACCTCTCGTAAACTGCCTCCATGCAGTTGGGCTTGAAGTGCTCGATTACCATGTATTGTTTCATTGTCATGAGTCTATTTCAGTGCTTAACGCAAAAATAGGCAGCGGCCCGACACAGGCGACCGGTAGAGGCCGCAGACCAGAACGTTCTTGATTGACTGGTTAATTTGCAGGTGCACCACGGCGCCCGCTCCAATACTCAAAGGGCCGAATCAAACCCGGAATTTTTAGGTTGCGCCCACGAAACCCCGCGACTGACAGGGAAACGGTTGCAAGGATGCTCAAACCCATACCGACCAGCATGAGAATATTTTTGAGGCCATCGTCTGAAAGGTAAGGGATGTTTGTACCTGCGTCACGAACCGCAATACGAATCCCTACAGCTAGTGCTGCCAGAAGCATGACGTAAATAAATGTTGATAACCAAAGATCCATGACCTTCAGGAGAGTCATCTTGCTATGGGTGAAATCGAAACGGCGAGCCAATAGCAGGAAAAGGATCACCAAAGGCACGTACAGCCAGAAATAGGTGTAGAAAATGATCAAGCTGACCAATGGCACAGTGCCAGCAATGATGCGTTCTTGAGAGCTTACTTCCATGTACTGACAATCTCCTTCAAATTAACGCTGAAATAGGTGGAGGCCCGACAGGGGCGGCCGGTTGAGGCCGCAGGCCGGAACGAACTACAACAATTTGTGAAGTGATTCCAGGCTATCAGGCCCACCATCCAGTCGAACACACTCGACAGACTCATGCTCCCAAGGGGCAGCGGACTTTGTATGGAGCTGAACAGAAACCCGTGATGTGACAGGTTCATCAAGCAAACCGGCAGGAATCCAAACCATCCCGCTGTCTCTCAGGCTATTGGGAACTGGACTCCCGCACACTGAACAAAAATCGCTTCGGAAACCGCTGGGCTTTTTGTAGGATCTGATGTCACTTTCACCTGACACCCAACGAAAGGCGGTAGCCTGCACAAAGGTAGCAGCATTGGCTGCAGTTCCAGTGGCTTTACGGCACAACGAACAGTGACATTGATAGAGGTTTCGAATCTCCTCTTCAATTTCGAACTTCACGTTTCCGCAGAGACATTCACCTTTCATCGATCAATCCTTAGACACTTAACACCTTGAATACTATGCAGCTTTTAGCGACAGCGAAAAACGGTCGGCTTGATTCACTGGTTAGCCCACGCTGCAATTGTAGCGTTCACGTTTGCGATTAACTCATCAGTGCTGCTTTTCACCTCAGGAAGCACCTCTTGAGTTCCATCGAGTATGTCTTTAGTCAATTTCTTTGTCTTCCTGCCTAATGATTGGGAGACGGCTTCGATGGATTCATCTAAAGTTGGAACGACCGACTTCTCCATGATTTCTAGATTCTTAATTGCGAAGGTGTGCGCTGTCTCATCCGGGCCAAAAGTTACCGGACTACCGTTCACAAAGAGGCCGACGATATCCTTCGACCTCAAAACATAAGCAGAAAGCGGAGCATAGGCCGATAGAGTGGTTATGGCATCAGTGTAGCGAGCAGAGACGTTTGAATCCCAGAGCAAGCCTGCTGGTAGACCCTGAATTATTTCATCAAGATGTTCTCGGGGTACGTTTACATCGCTTCCAAGACGTCGAAGCATATATAGCGCCCCTTTAAAGCGATGCCGGATTTCCAATAACTCGGCTAGTGCTCGACTGTATGCCTTTCTTTTTTCGTTCCGTCTGGCAAAAAAACCATTTGCCTGCCCTACCAGAAAACCTGCAATCGCGGTAATCAAAATCAAAATGGTTTTTCCAACTGCAATTAGATCCAAGTATTCTCCTCCATGGTTAACGCCAAACCCAGCCGAGGAAGGCCGCACCGCGGCCTGACGTCGGCTGGAGTATCGTGTTATATTCTTTGCTCATTTTTTAGCTCGTTAATTATTTTCAACACATCGTTCGATGAAGAAACTGTGGTATCCACTTCTTCCAAGACAGTGTCAAGTACTTTAACCGCTCTTCGTTTTGCTTTATTTAGCTGAATAGTTAGCCGCGGAAGATTTGCAACTGTTTCACGAAATCCTGAAACTCCTTCGATGGTTCCACAAGCCGCATCCCTCATGAATATAAGGCTGTCTTCGAGATCATTAAGGTCGGTTGAATTTTCTTCGCCTTTAAAGTCCACGTAAACAGAGAGTGCCTTACTCAAGGCATCGAATGCCTCTTCTCTCGATCTGGCTGTTAGCCTAATTTGCAACTCCATTATTTCAGAGTAACGTTCCATATCATCACTAGATAGCTTAATTACCCTTCTCGCCTTTTTAGGGTCGCTATGCTCACCAGCCTCTTTTAATGCGTTGATTTCTTCTGTCCTTCGATTAAACTGATGACCTATCTTTTCAGTCGCTTCTGCCATAGCAGCTAATGCTGAAGTCATATCAAACATACGATCTTCATATATCTCAGTGAAATCCAGAAGCCCATATTCATCAATATCATCAAGAGATTCTGTTTCTTCTATTTTCGCAATCTCAAGAGTTTTTGAACTCCCATGATTCACTGAGCTGTATTTTGATGACCATTTTTGTGCCACCTTGCTAAGGTGGGTTCTTAGAAGAGATTCGAAATCCTCTGTATTTTCGAATATCCAGTATAAACTACCTTTTTCTCCGAGTTCAATTTTTAGCTCTTGTATATTTTTGAGTTGCTCATAGTCGATTTTTGATGGTGGTAATGGCTGATCTTTGAAATATACCATAATGTCGACTGAGTTTTTGTCGGAAGCATACTTTCGATAGGCTCTATTAAATTCTTCAAGAGTTCCAGATTTAGCCTTATGCGTTGGGCTACCAACCCTCCCCCAAAACATAGCTATGAATACATCGTATTCGTCATTAATTTGCTCGTTAATGACATCTTGAGAATATGCGCCAATACCTGGGTGTACATCAGTTTCCCACTTAATTAAATCTAAGCGTAGATTAAGATTCTTACTCCAAGTTTTATTAAGCTCATGTACGACCGATTCGAGGGCCTTCCTTTCTTCTGAAACATCTGAAGGAGATGCAACAAATACATTTATGACAGTTTCGTTTCTTGGCATGATGTACCCTTCAAATATAACAGTGATTAGGCAGTGGTAGCATCGCCACGCAAAACGCGACCGCAACGTTACCGCAACTGACGCTCAACTCCTCAAATGCTGATAAAGATAAATAAATATGTAAAAAGTCATCTATAGCCTTCTCTTGCCAGGCATTATTGAAAACCTTCTGTAATAACGAAGCTGTCGCATTTACGCCCATCGTGAAACGGTCAAATGATTCCACCGCCCCAAACAAAAAGGCCCGAAGCATTTACACTCCAGGCCTCCTCATCACTCATCGCAGTCAATCACCTCAACCGCACTTACTATCGCCGCAAGACAGGCAGGTTGCACACCCATCCATCACGATCACCGCCTTGGTGCTGCACTTGCCACACATGGTGGCATTGGGCGGGAAGTCGCTGGCTTTGTCGTCGTTCGTGGCCGTGCTGTGGCTGGCTTCGAACTCGGCGCGCTTTTCGGCGAGGATGCGCTTGGTGGTTTCGCTCATTTCCTCGCTTTCCAGCAGGCCGATGGCCTTCAGGTGCTTCTCGATCACGGCGCCGATTTCAGCCACCAGGGACGGCATGAATACGCCGCCTTTCTTGAAGTAGCCGCCGTTGGGGTCGTACACGCTGCGCAGCTCTTCCACCAGGAAGGTGACGTCGCCACCCTTGCGGAATACCGCAGAGATAACGCGGGTGAGGGCGATGACCCACTGGAAGTGTTCCATCGACTTGGAGTTGATGAACACTTCGTACGGCTGCCGGCTTTCGTGGTCGGTGCCTTCGTTGAGCAGGATGTCGTTGATGGTGATGTACATCGCATGCTCGGCGATCGGCGGCTTGATCTTGTAGGTGGTGCCCAGCAGGAAGTCCGGCCGTTCGATGTATTCGTTCATCTGAACGGGCTTGGTTTCCGCCTGCACCGGTGGCTGGTGCTCGCTGGCTACTGGGTCGGCTTTCTTGACGCGGTAGCCGACGATTTTGTTGGTAATTTTAACTGTCATGGTCTTGTGTCCTGTGTCGGTTTTACCGGATCAATATTTGCCGTAGGTGCCTTCTTTAAGCGCATCGAAGAGGTTGGCGGCGTTGTGGATTTCGCCGTCGTATTCCACTTGCTCGTTGCCCTTGAGGGTCACTTTGCTGCCATCGTCCAGGGTGAACTCGTACAGGGTGTTTTCCAGGTCCTTCTCCTGGACGAGTACGCCCTGGAAGGCTTCCGGGTTGAAGCGGAAGGTGGTGCAACCCTTCAGGCCCTTGTCGTAGGCGTACATGTAGATGTCTTTGAAGTCCGGGTACGCAAAGTCCTGCGGCACGTTGGCGGTCTTGGAGATGGACGAGTCCACCCAAAGCTGTGCCGCGGCCTGGATGTCCACGTGCTGCGCCGGTGTCACGTCTTCAGACGTGGTGAAGTACTCGGGCAGGCGCTTGTCTTCTTCTTCGGAGAAGGGCATGGCACCGGGGTTGACCAGGTGGCGGTAGGCCAGCAGCTCGAAGGAGAAAACGTCGACTTTTTCCTTGGTCTTGCGCCCTTCGCGGATGATGTTGCGCGCGTAGTGGTGCGAGAAGCTCGGCTCGATGCCATTACTGGCATTGTTGGCCAGTGACAGGCTGATGGTGCCGGTGGGCGCGATGGATGTGTGGTGCGTGAAGCGGCCACCTTTCTCGGCCAGCTGTTCAATCAGCTCCGGCTCTACACCGGCAATCTGCTGCATGTAGCGGCTGTATTTGGCGTGCAGCACCTTGCCCTTGAGCTTGTCGCCCAGTTTGTAGCCGTCTTTGGACAGCTGCGGGCACTTGGTCAGCATCTTCGGTGTTACTTCAAACTCGTCGTCCATGATCGGCGCCGGGCCTTTCTCTTCGGCCAGGGCCAGGGACTGGCGCCAGCCTTCTACGGCCATCTCGCGTACAACGTCTTCAGTGAACTGTACGGATTCGGCAGAACCGTAAGGCATACGCAGCATGGCGAGGGTGGAACCCAGGCCGAGGATGCCCATGCCGTGGCGGCGCTTGTAGGTGATTTCGTGACGCTGTTCTTCCAGCGGCAGGCCGTTGATTTCCACCACGTTGTCCAGCATGCGGGTGAAGATGGCCACGACCTTGCGGTACTTCTCGTAGTTGAAGCTGGCCTTGTCGGTGAACGGGTAGTCCACGAACATGGTCAGGTTCACGGAGCCCAGCAGGCAGCTGCCGTACGGGGGCAGGGGTTGCTCGCCGCAAGGGTTGGTGGCGCGGATGTCTTCGCAGAACCAGTTGTTGTTCATCTGGTTGACCTTGTCGATCAGGATGAACCCTGGCTCGGCGTAGTCGTAGGTGCTGGTCATGATGGTGTCCCAGATAAACTGGGCTTTCAGGGTGCGGTAGATCTTGCACGCCACCTTGCCTTCGTCGTTGACCACGTAGCCTTTCTGGATCGGGAAGTCGCGGTATACAAACTGGCTGGGGTCGTTCAGGTCCAGGCCTTCGTCGGCGGCTTCTTTCTCGGTAACGGGGAAAGACAGGTGCCAGTCGTCGTTATTGCGCACGGCTTCGATGAAGTCTTCGGTGATCAGCAGCGACAGGTTGAACTGGCGCAGGCGGCCGTCTTCACGCTTGGCCTGGATGAAGTCGATCACGTCCGGGTGGTGCACGTCGAACGTGGCCATCTGGGCACCACGGCGGCCACCGGCGGAAGACACGGTGAAACACATGCGGTCGAAGATATCCATGAACGACAGCGGGCCGGATGTGGTGGCACCGGCGCCGGCGACGTAGGCACCCTTCGGGCGCAGGGTAGAGAACTCGTAACCGATGCCGCAGCCTGCTTTCAGGGTCAGGCCCGCTTCGTGGTTTTTCTCCAGGATGTCGTTCATGGAATCCTGAACGGAGCCGGACACGGTGCAGTTAATGGTGGAGGTGGCCGGTTTGTGGGCCTCTGCGCCGGCGTTGGAGGTAATGCGGCCAGCCGGGATGGCACCGTGGCGAAGGGCCCAGGCAAAATCCTTCATGTGCTTGGCGCGGTCGGCCTTGTTTTCTACCTGGGCGAGGGCGGTAGCAACACGGGTATAGGTTGCATCGATGTCCTTGTCGACCGGCTCACCGGTCTTGGTTTTGAGTTGGTACTTGCTGTTCCAGATGTCCAGCGAAGCTTCCTGCATTGGAATTTTTGTTATCACTGCCTGTGCTTTAGCGTTCATTACTGCCCTCGAATGTCCGTTATGTCTTTCGATGGCCGCTGCGAGCCGCAGCCGGCCATACCCCATGTGTGTCGCGAAAATGTGCGCAGCCTGGAAGGCTGTTGTGCTTCAGATCCGTTCAAACACTAGATCTGGTGTTTTTCTTGCCCGCTATCCGCACCGGAAAGGGCGTAATAGCGGGGTTTCAGGAAAGAGGGTCACCCGGTTTCCGTGGCCTCTCCGCTTACGGTTCTCCTGTGAGCGGTACTCGAGAGAAACCCTATATATGGGTGAATATGGACCGAGTATAACAGGATATAGTGTTCTGTGAATAAGAAGACAACTATAGAACGTGGCTGATAGCGTAAGAAAATCAATGAAGGAATGCTTGAAAATCGGGAAAGGCCTGTCAAAACGCGATATTGAAGGGTCTTGCCAGAAACCACTAGATGTTGTGGTTAAAAACTGTGCAGGAAAAACCTGAAAAAAAGTTCATGAAGTCAGTTAAATGTGACCGGTGCACGTACCCGTTTTATACCTGTCGTTAAAGTAGTGATGTGGAGTCGACTGTGGTAGTGGCCCACAGGAAGGACAACTACTAAAAAAGGAACATAATAATGAAAGGCCTGAAACGAACACTGCTTGCGCTGGGCATCGCAGGGTTGCCTGCTGCCGCAATGGCAGACATAGTCATGCTGGATGACAGCACGATGGGCAATATCACCGGTCAATCCGGTGTGTCCATTGAACTGGAAACCAAAATCAATATTGACCGCTTTATCTATACCGATGAGGGGTCGCTGACTGTCAGTGATATCAGTATTGGCGGTGCCGAGCGCACTGACTTCTTTGGCTTCAATGGCCTGGGTGGCCCGGATGCCAACGACCTGCTGGATAATATCCGCATCGACATCGATGTTCTTGCCGACGGTGATGCCGCGATCAATATCCAGCCACAATACTTTAATGCTGTCGATTTCCGCATCACCTCTGGTGCCTGGGAGTTGTGGGGCCAGAGTGGCCAGAACACCGCCCTGATGGACAACCTGTTCATTGAAGGCGTTCTGGGCCGTGGCTCGATTCATGTCGACACAGACACCGACGTTATGCGGGTACGCTCGGCGTTCGCCATTGAGGTGATGGACTTCGATGTGCCCTTTGCGGCGATTGGCGTCCGTGGGCTGTCGCTGACGGGTGCGGATTACGACAAAACTTTCCCCAGCGTGCTGGACCTGTTTGCCGAGGTGGATCTTTATGTCTACCACGGGATGAGTGCAGACGGCGGGTCGTCCCTGGCGATCGATATGCCCAGCTTTGCTGCGGATATCGGCATGCAGGAGGTGATTGTGGGGCAGGCTTCGATTGGCCAGATCTTCATTGATGACCTGGCGATCACTAATACCCAGATGCGGATATACGGCCACTAATGCCCAGTTGTCTGCGGGGCAGATGGTATGCCCCGCAGATCCTGTGACAGGTTGCGGGATCAGCCCAGCAGCAGGCTGTCGTCGGTAATTTCCAGCCCGCGCTGTTTCTCGAACAGCTCCAGCAGGTCCTTCACTTCCAGGCCTTCCCGGTCCTTGCCGGCAATATCGAACACCACCTGGCCCTGATGCAGCATCACCGTGCGGTCGCCGACTTCCAGCGCCTGTTTCATGCTGTGGGTGACCATCAGGGCGGTGAGCTTCTGCTCCTTGATGATCTGGGTGGTCAGTGCCAGCACGAAGGCCGCGGTTTTCGGGTCCAGCGCGGCGGTGTGTTCGTCCAGCAGCAGGATGGCGGAGGGTGTCAGGCTGGCCATCAGCAGGCTTACGGCCTGGCGCTGGCCGCCGGAGAGCAGGCCCATCTTGTCGCCCAGGCGGTTTTCCAGACCCAGGTTGAGTGAGGCCAGGCTGGTTTTGAACTGGTCCAGGTAGCGGGCTTTGACCGCGGCACTCAACCCGCGCCGTTGGCCACGTTTGATGGCCAGTGACAGGTTTTCTTCGATGGTCAGGCCTTCGCAGGTGCCTGCGAGGGGGTCCTGGAAGACTCGCGCCACACTGCCCGCCCTTTTATAGGTAGGCAGCTTGGTGACGTCCTGGTTGTCGACGATGATCTTGCCGCTGTCGACCATCACTTCGCCGGCGAGGGCGTTGAGAAAGGTGGACTTACCGGCGCCATTGCTGCCGATAACGGTGACAAACTCGCCCTGGTGAACGGTCAGGCTCATGCCGCGCAGGGCGGGGTTTTCCAGGGGCGTTCCCTTGCCGAAGGTCAGTTTCAGGTCGGTTGCTGTAATCATGAGTCCCCCTTCAGGCCTTGTTGCGGGTAAACCGCGCGGCAACGGACGTGCGGATACCGGGTAACACAATGGCCAGAGTGACCAGTACCGCGGTAATGAGGTTCAGGTCCTGGGCCTGCAGGCCCAGGAAGTCCGCGTTCAGTGCCAGGGCAATGGCCAGCCGGTAAATGATGGCGCCGATCACGCAGGCGATCAGGGCCCGGACAACGCTGGAGGGTGTCAGTACGGCTTCACCACCAATCAGCGAGGCCAGGCCAATCACGATCACCCCCACGCCCATGGTGACGTCTGCCGCGCCCTGGCTCTGGGCGAACAGAGCGCCTGCCAGGCCCACCAGGCCGTTGGACAGGGCCACACCCAGCACGATCATGGCGCCGGTGGCGATGCCCTGGGCCCGGGCCATTCTCGGGTTGGCGCCGGTGGCGCGCATGGCCAGGCCGGTTTCGGATTTCATGAAGCGCCACAGTAATACCAGGCCCACCAGAACCACCAGGGTAAACAGCAGCACAGGTACCTGGTGGTATTCCAGGTCCAGGTTGTACCAGGGGGTGAGTACGGTTTCTTCGGTCAGCAGGGCAATGTTGGGCCGGCCCATAATCCGCAGGTTCACCGAATAGAGCGCAATCATGGTGAGGATAGAGGCCAACAGGTTGAGGATGTTGAGCTTGACGTTGAGCAGTGCCGTCACGGCACCGGCGCCCATGCCGGCAATCACCGCAGCGCCGGTGGCCAGCCAGGGGTTCACGCCCTCGATGATAAGGACTGCAGCAACAGCAGCGCCCAGGGGGAAGCTGCCGTCCACTGTCAGGTCCGGGAAATCGAGCACGCGGAAGGAGATGTAGATACCGAAGGCGACCAGGCCGTAGATAAGGCCGGTTTCTATGGCGCCGTAGAACGCAATATTGCTAAGCATGGGGAAGGTTCACCGTAAATGAAAACGGGCAGCCCTTGTGAGGCCGCCCGTGAACAGTGTGTTATTGGTCGCTGTTTACGACTTCTTTCGCGTCACTGATCAGGTCGTCGGACAGGGTGATGCCCATACGTTCTGCAGCAGCCGGATTCACGAACAGTTCCAGGGTGTCGACCGACTCCACGTCCATGTCGCCGGGGTTGGCGCCTTCCAGGATGCGGGCAACCATGGCGCCGGTCTGGCGGCCGTGGTCGTAGTAGTCGAACCCGAGTGCGGCAACGGCACCGCGGCCAACGGTCGCCGTGTCTGCAGCGAATACCGGGATGCTGGCGCGCTCGCCTACTGAAATCACCGCCTCTACGGCGCTGATCACGGTGTTGTCGGTGGTCAGGTAGATGGCGTCTGCCTTGCCGACCAGGGAGCGGGCGGCACCAAGTACTTCGGAGGTCTTGGTAGCAGCAGCTTTCACCAGTTCCATGCCGCGGGCGGCCAGGCGTTCTTCCAGCAGCTCCACCAGCGCTACGGCGTTGGCTTCACCGGGGTTGTAGACAGTGCCGATGCGCTTGGCATCGGGAACCACCCGTTCGAGCAGGTCCAGATGGCTTTCAATAGGCAGCATGTCGGTTACGCCGGTAATGTTGGCGCCGGGGGCCTTCAGGCTTTTGACCAGTTTCGCGCCTACGGGGTCGGTGACTGCCGAGAACACCACCGGGGTCTTGCGGGCAGCAGCGGCCATGGTCTGCGCGGATGGGGTGGCGATGGCAACGATTACGTCGGGGCCTTCCCCTACAAACTTGCGGGCGATCTGTGAGGCGATCGCGGAGTTGCCCTGGGCGCTTTCGTGCATGATGCGCAGGTTGTCGCCGTCTTTGTATCCCTTCTCTTCCAGTTCGTCCCTGACTCCCTGGTACACCGCGTCCAGCGCCGGGTGCTCCACAATCTGGGTGATGGCAACCACACGTTGGTCATCCGCCTGGGCCATAGTAGCCAGTGCCAGCAGGGCAGTGCCCAGCAGCGTGCGCAGAATTCTGTTGGCCATAAGCCGGTCTCCCGAGTCAGTTCAAAATGTGCGGCGCGACCTGAGTGTTCTCCGAGTGTCGAACGCCCGTTTAATAACGCGGCGGGAGTTTATCACAGGCTATTGGCTTGCGGGGTAAGGGAAGGTACCTTATTGGTCAATTTCAGGGGGATAACCTGACGTTAGAATAGGTGTGATGGGGAATAGTTTTATTTACATCACGTTTTGACGGGTAATGTTGTGTTGAAATAGGCTACTAAAGTCGAATACGCAAAATCCCTTACAAAAATAACCCGATAATTCGAATAACACACTGCAAGGAAGGTTCATGGACACCACTAACAAGCTCCCCCTGGATATGCTCTATCACTGGGAAACCGCCAAGGCGGACACCCTTTACATGACGCAGCCGATCGGCGACGGCAAAGTTGTTGAATACACCTGGAAACGCGCCGTGGACGAAGCCCGCCGTATGGCGTCGTACCTCAAATCCCTGAACCTGCCGGAGAAGAGTCGGGTAGGGATTATCTCCAAGAACTGTGCCCAGTGGATTATGTCGGACTGGGCCATCTGGATGGCGGGCCATATTTCCGTACCGCTGTATCCCACGCTGAACGCGGATACCGTGAACTACATTCTCAATCACAGTGAATGTGAGGTTCTGTTCGTCGGCAAGCTGGACGACTGGGACATGATGAAGTCCGGCGTGCCGGAGAGCGTACGTTGCGTGTCTTATCCGCTGAGCCCGCCCAATGATTTTGAAACCTGGGACGACATTGTAGGCAAGTTCCCGCCGCTGGAAGAGAACACCCACCGTGATGCCGATGAGCTGGCCACCATTGTGTACACCTCAGGCAGCACGGGGCGCCCGAAGGGTGTCATGCTGAGTTTCGGCAACATGGCCTTTGCTGCCGAAGGCGGCATGGAAGTGCTGAAGGTTGGTTCTGACGAGCGCATGCTTTCCTATCTGCCGCTCGCTCACGTCTTTGAGCGTACCTTTGTGGAACTGGCTTCCCTGTATGCCGGGTTCCAGCTCTACTTCGCCGAGTCTCTCGATACCTTTGTGCAGGACCTGCAGCGGGCACAGCCCACGCTGTTCCTCTCGGTTCCGCGTCTGTGGGTGAAGTTCCAGCATGGGGTGCTGCAGAAGCTGCCCAAGGAAAAGCTGGACAAGCTGCTGAAGGTGCCCCTGCTGAACAGGCTGATCAAGAAGAAGGTGCTCAAGGGCCTTGGCCTGAGCAAGGTCAAGCTGGCGGGCAGTGGTTCCGCGCCGTTGTCCCATGATGTGCTGGACTGGTACCGCAACCTGGGCCTGGAGTTGCTGGAAGGCTACGGCATGTCCGAGAACTTTGCCTATTCCCACATGAACAAGCCGGGCCGTTCGCGCACCGGTTATGTGGGTGAGGCTCTGCCCGGGGTGGAGGTGAAGATCAGCGATGAAGGCGAGATTCTGGTCAAGAGCCCGGCGACCATGATGGGTTATTACAAGGATGAAGAAAAAACCCGTGAAGCGTTTACCGAGGATGGCTTCCTGAAAACCGGTGACAAAGGCGAACTGGACGAGATGGGCCGCCTGAAAATCACCGGCCGCATCAAGGAAATCTTCAAGACCAGCAAGGGCAAGTACATCGCCCCGGCGCCGATCGAGAACCGCCTGATGTCCCACGAAGCTATCGAGATGGTGTGTGTTTCCGGTGCCAACCAGACCCAGCCCCACGCGCTGGTGATGCTGGGCGAGGAAATTCGGCCGAAGATGGCTGACGAGGCGTTCCGTCGGGAAATCGAGGAAAGCTTCAAGAAGCTGATCACCGATGTGAACAAGACGGTGGACCCCCACGAGCAGCTGGCGTTTATTACGGTGGTCAGTGACGAGTGGTCCATCGAGAACAGCTTCCTGACGCCGACGCTGAAGCTCAAGCGTAATGTGGTTGAGGATGCCTACGGCGAAAAGGTCGATAGCTGGTACGCCAAGCGCCAGCCGGTCATCTGGCAGTAAACCGACGTAAGTCGCATAGGGAAAGCGTTGAAACGGGCATAAAATGAGGTCATATTCAGGAGGGAATATGACTCAGCTAGCCCGGTTTCAGAAACGCATTCACAGCATGATTCCGCTCTCGGAAGCCCTGGGTGTGGAATTGCTTTCCTATGACGGCCACGCCTTGCTGGTCCGTGCTCCCCTGGAACCCAATCATAATCACCAGGGGACCGGATTTGGCGGCAGCGTCTATTCGGTCGCGGTGATTTCAGCCTGGGGCCTGGTTGAGCTTGTTTTGGCTGACCTGGGATTGGCCGGCAATGTGGTGATACAGGTTGGCGAAATCGAGCACATCGAACCGGTTGACGGTGACTTCTATGCCCTCTGCCGCCTCCCCGGCGGCGAAATTCCCGACCGATTCCGCAAGAGCCTGGCACGACACGGCAAGGGGCGGTTGTCTCTGATTGCGGAAGTCTATTGTGGCGAACCCTCAAGAGAGCCCGTCAGCGAGCCGGTAGCCGTGTTCCAGGGCCGATTTGTAGTGCAGGGCGCCCATTCCAGGGCGGTCATCTAGTAAGGGGCAGCCTGACTTACGGCATCAGCTGATGCTGCGGGTGCCGGAGATGGACTTGCTCATCAGAATAATCGGTACGATACCGGCCAGCACAATAATCAGCGCCGGCAGGGCGCTGTGCGCCAGTTGTTCGTCCGACGCGAACTGGTACACGTAGGTGGCCAGGGTCTCAAAGTTGAACGGCCGCAGAATCAACGTCGCCGGCAGCTCCTTCATGACATCCACAAACACCACCAGAGCCGCGGTAATCAGGGTGCCCCTGAGCATTGGGAGATGCACCTTTACCAGGGTTTGCCCGGGGGTGTGCCCCAGTGACCTGGACGCCATGTCCATGCTGGGGGTGATTTTCTGCAGGGCGCTTTCCACACTGCCTGCGGATACCGCCAGGAAACGCACGGTGTAGGCAAACACCAGGGCAAAGGCGGAACCACTGAGCAGCAGCCCGCTGCTGACGCCAAAGGTCTCCCTCATAACGCTGTCGACCTGGTTATCAAACGCCGCCAGGGGCACGATCACGCCCACCGCCAGTACCGCGCCAGGCATGGCATAACCCAGGCTGGAGAGCCGCATCATAATCTGCATGCCACGGGTATTGTGAAGGCGGCGGCTGTAGGCGAGGGTAACGCCGATAATCAGCGTGGTCAGCGCGGCGGTGCCGGACAGGAACAGGCTGTTCAGGGTGTTGCGAATGAAGTCCGGGTTCCAGCTTTCATCGAAGTACTCCCAGGCGTACTGGCCAAGGGTGATGGCCGGCAACAGAAAGCCGAAGATGACCGGCAGGGCGCAGACTGCAACGCAGATCAGCTGGCGCGGAAACGACATGGTGAAGCGGCGAATGGGGTCGCGGTTGTCCCGCGCTGCAAACTGTTGCTGCTTGCGGCGGGAGTATCGTTCAAGGGTGACCAGGATGACCACGAAGGCCAGCATGGTGGTGGCAATCTGTGCCGCACCACCCAGGTTGCCCAGGTTCATCCAGGTGTCGAACAGGCCGGCGGTGAGGGTCTGGACGGCGAAGAAATCGACGGTACCGAAATCGTTCAGTGTTTCCATCAGTACCAGCGACAGGCCTACGGCAACGGCCGGGCGTGCGATGGGCAGTACCACTCTGAAAAAGGTGCTCAGTGCCGAGTGGCCGAGGCTGCGGCTGACAGCAAACAGTGAAGGCGACTGCTCGAGAAATGCCGCCCGTGCCAGCAGGTACACGTAGGGGTACAGCACCAGGCCGATCATCAGCGTGGCGCCTTCCAGGCTGCGTATTTCCGGGAACCAGTAATCGGTGGCGTTACGCCAGCCAAACCATTCCCGCAATGTGGTCTGAACCGGCCCGGCGTAATCCAGCAGGCTGGTGTAAACATAAGCGATAACGTAAGCCGGTACTGCAAAGGGCAGCAGCATGGCCCACTCGAAGAACCTGCGCCCGGGGAACTCGCACATGGTGACCGCCCAGGCGGTGGCAAGGCCGATGGTCAGGGTAATCACGGCAACGCCGGCCATGAGCTGGAGGGTGGTGCTCAGGTAGCGGGGCAGGGTGGTATCCAGCAGGTGAGGCCAGATGTTTTCTTCGGGAAACAGGGCGAGGATAATCACTGACAGAACCGGAAGCACCACGATTGCCGTGGTGAGCGCTGCCGTAATCAGCCAGCGTTTCGAGGTCCGCCTGGCCAGCAGGGGATTGTCTGCTCCGGTCTGGTCAGCAGTAATGGCCTCGGTCATAGGTTCCCTTGGGGTTCATGTCGGGGTTCATGAAAAGTTCAGGGCCGCGATTGTACAAAAAAGCCGGGACCAACGTCCCGGCTTTTTTGGGGTAGAGCGTTCAATCAGTTGTCGTAATCAACGCGATCCACCATCTTCACCGCTGCATTGCGGTGCTCAGCAATTTCCTGCAGGGACAGGTCATCCGGATTGATGTCGCCCCATTCGGCGACAATGCCAGACGGCTTCACGTCCGGGTTGGCCGGGTATTCGGTGTTGGCCTCGGCATAGATCTTCTGGGCCTTCGGTGTGGACAGGAACTCCATCAGGCGAACAGCGTTGTCGCGGTTGGGGGCACTGTTGGTCAGTGCGATACCGCTGATGTTGATGTGGGTGCCACGGCCGTCAGCGTTGGGGAATACCAGGCGTACCGCCTCTGCCTGTTCACGCTGGTTTTCGTCGTTCAGCATGTTGCCGTAGTAGTAGCTGTTACCGATGGCGATGTCGCACTCGCCGGCGTGGATGGCCTTGATCTGGTCGCGGTCACCGCCCTGGGGCTTGCGCGCCAGGTTGTCTTTCAGGCCTGTCAGCCACTCTTCCGCTTTTTCCTCACCGTGGTGGGCGATCATGGATGAGAACAGGGCAATGTTGTAAGGGTGCTTGCCACTGCGGGTACAGATGCGATCGTTCCACTTCTCGTTGGCCAGGCCTTCGTAGGTTGTGATCTCGCCTTCTTCAACACGCTCTTTGGAGGCGAAGATGAGACGGCCACGGGTGGTCAGTGCAAACCACTTTCCGTCCGGGTGACGCAGGTTTTCTGGAATGTTTTCTTCAAGCGTGTCGTTGTCGACGCCCTGCACCAGGTCCCGCTCGACCAGCTCGTTAAGGCGGGAGATGTCCACGGTCATCACCAGGTCAGCCGGGCTGTTACGTCCTTCGCGTTCCAGGCGTTCTGCCAGCCCTTTTTTGGCGAAAACCACGTTGGTTTCAATGCCGGTTTCTTCTTCAAAGGCGTTCAGAAGAGGTTCCAGCAGATAGGCCTGGCGGTAGGAGTAGATGTTGACCTCTCCGTCGGCACTGGCCTGAACAGGCAGGGCGCAGGCTGCTGCAATAGCGGTAGCGGCAAGTTTCAGACGCATGTTGTACCTTCCTTAATGGTTCCGGTAAGCGGGGACTTGCTGAACTGTAGTGAGATTCAGCAATGTTTAAAAACAGCAACCATTCTCATTTCTGTTCAGCCAAGTGTCAATACACCTATGCCATATTCTTTCAAAAATGGTGCTATGCTTCGGAAGACTATAAAAACTATGCAAAAAGTGGTGGGAACACAGACTATGGTTGGGAATGATCGCAGAGTACACAACCGCACAGCGATGAGCGCGAAGGTCCGCGTGACTCATGAAGAACTTGGTGAATTCGTGTTCTCGACCAGAGATATATCCGACGGCGGTGTTTTTGTGGTGGTGGATACCGAGCCGTTCGAGCCATCGATTGGCGACCAGGTTCAGGTGCAGGTACAGGGCCTGCCAGTACCCGCCCCGGTGCTGGATATGGTGGTGGTCCGCAAGACCAATGATGGATTCGGTTTGCAGTTCGCAGACCAGTGATACGGATGTTATCAGTATGAAATACCCCGGATTTTCCCGTTCCCTGAGCCTTTGCGTGGCGGTTGTACCGCTGCTTCTGAGTGGCTGTGCCTCCTATTACAGCCACTATGCTGTGTTCCCGGCCGAAAACTCACAGGGGGAGGCTCGTCAGGTAAAGCTCACCTGGCAGACTGCCGAATATCCTGGCTGGTGGGTCGTCGATAACAAGTCCACGCCGATTACCCTTGAAACCCAGTGCAGTGCCCGCAAGTGGCGGCTGGTGGATGACAGCCATGATGAGGCCGGCGGGGCCGATTGCGGTAATGGCATTCGCGCCTGTGGTGTTCAGGGTGAGGATGTCCTGGCCCGTAACGGCACGCCTGCAGGGCCGGGCACTCGCTGTATGGCAATCAACCCCGGTGAACCGGATGCACGGATAACGGATATCGACTCATCCCTGGGGTTGCTGGTGTCCTGTCAGCCGACCCGCACAGTCCGTGGCAGTGGTGATGACAGTGAGAACATCGACTATATTCGCGCCTCTGCGGTGCCCTATACCATCTACAGCCGCAAGTCTCCGCGGGGAAGGCTCAATGCCCGGCCGCCGGAACTGGATGATGCTGTCTGCGAGGATAACGACTAGTTTTCTGACAATGTGTTTAATTGTGAGGGTTGTCACATTGCTACACTTTGTTTCCCGTTGATAGTTTTCGTTACCCTCTGTCGCGTTCGGGTTACCTTGCACTACAAAAATGTAATGGACTCTTTCTCCGGGACCGTCACAATGGTCAGTATCGATTCGTACACGTGCAGAGGTGTCCCGTGGGAGTCCGCCAAAAGAAAGTAGCTGTCCAGGATCTTGAAATCGGCATGTTTGTGTCCGATCTCGATCGCCCGTGGCATCAGACGCCTTTCCCGATCCAGGGCTTCCATATCCGGTCCCAGGATGACATCCGTTCGCTGGTTTCGTACTGCAAGTGGGTTGTTGTAGACGTTGCAGAAGCCCGTGAAAGCATCGAGCAGAATCATTCCGGCAGCCGCTTCGACGCTGGCAAGCCCCAGCGTAAGGGAAACAAGCGCGAAGAAGTGCAGTTGCCCCCGCTGAGTATCAAGGAGCCGGTCAGCTACGAAAACGTCACCACCATGAAGAAAGAGCTCAAGGTTTCCAGAAAGGTCATGATGGATGCCGAAGCTTCTCTTCACCGGGTTTTTGAGTCTGTTCAGGCAGGAGCCACGCCCGACTTGCGGGAAGTGGCTGCGGTTACGCGCAGAATGGTCGAAAGTGCCGTTCGCAATCCTGATGCGCTGCTCTGGCTAAGCCGAACAAGGCACCACGACGATTACACCTATCGGCATTCCCTCAATACCGCCGTCTGGGCGCTGGTCTGCGGCCGTCAGTTGGGCCTCAACGAGGGGCTGCTGAACCACCTGGGCCTGGGCTGCCTGTTATCGCAGATCGGCAAGCTGGACCTTCCGGGCCGCATCCTCCGCAATGAGGGCAAACTGAATGCTGATGATTTCGCCCTTTACCGCAGTTATGTGGACAAAGGGGTAGCGAAACTGGCGGACACCGGAGTATCCCGGGCTGTTGTCAGTGTTGTGCAGGGGCATCGCGAGCGCCATAACGGCTCCGGCTTCCCGGAAGGTGTCCGGGGCGACAGAATTCCATTGTTGGCCAAGGTTGCCGGACTGGCAGAGTACTTCGAGACTCTGATCGGCCCCCGCGATGCGGGCGAGCCGATGACGCCCGCCCGTGCGGTGAATCTGGTGTACGACATGCGCAACATCGAGTTCCAGGAAGACCTGGCAGAGCAGTTCATTCAGGCCATTGGTATCTATCCTACCGGCAGCCTGGTTGAACTGACGGATGGTCAGCGCGGAATTGTGGTTTCCCATACCCCGGAGCGCCGCTTGTGGCCGAAGGTCATGGTGATGACTGATCGTGCCCACCATCCCCTCAAGTCTGCCCGGATTGTGGACCTGGCGAAGTATAACGAGGGTCGCAACGCCTACGAGGCCCTGTCCATTGCCGAGTGTCTGCCAGACGGCACAGAAGGGCTGCATCCGGAACATTATGACGTGACCGGGGCAGAGTCTCGCTGGAACCTGTCCCGGATTGTCGGCGCCTGAGGAGGGCGCCGGCAGGGTGATTTATTCGATAATGACGCGAAGCTGTTTTTTCACCCAGCGATAGGTGTCGTCCGGGCGGAAATTGACCAGTAGTTCTGATTCCCCTCCCGATTCTCCCGCTACAAAATAGTCAACCGAAGCTGATTGCCAGCCGAAGGAATGGACGACCACGTCCTGGCTCCGGGTGCTCACGGCTTCAATATCGGCCAGCTCAGGTTTCCCGCCTATTTTCTTTACCTTGACTGTTTTGATAGCGGTATCGGTAGCGGGGAACTCGACCACATCATCGTCCAGGTAGTAGCGGTTGGCGAGCTGGGTGGTGATGGTGTCCAGTTCCCGGGTCAGGTAATTCCTGGCGTCGTCGACGTCGGCATCTTCCAGGCTGCGGACCGCATTCATGATCCGGTCGCGCTTGTTTTCCAGGTCCACCCGATACTCAACGTCTTCTTCGCGCTCGTCCGTGTCTTCGGGCCGCTCCGGAGCGGCAGCGATTTCTTCATCGGTTGGTGGGGCTTCGCACAGTTCGTTGCCTTCCGGGAAGAAGCAGATGCGGCTGAGCACCTGGTTGGCGGGCGAGGGATCATTGCCGGCTGATTCGAATTCGTCCTGAGGCACGTGGAAGTCTATCGGCTCGTCCAGTTCGGCCAGTGCCACATTCAGCTGGGTGATCACGCGCTCGCGAATTTCGATGCCTTCACCACTGGAGATGTTCAGCTTCCAGTTCAGTGCCAGCAGGAAGCGGGTGAGGTTGATCAAGGGTACATCAAGAAGAAGCTGCTGCTCGGTAATGCGGTGGCTCTGAAGCCCCTCGTCGGTGGTTCCGGCGATTTGTAATGCGGTCCGCAGGTCCGGAAAGAATTCCAGGGGTGTGACCACCGGTTGAACGGGTACACCTTCTGCCAGTTGCAGGTTGCCGACTTTCAGGGTCAGGGTTTCGCCAGGGAAATAACGATAGCGGCCCTCGCTGTCAGTGGTGTCATTACGGCTCGCTGTGGAGTAAGACAACCCGGCAATGCCCGCGGGCATGATCTGGCCGGTGCGGGAACCGTCACCACTGTCACCACCGTCATCGTCGAGGCAGCCGGCCAGAAGCAGGACAGAGACCAGAGGCAGTAAAGCGGACTTGAAGTGAACGGATCTCATGGCAGCGCGTACATTCCTGACGTTTTGGCCTGCGTAGCAGAGCCTTTGTAAATTGTTGTAACCGGCATTATAAGGACGCCGCCTCTGCCATATCGGGAAACCTGTCGCAGTTTGGGGTTTTTATGATTTTGGCCCGGTGGTGCGCCGCCTACTTGAATTTCTCTTTCCGGGCCACAACTTATAGCTACCTGTTTTTTTGTTCTCGTGGACTCATTATGACCAACGCACTTGAAATTGAAGGTCTGGTCAAGACCTATGGCGACGGCTTCCATGCCCTCAAGGGTATTGATCTTGATGTGGCCGAAGGTGACTTTTTTGCGCTGCTGGGGCCCAATGGCGCAGGCAAGTCCACCACCCTTGGCATCGTCTGTTCGCTGGTGAACAAGAGCGCTGGCAAGGTGCGTGTGTTCGGTTCCGACATCGACACCCATCTCTCGGACGCCAAGCTGAACCTGGGCGTTGTGCCCCAGGAGTTCAACTTCAACCAGTTCGAGAAGGTGTTCGACATTGTCACCACCCAGGCGGGCTACTACGGGATTCCTCTTAAAAAGGCATCGGTATCCGCGGAAAAGTATCTGCGCCAGCTCGGGTTGTGGGACAAGCGCAACACCCCGGCGATGATGCTGTCGGGTGGCATGAAGCGGCGGCTGATGATTGCCCGGGCACTGGTGCATGAGCCAAAGCTGCTGATCCTGGATGAGCCCACCGCAGGTGTGGATATCGAGTTGCGCCGCTCCATGTGGGCCTTCCTGGAGGAAATGAACCGCCAGGGCACCACCATTATCCTCACCACGCACTACCTGGAAGAGGCGGAAGCCCTGTGCCGCAACATCGCGATTATTGATCATGGCAGGATCCTGCGGAACACCAGCAAGCGGGAACTGTTGCAGCAACTGAGTTCGGAAACCTTTGTGCTGGATACTGCCGAACCGCTCGAGAGAGCGCCGGACCTTGATGGCTTCTACAACCATCTGGACGACGAGGGCGCACTGGTGGTGGACGTGGAGAAAGGCCAGAGCCTGAACGGCATGTTCATTCAGCTTGAAGAGCTGGGTATCCGCGTGGTCAGCATGCGCACCAAGGCCAACCGTCTGGAAGAGCTGTTTATTCGCATGGTGGAGGACAACAACACCAGCACTGCGAAACAGGGAGAAACCGCATGAGAACGGATGCAATGCTGACGGCCTACAAGACCATCGTGACCCGGGAAATCCGCCGGTTCACTCGGATATGGCCGCAAACGCTGTTGCCGCCGGCGGTCACAATGACGCTGTACTTCATTATTTTCGGCAACCTCATCGGCTCCCGTATCGGGGTGATGGGCGGGTTCGACTATATGTCGTTCATCGTTCCGGGGCTGATCATGATGGCGGTGATCACCAGCTCCTATTCCAACGTGGTGTCCTCGTTTTTCTCCATGAAGTTCCAGCGCAGCATCGAGGAACTGCTGGTGTCGCCGGTGCCCAACTGGATCATTCTGGCGGGTTATGTCACCGGTGGCATGTCCCGGGGGCTGGGCATTGGCCTTATCGTGACGCTGCTGTCGCTGGGCTTTACCGAGCTGTCGATTCATCACCTGCCCATGGTGATCCTCACGGTGTTCCTGACCTCGGCCCTGTTTTCACTGGGTGGCTTCATCAACGCCATGCTGGCCACCAAGTTCGATGACATTTCCATTGTGCCGACCTTCGTGCTGACGCCGCTGACGTACCTGGGCGGGGTGTTCTATTCCATCGATATGCTGCCGGGCTTCTGGCAGGGGGTGTCGATGATCAATCCGATTCTGTACATGGTAAATGCCTTCCGCTATGGCATTCTCGGGGTGTCGGATGTCAATCCATACATTGCTCTTGGTATGATTCTGCTGTTTATTGCCATCCTGTCTGCCATTTCCCTGCGTATGCTGGCGCGCGGCAAGGGCATTCGTCACTGATGTCTGGTTCCAGGATTTCTCATGGCCCTTATTGATGCCCCGCTGGGCAAATCCAGCGATTACCCGGATGCCTACGATCCGCAACTGCTGTTCCCCGTCGCCCGGGATGAAAACCGCCGCCGCATTGGTCTGGAGGATGGTCGCTGGCCCTGGTTCGGGGAAGATCTCTGGCAGGCCTGGGAAATTTCCTGGCTGCGGCCGGGTGGTGTACCCGCGGTGGCATGGGGGGAAATCCGTGTGCCTGCGGCATCGCCGGCCATCATTGAGTCCAAGTCCCTCAAGCTGTACCTGAATTCCCTCAACCAGACGGTGTTTTCCTCCGCCGACCAGGTCAGGGATGTGATTGTGCGCGACCTGTCCAGCGCCAGTGGAGCGTCGGTGGCGGTAGACCTGCACAGCGTTGATGAGGGCGCGAGAGCGATCGGTCGACCGGAAGGTTTCGTTCTGATTGACGATGAGGAGCCGGAATCCGTGGGTTACGACTATAACCCGGACAGCCTGACGGCCGGTGGCGATGTGGTTTCTGAAAAACTGTGCTCACATCTGCTGAAGAGCAACTGCCCGGTAACCGGCCAGCCGGACTGGGCCTCGGTGATGATCGACTACACCGGCCCGGCAATCGACCGGGCGGGGCTACTGCAGTACATCGTGAGCTTTCGCCAGAAGCAGGACTTCCATGAGCACTGTGTGGAAACCCTGTTCACGGACCTGATGGCTCGCTGCAAACCGGAACACCTGTCGGTCTGCGCACGATATACCCGAAGGGGAGGGCTGGACATCAACCCCTGGCGTAGCACTGAGCCGGAAGACGCAGCAGGGCCGAGGCTGATCCGGCAGTAACGGGCGGGCGCGTCAGGAATCCTCTTCCTGGCGCAGGCGCTCGGCGGCGTCTTCCAGGGCGCAAAGGATAGACTCGCGTTCCCGCTCGGTGATCTTTTCCGAGTCCAGGTACATGGCGAAGCCGCTGTGTTCGTGCTCCAGGAAGCTGCGGTTGGGGCCCATGTCCCGGCGGAAGTCCACCACCTCGTAGATGGATACCGGGCGGCCGAAGCCTTTCACCGTGATCTCGCCCTTGTCCCGGCACATGATGCGGTCCTTGATCAGCGAGAAGGTCTCGTAGGAGATCAGGATCTCACCGGGCTCGGCGAGGGATTCGAGGCGACTGGCCAGGTTCACTTCCTTGCCGATGATGGTGTAGTCCATGCGATTCTCGGCGCCGAAGTTGCCCACTGTGGTATAGCCGGTACTGATGCCCATGCGGATTTCCAGCGGTGTCTTGATGCCCTGGCTGCGCCATTTCTGGCGCATGATTTTCATGTGCTTGCGCATTTCCACGGCCATGGACACACAGGCGAAGGCATCCTCTTTCTGGCCACGGCTGGTGGGGTCGCCGAAGAAGATCATGATGGAGTCGCCGACAAACTTGTCGATGGTGCCGCCGTACTTTAGGGCCACCTCGGACATTTCATTGAAGTAGTGGTTCAGCAGTTCGGTCAGTGCTTCCGGTTCCATCTCTTCGGACAGTTCGGTAAAGCCCTTGATGTCGGAAAAGAACACCGCCAGTTTCTTGCGCTGGGTTTCCAGCCGCACATCCCGCTCACCGGTAAAGATGGACTGCCACACCTGGGGTGACAGGTACTTGGACAGTTTGTGGGACAGTGCGATGGACTGTTCCCGTTGATTCTGGATCTGGGTCTTTGCCATCATCAGGGCACGGGCCTGTTGGTGGGAATAGAAGGCAGTAACGCAGATGTAGAGCCCTGTCGCGAGTATGGCAATAATGCTGGTAATCATCGGTGACTGGAACGAGTCTGCCGGCCCGACAATGGCCACGCCGATCGCAATACTCGCTGCCATGATGACCGTGCCGAAAAGCCACTGGCGAATACCGCCAATGATCAGGCAACTGAACATCAGCATCAGCACGACGGCTACCGACGGAATGGCAATAAGCCCGATGCAGCCGACGAACCCGCCCCCGATGGCGCAATCCACCAGCAGCATTTTCTGCCGGATACGGGGCGAGCTACGCAGAAAGGTTTTACGGGTAAGCTGATGGGCGATGTGGGGCCAGGTGAGGGCGCCGGCCAGCAGCCACAGCATCCACAGGCCAAATACATCCTGCAGGATGCCCGAAACAATGATGCCGGCAGTTGTGGTGTATGCCAGAATCCTGCCGCTGTAATCCGGCATGGGGGGAATGGCAATCGGGTTGTTCTGCGAATCCAGTACAGCGGCCTTGCTGGCGCTGGAACTGGCGTTACGCAGGTCAATCGGGGCGCTCATCATGTCAGAAGCGAATCCGGGAAGTTGCGAAAGCGTTGCTGTTGGCTCATAAAGTGTCTACCGGCTTTTTTTCGTTGTTAGGGTAGATAGTACTTTTTATCGTGGAAAGTACTTAGACTAAAGACTAACAGTAATACATCTGTCCCACAATTCGTAAGGGCTATTGGGGCCCGAACTGACGGCTTTCAGACAACCACAGTGAGACACTATGACTGCAGTAATGGATGCTTTGTTGAACCGGTCTTCGGAGTCGCGCCTGGCTGCGCCGGCACCGGATGCGGAAACCCTGGAAAAAGCCTTCGCCTGCGCCGCGAGGGCGCCGGACCATGCGCTTTTGCGGCCCTGGCGCTATCTGGTTATTGAAGGCGAGGAAGCCCTGACAGCGCTGGGCGAGCTGTTTGCATCAACCTGTGATGAGGATGCCCCGGATAAGGTGAGGGATAAGCTTCGCCAGAACCCGTTGAGGGCGCCGATGATTATCGTGGGCATCGTCTCTCACCAGACGCATCCAAAGGTACCGGAAATAGAGCAGACCATGTCAGCCGCCGTTGGTATGGGGTATTTGCTGCTGGCGCTGGAAGCTGCCGGCTATGGTGGCATGTGGCGCACCGGTGGCCTGGCATACAATCCTGATATCGCCAAAGGCCTCGGGCTGGAGGATCATGAAACGATTACCGGTTTTCTATACACCGGCAGCGTTAGCTCAGCCAAACCCCCGGTGCCCAGGCCCGATCCAAAAGAGTTTGTGAGCCGCTGGCCACGGTAGTTGTCAACGGGCGACCAACGGCTTGCCCCTGCCGGTTCCGGTGGGGGAAATCCCTTGCCGCTTTCGCCATACTTTTCTCCATCTCATCGCCACCTCACTGACCCGAACCTCGCCACAGCCCACGCCCCGCAACAACTCCTGAAAACTGGCATCGTGATTGCTTTTAGTCCTGCAAAAGGCACAAACGGCAATGCGAACAACGCCGGGTGCAGGAATCGGAGGCATTATGGCTATTTCCCTGGACAAAGCATTAGGCATTCATCAACACGCCCTGGAGGGGCGGGTGAAGCGTGCCGAAGTGCTGGCAAACAATCTCGCCAACGCTGACACCCCGGGCTACAAGGCACGGGATATCGACTTTCAGGCGATGATGGAAAAAGCCCAGGAGGGCATGAGCGGGTTCGGTATGACGCGGACTCACGAGTCCCATATGGACACGTCACCCATGGGCCAGGACAGCGAATTGATGTACCGGGTTCCGAATCAGCCTTCAGTGGATGGCAATACCGTGGATACGCAGCAGGAGCAGACCCGCTTCATGCGCAACGCCATGGATTACCAGGCCAGTTTCCAGTTCCTGAACGGCAAAGTCACAGGCATTAAAAAGGCACTCTCGGGTCAGTGATCCGGGCGCAGTCAAATAACTGAGGAGCAACACCATGTCACTGGGTAGCATTTTCGATATCGCCGGGTCCGGCATGACAGCCCAGTCACTGCGGCTGAACACCACTGCGTCCAACATCGCCAACGCGGAGACTGCCAGTTCCAGTACCGAGCAGACCTATCGTGCCCGCAAGCCCGTGTTCGCGGCCATTCAGCAGTCCATGCTGAATCCGTCACAACAGGGCCAGGCCTTCGGCAGCGAGGAAGGCCCGGGTGCCGGTGTCCGGGTTGAAGGCATCGTCGAGAGCGACGCCGAACTGCAGATGCGGTTCCAGCCGGATCATCCCGCAGCCAACGAAGAGGGGTATGTGTTTTACCCCAACGTGAATGTGGTTGAAGAGATGGCAGACATGATGTCGTCGTCCCGTAGCTTCCAGATGAATGTGGACATCATGAACAGCGCCAAATCCATGATGCAGCGCATCCTGACCCTGGGTCAGCAGTAACCGAGCGAGGATTGAACCATGAGCGCAATTAACCCGGCAGACGCCTCGGATGTGCTGAGCAAGTACAAGCTCGATCAGCAGCAAACCAAAAGCGGCAATGAACTTGGCAAGAACGAGTTCATGGAGCTGATGATCGCCCAGTTGAAGAACCAGAACCCCCTGGAACCCCAGGATAATGGCGAATTCATCTCACAGCTGGCGCAGTTCAGCTCGCTGGAAGAAATGCAGGGGCTTTCCGGCAGCGTCGACGATGTGGCAAACCAGTTCCGCTCGACGCAGGCATTGCAGGCCTCGGCCATGGTCGGCCGTACCGTTCTGGCGCCGTCTTCGGTGGGCATCCTGGGTGCCGAGGGCGAGATTTCCGGCAACGTTGACGTGCCTGCCAGCACCTCTGGCCTGAGGATTTCCATCGAGAACCAGGCCGGCGAGCGGGTGCGCCAGATTGATATGGGCTCCCAGCAGGCTGGTGTGACCGGGTTCAGCTGGGACGGCAAGGACGGCAACGGCAACAGTTTGCCTCCCGGCCCCTACAAAGTAGTGGCTGAAGCATCCTACCCGGATGGTCCCGAGCAGCTTGGCACCATGATGAGCGCGAACGTTGACAGCGTCTCGCTGGGCAAGGGCGGAAACATTACGCTGAACCTCGCCGGCATGGGCTCCATTGCCCTGTCGGACGTTGAGCAGATTAACTGATACCGGTGAAACACCAGAGGTGAAGTATGGCTTTCAATACAGGTCTTAGCGGCTTAAGGGCATCATCGGTGGACCTCGATGTCACCGGTAACAATATTGCCAACGCCAGTACCGTAGGCTTCAAGGGCAGCAAAGCGCAGTTTGGTGACTTGTACGCCAGTGGCTTCCTGAGTGCCGGCAGCAACCCAGTCGGTGATGGTGTGAGGGTGCAGGACGTCAAACAGTCCTTCGGCCAGGGCAACATCAGTTTTACCGACAACGGACTCGACCTGGCCATTAACGGCGACGGTTTTTTCGTGCTCAATAACGGGGGTGAAGTCCGCTATTCCAGAGCCGGCCAGTTCGGTATCGACAAGGACGGGTTTGTTACCAACAACCAGAATATGCGGGTTCAGGGCTTCGTGGCCGATGATGACGGTAACCTGTCCGGTATTCGTGGCGACCTGCAGGTAGAAACCGATAACCTTGCACCGCGTCGCACCACCAGCCTGCGTTCGGATCTCAACCTGGATTCCCGGGAAACGGTACTGGAACGTCGGGTGGCGGATATGGGGGATTTTTCTGCCCCGGCCGGTGCCACCGGATTTGCGGCTGAAACCTTTGATATCACCTATGAGGACGGTAGCGTCGTTAGCGCATCCATCAACGATGCCGGCGTAGCTGATTTCTCCGCGGCGGATGTGGTGGATGTACTTAATGCGCAGGATGGTCTTTCCGCGTCTGCTACAACGACCTACGAAGGTATGTCGGAGGCTGACCTGAATACGGCCATTGCCGCCGGTAACTTCAATTTTGACCTGGCCGTTGGCGGCGTGACAGTACCGGTGGATACCACCGGCGTGACTGATGCAGCTTCCCTGGTCAATGCCATCAATGATGCCCAGGCCCCGACCATTTCAGCGTCGCTGACCGGCGGTAATCTGCGCCTGATCGACAATCGCGGCAACAATCTCACGGCGGGTTATACCAGCGATGGTCCGAACCAGGCCCCCGAAACCACAGTGGGTACTGTCAGGCCGCAGTCCGACCGTGAGATCACCGATATCGCTTCAACCAGTGGCGACACCAATCTGACTGATTCGTGGGATGCCCGGACCATCGAGATCACCAACCAGTTCAATCCGCTGGATCAGCGCACCTATAATCACGCAACCTCGACATCCATTTACGACAGTCTGGGCAATTCCCATGAAATAACCCAGTTCTATGTCAAACAGCCTTCACCGGGCAACGGCGTGGGGGTCAGTGAATGGTCTGTGTATTTGCAGATAGATGGCGAGTTTGTGGCCGGTACTGACCAGAATCCCTTCCAGGCACGGTTTGATCAGGACGGCAACCTGCAGTCTGTGAACGGTGATCCCAATGGTGAAATCCTGGTGGATGACTGGATACCAAAGGATGCTGACGGTACACCCAACGGGGCTGACGGCCCTCCCGCGCCGGGAGAAACGGTAACCACTCCGATTCCGGATCCACCCACCACGTCCGCCTTCGTGGTAGACCTTGGCAATACCACCCAGTACGGCAGTGAATTCGGGGTGAATGATCAGCGCCAGAACGGCTTCGCAACGGGCCGTCTCTCGGGCCTGGATGTCTCCGATCAGGGCGTCCTGTTCGCACGCTATACGAACGGGCAATCGCAGTCTCTCGGGCAGGTGGCGCTGGCGTCATTCAACAACACCAACGGGCTTTCTCCGGTGGGTGAGACCACCTGGGTGGAAACCTTTGAATCCGGCCAGCCCATCATCGGCGCTCCGGACTCCGGAACCCTGGGCTCAATCAAGGCCAGCTCCATTGAGGAGTCCAATGTGGACCTTTCGGCGGAACTGGTGAACCTGATCATCGCCCAGCGTAACTATCAGGCCAACGCCAAGACCATTGAAACCTCCGATGCCGTCACCCAGACGATAATCAACCTCCGCTAACCCTGAAAACTGAACATGGCACAACTCCTGCTTGAACACTGGAAAGACTGGAAACAGTCAAAATTCCGGCAGGAGTTTTCCCATGGACAAAGCCCTCTATATCGGGATGTCTGGCGCCAAGCAGAACATGCTTTCCCAGCAGGCCCACGCCAACAACCTGGCTAACGTCAGTACCACCGGTTTCAAGCGGGATTTTGCCCAGGCCCGCAGCATGCCGGTTTTCGGTGAACACCACCCAACACGAGCCTATGCCATGGCCGAAAGGCCGGGTACCGACCTGTCTGCAGGCGCTTTGATGGATACCGGTCGCAAGCTGGACGTTGCCGTTGAAGGCGACGGCTGGCTGGCGGTGCAGAACCAGCAGGGCGAGGAAGTGTTTACCCGCTCCGGCAGCATGCAGATTGATGTGAACGGCCTGATGCGCCTCTCCAGTGGTGAGATGGTGATGGGAAATGGCGGACCGGTGGCGTTGCCCCCTTTCGATAACGTACAGGTCGGTGCAGACGGAACCATTTCCGTGGTGCCCGTTGGCGGGCCGCCGGACCAGTTGGTCGAGGTGGACCGGCTGAAGCTTGTGAATCCGCCCCGGGAAGCGCTGGAAAAGGGTGAAGACGGCTTTATTCGCCGCAAGGCCGGGGAGGCACTGGACGGCCCCGAGCCGCCGGATGCCAACATGCGGGTGGCTTCCGGATTTCTGGAAAGCTCTAACGTGAATGCCGTCGAAGAGATGATTTCAAACCTGCAGCTGTCCCGTCAGTACGAGATGCAGGTAAAGATAATGACCACCGCGAACGAGAATTCCGAGGCTTCGGCACGACTGTTGCAGAATCTCTGATAAACCTGTTTAACACCGCCCGGGCGGCCACGAAAGCGGCAATAATCAGCCGCCTCATGACAGTCCCGGCAAGGAGTAGATGACATGCATCCAGCACTTTGGGTCAGCAAAACCGGGTTGAGCGCACAGGACACCAACATGTCCACGATCTCCAACAACCTGGCCAACGTGAACACCACCGGTTTCAAACGGGACCGGGCCGTGTTTCAGGATCTGCTGTACCAGATCGACCGGCAACCCGGTGGTCTGAATACCCAGAACTCGGAGCTGCCGTCCGGCCTTCAACTGGGTACCGGTGTGCGCATTGTCGGCACCACCAAGCAGTTCTCCCAGGGTAACCTGGAAGTCACCGAGCAGCCCCTGGACCTGGCAGTGAACGGCCGTGGCTTCATGCAGATACTGCTGCCGGACGGCCAGATAGCCTACACCCGTGACGGCCAGTTCCAGCTGAATGCCGACGGCGACATCGTTAACCCGGATGGCTACACCCTGGAGCCGAACATCAACGTGCCGGAGGACGCCACCAACGTCACCATCGGTAAGGATGGCACGGTGTCTGCGGTCACCAATGATCAGGCGGCACCGGTCAACCTGGGCGAGATTACCCTGGTGGATTTCATCAACCCTCAGGGACTTCAGGCGATCGGCAACAACCTTTACAAGGCAACCAATGCCAGTGGTGATCCTGCAGAGGGAGAGCCGGGTATCGGTGGCCTGGGAACCCTTGAGCAGGGCATGGTTGAGGCCTCCAACGTGGAGGTGGTGGAGGAGCTGGTGAACATGATTACCACCCAGCGCGCCTATGAAATGAATTCAAAAGTGGTCTCCGCAACGGACCAGATGCTGCAGTTCATCACCAACAATATCGGTTAACCGGCAGCAGCGTGCAGGAGGGGCAATCATGACACCCATTTTTACTGACAGATCAAACAGGCATGGCGTGGGAACACTGGCTCTGGTGCTGGCACTGGTAGTACTTCAGGGCTGCACCGCCATGAGTCGGACACGTGCCATGCCGGATGATCCCCAGTACGCCCCGGTACGTGCCGAAGCGATGATGCAGCGCGATCCTGAGTCCGGTTCTATTTACCAGACCTCGCGTAATTACAGCCTGTATGGCGATACCGTTGCGCTGAACGTGGGCGATATTCTGACAGTGACCCTGAAAGAATCCACCCGTGCCAGCAAGAACGCGGAAAGCAGCATTACCAAAGACAATGAAATTTCCATGCTGGACCCGCAGATACTGGGCAAAGGCAACATCGGCCTGGCAACCGAGATCAACACGGAACGGGATTTTGCGGGCCAGGCGGAAGCCGATCAGAGCAACAGTCTGGCGGGCAACATTACCGTAACCGTCACCGAAGTGCTCCCGAATGGTGTTCTGCATATCCGTGGCGAGAAATGGCTGTCGCTGACCAACGGCGATGAATACATACGCCTGACCGGGCTCGTTCGCCCCCAGGACATTTCGCCGGATAACACCATCGCCTCCAACCGCATTGCTGACGCCCGTATCGCCTACGGCGGCACCGGCGACTTTGACCAGGCCAATCAAATGGGCTGGCTGGCCCGATTCTTTAACAGTGAGTGGTTCCCGCTATGAAAATGCTGAGGTTCGGCATAATGGTGTTAGCGCTGTCGGTTATCGCGGCGCCTGTACTGGCGGACCGCCTGAAGGACCTGGCGCGTATCAAGGGTGTGCGTAACAACCAGTTGGTGGGTTACGGCCTGGTGGTGGGTCTTGATGGCACCGGTGACAAAGCACCGTTCACCAACCAGACCTTCCGCAACATGATGAACCAGTTCGGGATCACCCTGCCACAAGGCGTGAACCCCAACCTGGCCAACGTGGCCGCTGTGACGGTTACGGCTACTCTGCCGCCGTTCGCGAAGCAGGGGCAGGAGCTCGATATTACCGTGTCGTCCATCGGCAATGCCGACAGTCTTCGGGGTGGCACGCTGTTGATGGCACCCTTGAAGGGTGCCGATGATCAGGTCTACGCGATGGCCCAGGGCAGCCTGGTCGTGGGTGGATTTGGCGCCCAGGGCTCAGACGGTTCGCGCATCACGGTAAATGTGCCCAGTGTTGGTCGCATACCCAACGGTGCCACCATTGAGCGGGAAGTGATGTCCCCCTTTACCAGGGGCGATACCATCACCTTTAACCTGATGCGCCCTGATTTCACCACCGCTCGCCGGGTGGTGGAGGCCATTAATAGCAAGCTGGGGCCGGATATGGCCTATGCACACGATGCCACGGCGGTGTCGGTGAAGGCGCCCAGGGATCCGTCCCAGCGGGTAAGTTTCCTTTCCATCCTTGAAAACATTACCGTCGATCCGGCCCAGGAGGCCGCCAAGGTGGTCATTAACAGCCGTACCGGCACGATCGTGGTGGGGCAGAATGTGAAAGTAAGCCCGGCCGCAGTGACCCACGGCAACCTGACCGTAACGATTGAAGAGAACCCGCAAGCCAGTCAGCCCAATCCCTTTACGGATGGCGAAACGGTTATCGAGCCCAACACCCAGATTGCCATTACCGAAGACCCGGCAAGAATGTTCCAGTTTGGCCCTGCCGTCACCCTGAACGAAATTGTTCAGGCGGTGAACCAGGTAGGCGCGGCCCCCGGTGACGTAATGGCAGTGCTGGAAGCGCTTAAACAGGCCGGCGCCTTGCGGGCCGAGCTGATCGTGATATAGGTGGCGTGATGCAGGATTTCAGTCTCCAGAAAGCACAGGTCTACACCGATTTCGGCGGTCTCAACGATCTGAAGACCCAGGCCCGGACCGACAAGAATGCCGCGCTGATGGAAGTGGCAAAGCAGTTCGAAGGCCTGTTCCTGTCGGAAATGGTCAAGTCGATGCGTAAGGCTGGCGACGTGTTTGCCGAGGGCAACTACCTGAACAGCCAGCAGTCAGAGTTCTATCGCGAGATGTTCGACAGCCAGTTGAGTCTGACGCTCTCGCAAAAGCAGGGTACCGGCCTTTCTGAAGCCCTGGTCCGACAGCTCAGCCGACAGATTCCGGGCATGGATGAGAAGGGCGAACCGATGGCTGGCCATAAGAAGGCACTGGCGGATTACGATCGCAGTCTGCCGGTACTATCCCCGCGTTTGCCGGAGCAGGTGGAGAAGGTGAACCAGGTGGCCGAAGCTGCCGCGCCCGTAGCGGAACCGAAGACAAGTGCCGCGATGCCAGACCGGTTCGACTCGCCTGAACAGTTTGTACGGGAGCTTCTGCCAGTGGCGGAGAAAGTGGCCGAGCAGAGTGGCATCAACCCCCGCCTGATGATTGCCCAGGCAGCGCTGGAAACCGGCTGGGGCCGGCACATGATTGAAGGCGATGGTGGCGCACCCAGTTTCAACCTGTTCGGTATCAAGGCGGACACCCGCTGGCAGGGTGACTCGGTGAATATTGCCACCACCGAATTCCGGGAAGGCGTGCCGATGAACGAGCGGGCCGCCTTCCGCTCGTATCCGGACTATGAGTCGAGCTTCCGGGACTACGTGTCGTTCCTTGAATCCAATCCCCGCTACCGGGATGTCCTGGCTGCTGCGGACAACCCTGATGAGTTTGCCGACAAACTGCAGCAGGCCGGTTACGCCACCGACCCGAACTATGGTGCAAAGATTCGTCGCATCATGAACAACGACACCATGACAACGTTGTCCATGGGCTCCCGCGGGGCTGAGGAGTAAGGTTTATGGCAGGGCTTATCAATATTGGCTTGACCGGTATCCTCGGACACCAGACGGCGCTGAACACCACCGGCAACAACATTACCAATGCCAACACGCCAGGCTATAGTCGCCAGGAGGTTCAGTTCGAAACCCAGGCGGCACAGCGTACCGGTGCCGGCTCGGTTGGCACCGGGGTTAATGTCACCGATATTCGCCGGTTGGCGAATGAATTCCTGACCCAGCAGGTCCGTGAAGACACCACGCTGTTCGGAGAACAGGAAACCCTCAATTCCGAGTTGTCACGGCTGGATAATCTGCTGGGTGGCGAATCCACCGGGCTGAGTAATGCGCTCAACAATTTCTTTGCCAGCCTGCAGAACGCCGCAGAGGACCCGGCCTCGCTGCCTCAGAGGCAACTGGTTCTCAGTGAAGCGCAGCAGGTGGTCAACCGTTTTGAAGCCCTCAACCAGGAATTCGTTCAACAGCGGGAGTCGGTCAAGACCCAGATGGAGCAGGGCGTAAAAGACGCCAATACGCTGCTCAAGAGTATTGCCGAACTGAACAACGCCATCTCTGAATCGCCGGGGCTGGCCCAGGGGCGCGAACCCAATGAACTGCTCGACAAGCGGGACGAAAAACTCAGGCAGCTGTCAGAGCTGGTCAACATACGGGTGAGCCAGGCCGAGGGTAGCCAGGTGAATGTTTCCCTGAGCAACGGTCAGACTCTGGTCGTCGGCTCCCAGGCTGCGCAACTGGGCACTCGCGCGGATTCTGAAGATCCGTTGTCGCTGGAATTTACGCTGACGACCGGTGGCCGGACCCTGAACGTAGACAGCCAGATCAACGGCGGCATGCTGGGTGGTTTGCGCCGGTTCGAGTCGGAAGGCCTGCAGCCTGCATTTCAGGAGCTTGGCAGGGTCGCCATAGCGCTGTCAGAGACCCTGAACCACCAGCATGAAATCGGTATGGATCTTGAGGGTGATCTGGGTGGGCTGTTCTTCAGCGACATCAACTCGGAAGCCGCGCAACGGAGCCGGGTGGTCGCCAATGCCAACAACGCGGCGCCCCAGAACGCACAGCTGGCCGTCGAGATTATGGATAGTGCGGCTCTGCCTGCCGGAAGCTGGTCGTTGCAGTTTGGTGGCGATGGCCGCAACTTTGAACTGGTGGACCGGGCGACCGGCAAGGTGGTTAACCAGGGCCGCCTGCCGGACCCGGTGCAGTCTGAAATCTCCATGCCGGGCTTCAATATCCGTGTGGAAGGCGGCACCTTTAATGCGGGCGACAAGTTCCTGATCGAGCCCACACGCAACGCGGCCGCCAATATCGAACTGAAACTCAGCCGCGAAGAGGACCTCGCGTTTGCCAGCCCGATAAGGGCAGAAGGCGCTTCCGCGAATACTGGTGATGCCACCATCAACCAGGGCAAGATGCTGGATGTGCGGGACCCGTTTACCAACTCGCTGCTGACGAATTTCCGCCAGGAGGGCCAACTGGACCCGCCCCTGGAGGTCAGGTTCCGTGAGGATGGCGGTCAACTGGTGTATGACATCCTGGATGCTGACCTGGGCACTGTGCTGCAGGCAGGCGATGCCGCGGCTGTGCCACCGGTTAATGTGTTTCAGCCGGGACAGTCCAACAAGCTGTTTACCGAGGATCCACGATCTCCGGACTATTTCGGTTTCCAGTTCGAGATTTCGGGCAACCCGAGGCCTGGCGACGCTTTCAACATCGACTACAACACCAACGGCGTGTCAGATAACCGCAATGCAGAATTTCTGGCGGCTTTGGGAACAAAGAATACCCTCAATAACGGTAGCCAGAGTTTTGCAGAGGGCTACGCCGGCCTGGTTGAGGACATCGGCGTGAAGACCCGCCAGAGCCAGCTCGATAAAGACGCTGGCAAAACCCTGCTGGAACAGTCCAGCAACCAACGTGAATCGGTCTCCGGCGTCAACCTCGATGAGGAAGCCGGCAGACTGATCCAGTACCAGGCCGCCTATAACGCGTCCGCTCAGGTAATGAGCGTGGCCCAGGATTTGTTCAATACCCTGTTGCAGAGTTTCCGGTAACAGCGTGAGGTGATGTGACATGATCAGAATTTCATCACAACAGATATTCTCCGGCGGGATCAGCCGGCTACAGGATCTGAACAGCAATCTGAACCAGACCCAGGAGCAGATCTCAACGGGCAAAAGGGTCAACAAGCCATCGGACGACCCCGTCGCCGCTGCCCGTATTCTCAAGCTGGACCAGGAGCTGTCGCGGAATGAAACCTACCAGCGTAATGCCGGCCTGGCGGAGAACCGTCTGCAGCAGGAAGAGAGCACACTGGCAAGCTCGGTGGACATCGTTCAGCGGGTGCGTGAGCTTACGGTGCAGTCGGGCAACGGCTCGCTGTCTGCCAATGATCGCAAGTCGATTTCCTCGGAGATCAAGGAACGTCTGGGACAACTGGCGGAAATCACCAACACAAAGGATGCCTCCGGTGAGTACATATTCAGCGGATTCCAGGGCACAACGGCCGCGTTTGCCAAAGATGCCTCCGGGAGCTGGGTGTATCAGGGTGATGAGGGTCAGCGTGTACTGGAGATAGACGATGGTGTGACGGTGCCCATCAGCGATCATGGCAAGGGCATATACGCCTCCATTCCCAGGGCTACTTTCGGTGAAAGTGATCCTGGCAATGCCCCCGATGCGAGGATCGATGGTGTTCAAGTTGTCGATAATGGCGCATTCTCGACCGTGTCGCCGGACGACATCACTATTACCGTGGATGCGACTGCCGGAACCATCACGGCCGTGAACAGCCGGACCGGCGACCCTTTAACCACGCCGACCATTCCCTATGCCAGCGGAGAGCCGTTTGAAATAGCGGGTGTCCAGGCAACCATTACCGATGCGGCGGACGGGGATGAGTTCAGCATTCGCGCCGGGGGAAAACAGTCGGTGTTTGCCACCATCGAAAACCTCATCGATGGCCTGGATAACATCGACAAGGGCTCACCGGCTGGCCAGGCAGCCTACGATGACCTGATTGCCAGCTCACTGCAGAATCTGGACAACGCCCAGGAAAGCATTGTGCAGAAGCAGACCGAACTGGGCGGGCGCCTGAATGCCGTGGAATCCACCAGCTCGTTCCTGGAGGACTCTTCCGTTTACAGTAAGGAAATCCGCTCAGAATTGCAGGATGTGGACTACGCCGAGGCCATCAGCAACCTGAGCTTCCAGAGCTTCGTGTTGCAGGCAGCGCAGCAGTCGTTTGCCCAGGTCTCCAGACTTTCATTGTTTGACCGTCTGTAAGAAAAGCCTGCCGGAACAAGGAAGTCCGGCGCTTGTTATTGCTTTCAGATTAAACCTCAGTATAATCCCCAGCACTCTCCGATGGCGGCGTGGTGAAATTGGTAGACACGACGGATTCAAAATCCGTTGGGGTAAAACCCGTGGCGGTTCGAGTCCGCCCGCCGCTACCATTTACAAGCCGCTCCATGTGGTGTCGTGAACAGTCCATCCAATGAACGTCTCCGATTTTCACTTTGATCTGCCGGATGAACTTATCGCCCGGTACCCACTCAAAGAGCGCAGTGCATCTCGCTTGCTGAGCCTTGATGGCCTTACCGGCACCGTTTCCCATCGACAGTTTGCTGACCTGCCGGACCTGCTCCAGCCGGGCGACCTTCTGGTATTCAATAACACCCGGGTGATACCGGCACGGTTATTTGCAAAAAAGGAGACCGGGGGACAGGTGGAAGTGCTGGTGGAACGGCTGCTCGGTGAACACGAGCTGCTTGCCCACGTGAAGGCTTCCAAGGCGCTGAAGCCGGGACAACGGATTTTTCTGGAAGACGGCACTGCGATGCTGATGAAGCAGCGGGAGGACGCACTGTTTCACCTGGTATGCGACAGCAGCGAACCCTTGCTGGAACTGCTGGAACGTATCGGCCATATGCCCTTGCCACCCTATGTGGATCGCCCTGACGAGTCCTCCGACCGGGAGCGTTACCAGACCATCTATGCCCGGGAAGCGGGTGCTGTGGCGGCCCCCACGGCAGGCCTGCATTTTGATGACGGTATTCTGGCAGAGCTTGCGGCACGGGGCATTGAAAGTGCGTTTGTGACCTTGCACGTAGGCGCCGGCACCTTTCAGCCGGTTCGTGTCGAGCACATTGAAAATCATATCATGCACAGCGAAGTGGCCCATGTTCCGCAAGAGACCGTTGACGCCGTCAATGCGGCCCGTGCCCGTGGTGGCCGCATCGTCGCTGTCGGGACTACCTCGGTGCGATCGCTGGAGTCCGCCAGCCGGGGCGGTGTGCTGAAGCCGTTCAAAGGCGAAACGGATATCTTTATCTACCCCGGTTATCGTTTCCAGACGGTCGACGCCATGGTGACCAATTTTCATTTGCCGGAGTCAACGTTGATCATGCTGGTCAGCGCTTTTGCAGGTTATGAGAACGTGATGTCCGCCTACCGCGACGCTGTTGCGGAGCGCTACCGCTTTTTCAGCTATGGTGATGCCATGTTTATCGCGGGCCAGGCGCCAAGCCTGGGCGCCCTCAAATCCTATGCCGGGGAAGGGCATTCCGAATCCGGAGAGCAATCATGACTGACCAGTGTTTTATGTCCTTTGAAAAGCTGGGAGAGGATGGCCGTGCCCGGCGCGGTCGGCTGAGCTTTCCCCGGGGCACCGTGGAAACGCCGGCGTTCATGCCGGTGGGTACCTACGGTACCGTCAAGGGTATGTTGCCCAGGGATATCAAGGATATTGGTGCAGAGATCATCCTTGGCAACACCTTTCACCTGATGTTGCGGCCAGGCACCGAGGTGGTGAAGGCCCACGGCGACCTGCATGACTTTACCCAATGGCACGGCCCGATCCTGACGGACTCCGGCGGCTTCCAGGTGTTCAGCCTCGGGGAGATGCGCAAGATTACCGAAGCAGGCGTAACCTTCCGCTCACCGATCGATGGTTCCCCTGTGGAGCTGTCACCGGAAATCGCCATGCAGGTTCAGCGGGACCTGGGCTCCGACATCGTGATGATTTTTGACGAGTGTACGCCTTACCCCGCAACCGAGAAGCAGGCCAGGGAGTCCATGGAGCTGTCCCTGCGTTGGGCCGAACGGAGCAAACAGGCCCACGCGGGCAACCCGGCGGCACTGTTCGGTATCGTCCAGGGTGGCATGTACGAGTCCCTGCGGGATCGCTCGCTGGAGGGGCTGACGGATATCGGATTTGACGGCTACGCTATTGGCGGGCTCTCGGTAGGGGAGCCCAAGGAGGATATGATCCGCATCCTGGATCATCTGCCACCGAAGATGCCGGAAGACCGCCCCCGCTACCTGATGGGCGTGGGCCGGCCGGAAGACCTTGTGGAAGCGGTTCGCCGTGGTGTGGATATGTTCGACTGCGTGATGCCCACCCGGAACGCCCGTAACGGTTACCTGTTTACCTCTACCGGTATCGTCAAGATCCGCAATGCGCGCCACCGCCATGATACGACACCGCTGGATGACCAGTGCGACTGTTATACCTGTCAGAACTTTTCGAGAAGTTATCTGCATCATCTGGATAAATGTGGGGAAATGCTCGGATCGCAGCTCAATACCATTCACAATCTGCGTTACTACCAGAACGTGATGGCCGGATTGCGTGGCGCAATTGAAGCAGGTACATTGTCGGACTTTATCAGCGACTTCTATGCCCGCCGGGGTGAAACCGTGCCACCAATGGCGCAGTGACGGCGGGACTAGCCGGTTCCAAACCGCTACTGAACTTTTCTTAAAAACGGAGATAATCAATGAAATCGATCAAGTTACTTGTTGCTGCACTCTTTGCTGTTATGCCGGCACTGGCCATGGCGCAGGATCCCGGTGCCGGTGGCATGGGTGTGATGGGGCAGGTGATTTTCTTTGCCGGCTTTATCCTGATTTTCTACTTCCTGATCTGGCGCCCGCAGTCCAAGCGTGCGAAAGAGCATAAAGCGTTGATGTCCGGTCTGAACAAGGGTGATGAGGTGGTTACCTCTGGCGGCGTCGCCGGCAAGATCACCAAGGTTACCGACGACTTTATCGTGGTTGAAATTGCCGACAACGTTGAAGTCAAGGTTCAGAAAGTTGCTGTTGCAGCGGCACTTCCGAAAGGAACTCTGAAGGACATCTGAGCAGGCGTTTTACTCAGGTCTGAATTTGCCAAGCTGAAACATCACAGCCGGCCCGTTGGCCGGCTTAAAGGGACCCCATGCTGAACAAGTATCCGCTCTGGAAAAACCTCGTTATCGTCATCGCACTGGTGATTGGTTTCATCTACGCCCTGCCTAATGTTTTCCCCGATGATTACGCCGTACAGATCACCGGTGCGCGCAGTAGCACCGAGGTCAACCAGCGGATTCTGGAGAGGGCCGTTGATGCGCTCGAGGCGAAGGGGATTGCCGTCAAGGAATCCGAGCTTCAGGATCGCGATGCCCTGATCCGACTGAATGATGCCGAATCCCAGCTGCGGGCCAGGCCGGTTGTCCAGGATGCGCTCGGCAGGGACTACCTGGTAGCCCTGAACATGGCGCCTTCTACCCCGGAATGGCTGAAAGGCCTTGGTGCAGGGCCCATGAAGCTGGGTCTCGATCTTCGCGGTGGTGTTCACTTCTTGCTGGAGGTGGATATGGAAACCGCGGTTGAGCAGCGTCTTGAGTCCATGTCCAGCCAGATCAAGCGTGAATTGCGAGACGAGCGCGTGCGCTATCGTGGCGGTGACCTGGAGGGCGACAATTCCATCGTTCTGACCTTCCGGGATGAAGAGTCCCGTAGCGAGGCCTTCTCACTCATTCGCGACCAGTACAACCAGTTTCTTCTGGACGAAGAGAGTGAGGAAGGCGAATACCGCCTGGTACTCACCATATCGGAAGCCGAGGTCAAGTCGATCCAGGATTACGCCCTGCAACAGAACCTCACCACTATCCGTAACCGGGTGAACGAACTGGGGGTTGCAGAACCTCTGGTGCAGCGCCAGGGTGCTGACCGGATTATCGTGGAGTTGCCGGGTGTCCAGGACACCGCCGCCGCAAAGCGTGTGCTTGGTGCCACCGCAAACCTGGAGTTCCGTCTTGAAGCACGCCAGGACGCACCGGCCGCAACAACGGAAACCTACGAGTTCCGGGACAACCCCAACCGCGAGGCTCGCCTGGAGCGGGATATTATCGCAACCGGCGACAACGTCTCCAACGCGCAACAGGCGTTCGATGAGAATGGCCAGCCCCAGGTGAATATCACCATGGACTCTGTCGGCGGTGATCTGATGAACCGGGCTACCCGGAACGCCATTGGCCGTCGAATGGCGGTGCTGTTCATCGAATACCGTACGGAAACCGAAGAAGTGGTTGTGGATGGCGAAACCCGCACCGTCGACAATCGGGTTGTGGAAAAGGGCATCATCAGTCTGGCCACTGTTCAGTCCGCGCTGGGAAGCAGTTTCCGGATTACCGGTCTCGATTCCATCCCGGAAGCTTCGGAACTGGCGCTGTTGCTGCGGGCCGGGGCACTGGCGGCTCCGATGTACTTCGTGCAGGAGCGCACCATTGGCCCAAGCCTGGGCCAGAAGAACATTGATGCCGGCATGATGTCCGTGCTGCTCGGCTTTGTCCTGGTGCTCTGCTACATGGTGGTTTACTACCGTGGCTTCGGCATGATTGCCAATGTGGCACTTACGCTCAACCTGATGCTGCTCATTGCCTGCATGTCGATACTTTCCGCAACCCTGACCCTGCCGGGTATCGCCGGTATTGTGCTGACGGTGGGTATGGCTGTTGACGCCAACGTGCTTATCTTTGAACGCATAAAGGAAGAGCTGAAGGCGGGCGCTCCGCCCCAGTTGGCCATCAATTCCGGTTATTCCAGGGCCTTTGTATCGATTTTCGATGCCAACATCACCACCTTGCTGGTGGCGGTGATCCTGTTCGCCATGGGTTCCGGCCCGGTGAAAGGGTTCGCGGTGACGCTGTCGATCGGTATTCTCACGTCGATGTTCTCCGGGCTGATGGTCAGTCGTAGCATCGTAAATCTTGTATACGGCGGTCGAAAGGTCGAAAAACTGTCGATCGGAGGGAAACTGGCCAATGTCTGAAGTTGAGAAAAAACCTATCGATTTTATGGGCATACGGAAGGTTGCTTCCGTGGTGTCCATTGCACTTGTCATTGCTGCAGTCGCTCTGCTGGCAATTCGTGGGCTGAATCTGGGGCTCGATTTTACCGGGGGTACCTCTGTAGAGTTTGAGTACCAGCAAGCGCCAGAACTGGATGAGGTTCGTGCAACCCTCTACGAGGCAGGTTACGAGCAGTTCGTGGTACAGAACTTCGGTTCTGATACGTCAGTCCTTGTGAGGATGGCGGAATCGGAAAATGACAAGCTGGCGGTAGAGGTTTCTGAGGCGCTTTCGGCCGGTGGTGCGGAGCTCCAGCTTGTCAGTTCCGAGTTTGTCGGTTCCCAGGTTGGTGAGCAGTTAAAGGAAGACAGTGGCCTCGGTATGCTGATCGCCCTTGCGGTCGTGCTGATCTACGTTGGTATGCGCTTCCAGTTCAAGTTCGGGATTGCCGCGGTCGTGCCACTTGCTCACGACGTGATCATCGTTCTTGGCGTGTTTTCACTGTTTCAGTGGACCTTTGACCTGAGTGTGCTTGCCGCATTGCTTGCGGTTATCGGTTACTCCCTGAACGATACCATCGTTGTAGCGGACCGTATCCGCGAGAACTTCCGCAAGATGCGGGAGGGGGATTCCGAGCACATTATCAATGAGTCCATCCATCAGACCATCAGCCGGACCCTGAACACCTCCGGTACCACTCTCGTGGTTCTACTGGCCCTCTATTTCCTGGGGGGCGAGGCAATCAACAACTTCGCTGTGGCACTGATCATTGGTGTGGTCGTTGGTACCTATTCTTCTATCTACGTTGCCGCCAACATGTTGGTAGCCCTGGGTGTTGCCCGCGAGGACCTGATCGTGCCTCCGAAGGAAGGGCTCGCCGGGCAGGAAGAGGAAGAAGAGCAACCGCCTGAGTGGCTGAACCGGATGTAAACCGGTCAGCCATAAAAAAGCCGCAACCCCGTGAGGTGTTGCGGCTTTTTTGTGCCTGGCCGGTTCAGCGTGGCAGACGGCCCCGGAAGGGGTGAAGGGTTTTCAGTACTTCCCGGAACAGCTTGGGGTTGGCAACGATAAGCTGTTTGGCTTTTTCCGTAGAAGGGTTGCCGGAGAAGTCGCCGGTCAGGGCGCCGGACTCCAGTGCCAGGGTTACGCCAATGGCAAGATCTGCTGGCTCCGGACGGAATATAACGGCAGCGTCCAGATGGCCGGAAGATACCCTGGCAATGTCCAGCGCAACGCAGCCGGCGGTGCGGAACATGCTGCTGTCGCGGGCCAGTAGTGATGCCATTTCGCCCCACATCAGCGGGTCATCGCCGTGTCGGGTCTGGTCCAGGAGGTTGCTGACCACGGCTGCGCGGTCAGAATGTTTGACCTCGCTGGTGCGCACGCGCCGGCTGTTGAGTGCTGCGCCGTGGCCGCGACTGGCAGAATACTCTTCGCCGGTAACGGGGTTGATCAGCAACACGTTCTCGGTGCGGTTGTTTTTCTTTTGCAGCAGTGCCAATGCGAAATCAGGAATGCCGCGCAGAAAGTTCTCACGCCCGAGTACCGGAAATATATGCCAGCTCTTGTCGTTACCGTCGGCATCCGCCTCATTCAGCGGTGCGATTACGTGGTCTTTGTAGGACTTTTCGAGCTGTTCGGAAAAATTGTCGTAAACCGACTGCTCGACCCGCTCAAGTTGCTTGCGGCGGTCTTCGCTGTCGCCATTGGGTTCCTGGCGCTCGAAGTGTGCTTTCAGATAGTCGGACCCCTGACGCGCGACGCGCAGGGCCATTTTAATAGCTGGTTGCATCTGAGTGTTCATTATCCGGGTGTGTGAAGGCCGCATAGCATATCAAAAACTGGCACGGCTTGTATGTTTTTCGACTCCGCAATGTCACTGACGGCGCTGCATCAGGGCTTATCCGGAGAGGCAGGGGAGGGGTGAAATCTGGTATCATGCGCGCCTTTCCGGATTTATATCGATAGATTGCTACAGAGACACGAGCGCTATGCACAAGCCAGCGATGCCCCAGGAGGGCACCGACACCTTTGACGACCAGATCAGGATTGTTCTGGTTGAAACCTCTCATTCCGGCAATATCGGAGCGGTTGCGAGGGCCATGAAAAACATGGCGCTGGGTAGTCTCTGGCTGGTCAACCCGACGTCATTCCCCGATGAAACCTCCTATGCGCGGGCGGCGGGTGCATCGGATGTACTGGATAATGCCCGGGTTGTGACCTCTCTGGACGAGGCTATTGCTGACTGTGTCTGCGTTATGGGCACCAGCGCCCGTGGCCGCAAGGTGCCCTGGCCGGTTATGGCACCGCCGGATGCCGCAGCCAAGGCTTCAGAGCATTCAGGGGCTGGTCCGGTTGCGTTGATATTCGGCCGCGAGAACCATGGCTTGAGCAATGAGGAGCTGCAGCGCTGCCACTTCCACATACATATTCCGTCGAACCCGGATTACAGTTCCCTGAATCTGTCCATGGCGGTGCAGGTGATGTGTTATGAATTACGCATGCACTACCTCAGAGGGCTTGAAGGTGGCGACGGCAGCCCCTATCTCAAACCCATGGCGGCGCCGGGGGATGCTGGCTGGGATGTGCCGCCGGCTCCGGTAAGGGACGTCGAAGGTTTTTTCGAGCATCTTGAGCAGGTGCTGGGGGATGTTGATTTCCATCGCCGCGAGAAACCCGGGCTGCTGATGACGCGGTTGCGCCGCTTGTTCCAGAGAGCGAAACTGGATCAGACGGAAATCAATATTCTCCGGGGCGTCCTGAGTGCCGTTCAGAAATCCGCCGGTACGGATAAATCCGGATCAAACACGTCAAAGGCTGGCCCGGCAGCCGGTGAACAGGAATAGGGTTATGTTTGAACGTTTAAGGGAAGATGTGAACAGTGTGTTTCATCGCGATCCCGCAGCTCGTAACACCTTTGAGGTTCTGACCAACTACCCCGGACTTCATGCACTCCTGTGTCACCGGTTTTCGCATTGGCTCTGGAATCTGGGCCTGAAATGGCTGGCGCGTACTTTCTCTACCCTTGCCCGTTGGCTGACGGGTATCGAGATTCACCCCGGTGCGACCATTGGCCGCCGCTTCTTTATCGACCACGGTATGGGCGTTGTGATTGGTGAAACCACCGTTATTGGTGACGATGTGACACTCTACCAGGGGGTAACCCTGGGGGGGACCAGCTGGAACAAGGGGAAACGCCATCCGACCCTGGGGGACGGCGTTGTGGTCGGCGCCGGAGCCAAGATTCTCGGCCCGTTCGAAGTGGGAGCCGGGGCGAAGATCGGCTCCAACTCGGTGGTCACCAAAGCGGTTCCAGAAGGGGCGACGGTGGTGGGTATTCCCGGTCGTGTCGTGGTCAAGCGCAAGGATGAAGACACTGCTCGCCGTAAAGAAATGGAAGAGCGTATGGGATTCGATGCGTACGGTGTAACTGAGGAGATGCCGGACCCCGTGGCCCGGGCCATGCGCAGCCTGCTGGACCACATGCATGTCGTCGATGACCGTATCGAGAACATGTGCAAGGCCCTCAGGAAGGTTAACAGCGAGTATCAGAACGGCGAAATGCCGCCGTTGCAGGAGGAGGACTTCGACTGCGTGCGGGATGACGAACCCTCACAGCGGTGAATACTTGACTGAAATAGTTGGTCAATTCATACTCGGCTCAATTAAAGCCGAATCAATCCCTGACCGGGGCTGAGTTTATGAGACTGACCACCAAAGGCCGCTACGCGGTGACGGCAATGCTGGATCTGGCCCTTCACGGGGATCAGGGGCCGGTCAGTCTGGCAGATATATCTGCCCGGCAGGAGATTTCCCTCTCGTATCTCGAGCAGCTATTTTCCCGCCTTCGCCGTCACAAGCTGGTGAACAGTATCCGTGGGCCCGGCGGGGGCTACCGTCTCAGCCGTGAACCCGACGCCGTCTTTATTGCAGAGGTGGTGGACGCGGTCAGTGAGTCCCTGGATACCACCCGTTGCGGCAACAAGGGTGATTGCCAGAATGGCGAAAAATGTCTGACCCACCACCTGTGGTCTGATCTCAGCGAGCAGATCCATCAGTTCCTGAGCGATATCAGCCTCGGAGACCTGATGAGAAAGCGGGAAATCCAGGTGGTTGCCAGTCGGCAAAACAGGCGTCATTCCGAAGGTGATTCACAGACGATTAACACCGAGCGCCTCACGGATCAGGCGCCGGCCTGAACGATAATCCTGAAACCTCTATGAAAAAACCCGTCTATATGGATTATGCGGCGACCACGCCCGTAGATCCCGTTGTTGCCGAAGAAATGTGCAAATACCTCACATTTGACGGTGTCTTCGGCAACCCTGCCTCCCGCTCCCACGCCTATGGCTGGCAAGCCGAATCGGCAGTCGAAGGTGCCCGTCGGCAGGTTGCGAACCTTATCCATGCTGACCCGCGGGAGATTGTCTGGACTTCCGGTGCCACGGAATCCGATAACCTGGCCATAAAGGGTGCGGTTGCTGGCCACGATAATCCTCACATTGTGACCTCGGAGATCGAGCACAAGGCGGTACTTGATACCTGCAAATGGCTTGAACGCCAGGGCGTGAGCGTAACCTGGCTGAATCCCGGCAGCGATGGTCGGATTGCCGTTGAGCAGGTAGAAAGCGCACTTCGTGACAATACGGTTCTGGTGAGCCTGATGATGGTCAACAATGAGCTGGGTTGCCAGACAGATACTGCGGCGATTGGCGCCATGCTTCGTGATCGCGGGGTGTTGTTTCATGTTGATGCGGCCCAGGCCGCCGGCAAAACTGAGGTGGATGTCAGCGCTTCGCCGGTAGACCTGCTTTCGCTGTCCGGGCACAAGGTCTACGGTCCCAAGGGCATTGGCGCGCTGTATGTTCGTCGGTCACCGGACGTGCGCATCGAGTCGCAGATTCACGGTGGCGGCCACGAGCGTGGCATGCGTTCCGGCACGCTGCCAACGCACCAGATTGTGGGCATGGGCAAGGCCTTCGAGCTGGCGAGTGAGCAGCTTGAGCAAGAGAAGGCGAGGCTGGAAGGCCTCCGCGGTCGACTCCTGGACGGGCTGCGCGGTCTGGAAGGTGTGGCACTCAATGGCAGTGACGAGCACCGGGTTCCAGGTATCGTGAACCTGTCGTTTGCAGGCGTAGATGCAGAGTCACTGATGCTGGGGCTGAGGGATCTGGCGGTTTCATCCGGCTCTGCCTGCGCATCAGCGACTATAGAGCCTTCCTTTGTATTGAAAGGCATTGGTCTGGACGATGAGCAGGCTCATCGGGCCCTCCGGTTTTCTTTCGGACGTTTTTCCACAGCCGAGGAGATTGACTTCGCAGCGACGCAAATCGTTGACGTTGTTAGCCGTCTCCGTTCAGTGCGGTAGGCAGTTGCCTCCGGACTGCGTATAATCCCAACCCTGAAATTTTTATGAACCTGAATGGAGACAGATCATGGCAAACGAGCGCACGCTCTCGATTATCAAGCCCGACGCAGTCGCAAAAAATGTGATCGGCGAGATTTACACACGCTTTGAAAAAGCAGGACTGGCGATCGTTGCTGCAAAAATGATGCATCTGACTCAGGAGCAGGCGGAAGGTTTCTATGCCGAGCATAAAGAGCGCCCGTTTTTTAATGATCTGGTCGCGTTCATGACATCCGGCCCGGTTGTTGTTCAGGTTCTGGAAGGCGAAGGTGCTATCCTGAAGAATCGTGACCTGATGGGTGCTACCAACCCCAAGGAAGCGGAAGCGGGCACTATCCGCGCCGATTTTGCATCATCCATCGATGCAAACGCCGTTCATGGTTCGGATTCGGCAGCGTCTGCCGAGCGTGAAATTGCATACTTTTTCAATGACAGTGAGATCTGCCCGCGGGGCTGATTGAGCTGCCCGGGCCGGGGTTTCTCTCGGCCCGGATTGGTTATCTGATCGAGGTTATGAAATGACAGCTGTTGCTGAGAAAACCAACCTTCTGGGATTGCCGAAGGCCAAAATGGAGGCTTTCTTCGAATCCCTGGGGGAGAAGAGTTTCCGGGCAACACAAGTGTTGCAGTGGATTCATCAGCGCGGTGCTGATGACTTCGATCAAATGACCAATATGAGCAAGGTGCTGCGGGAGAAGCTGAAGGAAGTGGCCGAGATTCGCGGGCCGGAAGTGGTCTACGATGAATCGTCGAAAGACGGTACCCGCAAGTGGGTCATGCGCATGGATAACGGCAACAGTGTCGAAACCGTGCTGATTCCCGATGGCGAGCGCGGCACCCTGTGTGTTTCCTCACAGATTGGCTGCAGCCTGGACTGTACCTTCTGCTCAACAGGAAAGCGTGGCTTTAACCGTAACCTGACTGCCGCAGAAATTATCGGCCAGGTCTGGGTTGCCCGCAAAGCGTTCATGCCCTTTGAACCAGGCCCTGATCGCCCGATTACCAATGTCGTGATGATGGGAATGGGGGAGCCGCTGCTGAACTTCGATAACGTGGTTGATGCCATGAACCTGATGATGGAGGATCTGGCGTACGGAATCTCCAAGCGGCGGGTGACGGTGAGCACGTCTGGCGTGGTTCCGGCAATAGACAAGCTGGGCGAGGTTACCGATGTTTCACTGGCCATTTCGCTTCATGCCCCTAATGATGAATTGCGTAACCAATTGGTGCCGTTGAATAAAAAGTACCCGATCTCGGAATTGCTGGCAGCCACCCGCCGCTACCTGGCCCGTTTGCCCGACAAACGCAAGGCGACCATCGAGTACACGGTGATCGAAGGGGTCAATGACCAGCCGGAGCATGCAAAAGAGCTGGCTGTTGTGTTGCGTGGTTTGCCGTGCAAGATCAACCTGATTCCCTTCAACCCGTTTCCGGAGAGTGATTTCCGGCGGCCGAGCATGAACGCCACCCGTCGTTTTCAGACGGTTCTTAATGAAGCGGGGTATGTTGCAACCGTCAGAACGACCCGCGGCGATGATATTGATGCCGCTTGCGGACAGCTTGTGGGCAGGGTGGAAGATCGCACGAAACGAAGCCAGCGTTACATACAGGTGCACCAGGTCAGTCCATGAACCCGGGTGAGATTTCACCCCTGAAAACAAGAGGAATTGCCAACTGTGACATCTGAACCAGTAAACCGGATCCGGGCCGCATTTGCCATGGTGTTGCTGGCAATGTTTGTCACAGGCTGTGTGACCAACACCGATAGCCGCTTCGCCCGTGAAGCCGACCGGGACAAGGCGGTCAGGAACTACGTTCAGCTGGCGACGGCTTATATCGGTCAGGGTAATCTGGATCGGGCCAGGAGTCACCTTGACAGGGCCCTCGAGATTTCACCCGAGAACCCGGGTGCGCTGGCAGCCATGGGGCTGGTCTATCAGTCCGAGGGTGAACCGGAACTGGCAGAGCGTTCTTTCAAGAGGGCTCTGGAGAACGATCAGGACTATACACGTGGACGGGTTTATTACGGCGCCTATCTTTATGGGGAGCGCCGGTTTGAAGAGGCGCGTGATCAGTTCCTCGCAGCTTCCAGGGACACGGGTTATGGCGAGAGAGCGTCGGTATTTTTCAATCTGGGCCTGACTGAAGAGCGGATCGGCAACCTTGAGGGCGCGGTTACTGCCTATCGACGGGCTGTTGAATTGTCCCGTGGCGATGCCAGGTCGCTGCTTGCTCTTTCACGCACGCTGGTGGAGTCCGGGGACTATCAGGCTGCTTCTCGCCATTACAGCCGTCTGACGACTCTGATGCAGCGAAACAAGAACCTTCGCCACTCCCCGGAAAGTCTCTACACGGGGATTCGTATTGCTCACCATCTTGGTGACCGGAACCAGGCGTCAAGCCTGGCGCTGCAGTTGAAGAACAATTTCCCGAACTCTGTCGAATACCAACAATACAGGGTGATGATCGCAAATGGACAGTGATGACACACAACAGCCAGTGGTGAGTGAACCCGCAGGGCAGCAACTCAAGCGCGCGCGGGAGCAGAAGGGGCTGAGTGTCTCGGCTGTGGCTGATGCGCAGCATCTGCGCCCGGCGGTCATTCATGCCATTGAGGATTGTGAATACAGGCAGATCGACAGTGAACTGTTCCTGAAGGGGTATGTCAGAACCTATGCGCGCCAGGTCGATCTGGACCCGGATGCGGTGATCGCGACACTCGACAAGGAACTGGAACCGCTACGGCAGGAAAAAGCGCAGGCGGAAGAATTGAATCCGCTGGTTGATATTGAACGGCGCAGGCGGCAGAAACGCCGGATGGCAAAGCTGCTTTTTTTCCTTCTGGTTATTGCCATTGCGGTTTTCGTTGGTCTGCGTTTTCTGGACAATACGGGCACAACAACGCCTGCACCGGCAGAGCCTGACAGCTCCGATGCTGCACCAGAGACCGTAGAGCCTGAACCCGACAGCAGCGATTCGTCAGATGCTGCTACGGATGCTGAGGAAACCGGAACCGAGGACGATATCACCGTGGCAGAAACGGCCGCGGTGGATCCTGAACCGGTCATCGATGAGCCGACGGTAACGGACGAGAGTGTACCGGCACCCTCTGAGCAACAACGGGACCTCACGCTGGCTTCCGATAGTGAACCCGGTGCGGCGGACAGGCCAGTTGAGGAGCCTGTGACAGCATCGCCCGATGACATTGACGAGAGCCGGGTGCCGGTAGTCACCAGTGCCCCGGAACCTGCATTTCAGGAAAGCGCGCAACCGAACGCCGCAGTTGGAAGCGCCCGTCTGGAAATGGCGTTCAGCGATGAATGCTGGGTTCAGGTGACAGATTCCGCGGGCAATCGTCTGGTGGGCTCTCTGCAGCGGAATGGCGACCGGATAGAAGTCTCCGGCAGGGTGCCTATCGAGGTGATTGTTGGCGCTGTTGACGCCATCGAATCCATACGTTTTGATGGTGAGCCGGTGGATATGTCCGGTTTCCGGGTCGTCAATAACCGTGCTGAATTCACGCTGGATATCTGATTTATGATTCACGAATCTCCGATCAAAAGACGTAAATCCCGCCAGATAATGGTGGGTGATGTTCCCGTAGGCGGGGACGCGCCGATCGCTGTTCAGAGCATGACCAACACCAATACCTGCGATGTGGCTGCAACGGTCGGCCAGATCCAGGCACTGCAGGAAGCCGGTGCTGACATCGTGCGGGTATCTGTCCCATCCATGGACGCGGCCGAGGCTTTCGGCAAGATCCGCTCTTTGGTATCCGTGCCGCTGGTGGCAGACATCCACTTTGACCACAAGATTGCGCTGCGGGTGGCTGAGCTTGGTGTGGACTGCCTGCGGATCAATCCCGGCAATATTGGTCGGGATGACCGCGTCAGTGCGGTGATCAGCGCTGCTCGAGATCGTAACATTCCGATCCGGATCGGCGTGAATGCCGGTTCACTGGAGAAAGCCCTGCAGCGCAAATATGGTGAGCCGACCGCCGAGGCATTGGTGGAATCGGCGATGCGCCATATCGACATTCTGGACAAGCACGATTTCCAGGATTTCAAGGTCAGCCTCAAGGCCTCCGAAGTATTCATGACCGTGGCGGCGTATCGTCTGATTGCAGAGCAGATTGAGCAGCCCCTGCACCTTGGTATCACGGAAGCAGGTGGTTTCCGTTCCGGTACCGTGAAGTCGTCTATTGGCCTGGGCATGTTGTTGATGGACGGCATTGGCGACACGATCAGGGTGTCCCTGGCGGCCGATCCCGTGCAGGAGATCAAGGTTGGCTTCGATATTCTCAAGAGCCTGCGCCTGCGTAGCCGCGGCATAAACTTCGTTGCCTGCCCGAGCTGTTCGCGGCAGAACTTCGACGTTATCCAGACCATGAACGATCTCGAGGCCCGCCTGGAAGACGTCAACGAGTCGCTGGACGTGGCCATTATCGGCTGTATCGTCAACGGCCCGGGTGAGGCCAAAGTGGCAGATCTTGGCCTCACCGGCGGAAGCCCGAAGAACCTGTTCTACATGTCGGGCAAGCCCAACCAGAAACTCGATAACGCCAACCTGACCGACGACCTGGAGCGACTGATCCGAGAGGAAGTTGCACGTCGCAAGGAAAAGGAAGACGCGATCATTACCCGCTCGACCGACTGAGTGCAGATCGCCAAATCACTGAAACAGATAAGGTAGTAACTTGGCTAAGATCCAGGCAATTCGCGGGATGAACGATATCCTGCCAGAACAGACGCCGGTATGGCAGTTTGTGGAAAGCACGGTCAGGCGGGTACTTGCGCAATACGGCTATCAGGAAATCCGTATGCCGGTCGTGGAACAGACTGACCTGTTCAAGCGGTCTATCGGCGAAGTGACGGACATTGTCGAGAAGGAAATGTACACCTTCGAAGACCGTAACGGCGACAGTCTGACCCTGCGCCCTGAAGGCACCGCAGGCTGCGTTCGCGCTGCTGAGGAGCACGGCCTGCTTTTCAACCAGACCCGGCGCCTGTGGTATACCGGGCCAATGTTTCGTCATGAACGCCCACAGAAAGGACGTTACCGCCAGTTCCACCAGATCGGTGTGGAATGTTTTGGCATGACCGGCCCGGATATCGACGCGGAACTGTTAGTGCTGACTGCACGGCTCTGGCGCGAACTCGGGCTGGCTGAGCATACCCGCCTGGAGATCAATTCGATTGGCACGTCGGCGGCCCGTCGTGAATACCGGGAGGCCCTGGTGGCCTACCTCTCGGGTTATCGGGATCAGCTGGACGAGGACAGTTTACGCCGTCTGGAGTCAAATCCCCTGCGTATTCTTGACAGCAAAAATCCGCAGACCCAGCAGCTTCTGGCGGATGCGCCCAGGCTGGATGACTATCTCGACCAGGAGTCTGTGGAGCACTTCCGGGAGCTTCGCGCACTGCTGGATGCCTCCGGTGTCCGTTACACCGTGAATCCACGACTGGTGCGTGGGCTGGATTACTATGGCAAAACGGTGTTCGAGTGGATCACCGACAGCCTGGGCGCACAGGGCACTGTCTGTGCCGGCGGCCGCTATGACGGACTGGTTGAGCAGCTGGGCGGCAAACCCACCCATGCCGTAGGATTTGCGATGGGGCTTGAGCGCCTGATTCTGCTGCTGGAGACCCTGGACCTTGTTCCGGCCAGTGCTAACGGCAATGTGGATGTGTATGTGATCGCCATGGGCGATGCAGCGGTGGCACCAGCGCTGGCGCTTGCGGAATCACTGCGGTCTGCCTTACCGGAAGCGCGAATAATGAGCCATTGTGGTGGCGGCAGCTTCAAGAGCCAAATGAAAAAGGCGGATCGCAGCGGTGCCGGTTATGCCGTTATTCTCGGTGAGAACGAACTGGCCACGGGCACGGTGGCTCTGAAGCCGCTGCGGTCGGATGAACCACAGCAGGACGTTGGTCAGGCTGAACTTGCCGGCGTACTGGAAGAATTGCTGGGCCGCTGATGGCGGGCCGAAAGGCTACAGGCACAATAACCATTTATTACAGGAGTCATCATGGCTGAAATGCGCACTGAGGAAGAAACGGTCCAGGCAATCAAGGACTGGTGGAAGAATAATGGCAGCTCGCTCCTGATTGGTATTGCTGCGGCACTGGCCATCGTATTTGGCTGGCAGGCATGGCAGAACCATCAGATGCAGCAGCGCACCGAGGCTGCCTCCCAGTTCGCGGACCTGATCAATGCCTACAGCGATGAGAGTGATGAAAAGCGCGCCGAGACTGTGGCCTACGTGGCTGAGTCGTTGAGGGAAGAGTACAGCGACAGCGCCTTCGCCATCTACGGTATGTTGATGCTGGCGCGGCAACAGATGATGGACCAGGGCGATCCGCAGGCGGCTATTGAGTCGTTGTCCTGGGCGCAGGAAAAAGCGGGCGACTCCGGCCCCCTGGCCCTTGTAATCCGTAACCGGCTGGCCCGCGCCCATTTTGCGGCCGAACAGTACGAAGAAGCTCTCGCCAGGATTGAGAATGTAGAGGATGCCGGTACCTTCAGTGCGATTTTCACTGAACTGAAAGGCGATATCCTGTTGGCACAGGGCGACCGCGACGGTGCCCGTGATGCCTACCTGGCTGCCAGGGAGCAAAACCAGCAGGGACGCAGCGGCATTCTTGAACTCAAGCTATCAGACCTTGGCGTAGGGGAGGGAGCCTGATGCCCCTGTTGTTTAAAGGGCAGATGCGTTCGGTTCCTCTGATTGGCCTGTTGGTGGTTGCACTGCTGGCCGGTTGCAGCACCACGGATACCTTTGAGCAGCCCAAGCCGGTGCCCGACATCTCCGCCACTGTCGAACTGGAAAGTGTGTGGACCATGGGTGTCGGTGAAGGCCACGACGACAAATTCCTTTATCTTGCGCCGCTGAATACTGGCGACATGCTCTACGCAGCATCGGCAGAGGGCGAGATCTGGGCGGTTGATCCGGAAAACGGAGCAGTCGCCTGGTATCAGGATCTGGACGAGGATATCACTGCCGGAGTGGGCGGAGACCAGGGCAACCTTTACCTGGTCACCCGTGATGCGCAGCTGAAAGCCCTGTCGCGGCAGGATGGCACCGAGCTGTGGGAGCAGCCGTTGCCCAACGAAGCGTTGGCTTCCCCGCAGTCGAACGGGCGCCTTGTGGTGGTCCAGACCATTGACGGCAAAGTGCTTGCTTTCAATACCAACGGTGGCGAAAAGGCCTGGCAATACGACAGCAATGTGCCGGTTCTGTCCATGAGGGCTGCCGCGTCACCACTGGTGGGTGCAGATCTGGTTCTGGCCTCACTGGCCAATGGCAAACTGATGGCGCTTTCTACCGAGTCCGGGCAACCGGTATGGCAGTATGAAGTAGGCCAGCCCCAGGGGCGTACCGAGCTGGAAAGGCTGGTGGATGTTGCCGGTGAGCCACTGATTCTGGAAAGTGCGGCCATGGTGGTGGGTTATCAGGGCAAGCTGGCCCTGGTTGACCTGCAAAGTGGTCAGGAGATATGGAGCCGGAAGGAATCCAGCCTGCAGTCGCCCATGATTGGTAACGGCAATATTTTTGTTGCCGGCGCCGATGGTGATATTACCGCCTATCGTGGCTCTGATCGTCGGGAATTGTGGGTTCAGGACAGGTTATCCTGGCGCCAGCCTACCCAGCCGATCGTTTATGACGACTATCTGCTGGTTGGAGACTATGAAGGTTACATCCACATGCTGTCACTGGAGGATGGTAGCCTTCAGGGCCAGCTTGAGTTTGACGACGACGGTTTGCGGGTGCCTTTTCAGCGGCTGCAGAACGGGAACCTTCTGGTTTATGGCAATAGTGGTGAAATGTCTGTTCTTAAAATCCGGGAGCGCGACTGAGCGTTCCTTTCCGGCCATATCGCTGTGAAGCGCTGGCCCTGTTTACTGTGTAGCGAAAGATTATGACCCCTGTAATTGCACTTGTCGGGCGTCCCAACGTTGGCAAGTCGACACTGTTTAACCAGATGACGCGTTCCCGGGATGCGCTTGTAGCGGATTTTCCCGGCCTGACCCGCGACCGTAAATACGGCGAGGGCAATTACGAGGACCAGCGGTTTATTGTCATTGATACCGGTGGTCTCACCGGCGGCGAGGAAGGCCTGGATGCGGAGATGGCCCGCCACTCCATGCAGGCGGTTGAAGAGGCCGACATCGTGCTGTTTCTGGTAGACGGCAAGGCCGGCCTGAACGGTGGTGACGAGCTGATTGCCGATCACCTTCGTAAAACCGGCAAGCAGGCGCACCTGGTGGTCAACAAGACCGACGGTCAGGACCCGGACATTGCTGCCTCTGATTTCCATGGCCTTGGTTTCCAGTCTACCTTTCTGATCGCGGCTTCCCACAACCGTGGCATCCGTTCAATGCTCGAGGAGCTGCTGCCCTCGGAAGAGGAGCGTGAAGCCCAGGACCGGGCAGATAAATACCCCGGGATCCGGATCGGGATTGTCGGTCGTCCGAATGTGGGCAAATCCACGCTGGTCAATCGTATGCTGGGTGAAGACCGGGTTGTGGTGTTCGACATGCCCGGCACCACCAGGGACAGCGTGTACATTCCTTACGAGCGGATGGACCATCAGTACACGCTCATCGATACCGCAGGTGTGCGCCGTCGCAAGAATGTCAGTGAAACGGTGGAGAAGTTTTCCATCATCAAGACGCTGCAGGCCATCGATGACGCCCACGTGGTTATTCTGGTGATCGATGCCCGGGAAGGGCTGGTGGACCAGGACCTGCACCTGATTGGCTTTGTGCTGGATGCGGGCCGCTCGCTGGTGATTGCCGTCAACAAGTGGGACGGCATGGACCCGGAAGACAAGGCGAAGGTAAAAGAGCAGGTTCAGCGCCGCCTGGATTTTCTCGACTATGCCGACAAGCATTATATTTCTGCGCTTCACGGCTCTGGCGTTGGCGTGATGTACGACTCGGTCCACGCCTGCTACGAATCCGCGATGGCCAAGTGGCCAACGAACCGCCTCACTGCGATTCTTCAGGATGCGACCGCACAGCATCAGCCACCATTGGTGCAGGGACGCCGCATCAAGCTCCGTTATGCTCACCAGGGTGGTTCCAACCCTCCGGTTATCGTTGTGCACGGCAACCAGACGGATGCGTTACCGGGTGCCTACAAGCGCTATCTGGAGAACAGTTTCCGCAAGGTCCTGAAGGTAGTCGGCTCGCCCATCCGCTTTGAGTTCCGCTCCGGCGAGAACCCGTTTGCCAACAAGGTGAGTCGGTTGACGCCCCGCCAGAAGGTCAAGCAGGATAATGACATCAAGAAAGGCCGGCCGGTAAAGAAGAAAGCGAGAATGAAGAGCAAGAAACGCTAGGCCTGCCAGGGCAGGGCTGACCCGTCAGATCAACCCAGCATCCTCTACCTGTTTGGCCTGTACCGCGGTGAGAGCAATGGTAAAGACAATGTCTTCCACCAGCGCGCCCCGGGAAAGGTCATTCACCGGTTTTCTCAGGCCCTGAAGCATGGGGCCGATACTCACCACATTAGCGCTACGCTGAACGGCCTTGTAGGTTGTGTTGCCGGTGTTCAGATCCGGAAAGATAAACACCGTGGCCTTACCGGCGACCTTGCTGTTCGGCGCCTTGCTTTTGGCAACGCTCTCTATGGCCGCGGCATCGTATTGCAGGGGGCCGTCAATCAGCAGGTCAGGGCGCCTTTCCCGGGCAATCCGGGTGGCTTCGCGCACCTTTTCCACGTCCTTGCCACTGCCGGATTCTCCGGTGCTGTAACTGATCATGGCCACCACCGGCTCAATACCGAAGGCTTCCGCTGAACCGGCACTCTGGATCGCGATATCGGCCAGTTCCTCGGCGTTCGGGTCGGGGTTAATGGCGCAATCCCCATAGACGACAACCTGCTGCGGCAGCAGCATGAAGAACACCGACGAGACCACCTTGGCGTGGTCGTGGGTCTTGATCAGCTGCATGGCCGGGCGCACGGTGTTGGCGGTGGTGTGCACGGCCCCGGATACCAGGCCATCAGCCTTGTCTTCAGCCACCATCATGGTTCCGAGAACCACATTGTCTTCCAGCATTGCTTCGGCCATATCGGGCGCCAGGCCCTTGTGTTGTCGAAGCTTTACCATGGGGTCGATGTAGTCTTTGCGGACCTCGGCAGGATCGATGACTTCCATGTCGTCGGGCAGTTCCAGCCCCTGGGATCGGGCGACATTGGCGATATCATTACGGTCGCCCAGCATGATGCAGTGGGCCAGTTTACGCTGGTGGCAGATAATTGCGGCCTGAACCGTACGCGGTTCATTGCCCTCAGGCAGCACGATGCGCTTGGCCGCGGCCCTGGCACGTTCCGACAGCAGGTAACGGAAAGCCGGTGGCGATAACCGGCTCTGGCGTTCGACCTTCAGGTGCTCCCTGAGCCACTCGGCGTCGATCCGGGTTGCAACGGCTTCCATGGCCTTTTCTATCCGGTCCGGGTCATCCACCGGGATCGCAGGGGAGAGGTTGGCCAGCCGGTGAGCGGTTTCATAGGTATTGGTTTCGGCTCTCATGACCGGAAGCCCGGTTTCCAGTGCACGGCGGCAGAGATCCACCACCCTGTCGTCGGGCATCAGTCCGCCGGTGAGCATTATGCCGGCCAGTGGCACGCCATTGAGTGCAGCTACCGCCGTGGTCACTATGATGTCTTCCCGATCTCCCGGTGTAACCATGAGGGTTCCCGGTCTCAGGGTATCCACCATATTGCGGATGGTACGGGCACTGACGGTGACCTTCTGGACCCGACGAGTGTGCATCTCCCCTTCGTGGAGCACTTCTGAATCCATTTCACGGACAATGTCTGATACCCGCGACGCCAGAAGTTCCGGCTGCCAGGGAATGACTGCCAGCAGCCGGTAACGGCCTTCGCTGAAGACCTTGCAGGCCTTGCCGTAATCAACCGTTTCGTCGGAGGCCCGGGAATTTACCCGCGGAGTAAACTCTGATTTGTCAGGTTCTCCGACTTTGTTGAGCACAACGCCGATCACCTCCGGGTCGGAGGGGCTGGAGAACAGTCGGGCGTAAAAATCCAGTTCTTCGTCCAGGGTTTTCGGATCCGTCTGCCCGGGGGTGCTTACCAGAACAACTTCGGAACCCAGGTTGCGGGCGACTTCCACATTCAGCCTGGCGATATAGGCTTCGGAGCGATCTGGCACCAGGCCTTCAATGATGACCACATCAACCGTCTTTGCTACTTTCTGGTACTCGCCAACGATCGTTTCCAGCAATTGGTCGGCCTTGCCGGTGTTGAGAAGGTTCTGCGCCGTCTTCAGACCCATGGGCTCGGGAGGCTCCAGATGGCTACGGGCCCGAACGAATGCTACGGACGTGTCTTCACCGCGGTTATGATGGGCCTCGCCCTCATGGACTGACTGAGAAAACGGCTTATAGAACCCCACGCTGACGCCCACCCGTTCAAGGGCGCGGAGCAGCCCCAGGCAGACGGAGGTCAGCCCGGAATTCAGGGAGGTTGGCGCAATATAGAGGTTCTTTGCCATGGAGGGCTTCCTGCGTTGATCCTTGGTTAGCCAGGTATACCGGGCCTGGCGGAGGCCAGAGCTTCCCTGGCAATCACCAGTTCTTCGTTGGTGGGAATGACCAGAACACGGAAGCGGCTGTCTGCGCCCTCGATCTGGCCATCGCTGATGCTGCCGTGATGGTTATTCAACTCGTCGTCAATGGTGAATCCGAACAGGCTCAGGTGCGCCAGTGTTTTTTCTCGCACCAGGCTGCTGTTTTCGCCAATGCCACCGGTGAAAACAAGAGCGTCGAGGCGGTTCAGGGAGGCCATCATGGCGCCTATATAGCGGGCGAGCCGGAAGCAGAAAACGTCAATGGCTGTCTGCGATGGTTCATGGCCGTGATCGGCCAGCTCGCACAGTGAGCGCATGTCGTTGGTCTGGCCCGACAGCCCCAGCAGGCCGCTTTCGTTATTAAGAAGGCGGTGAACCTCCCGGGAGTCCACACCCTTCTGGGCAAGGAAATCAAACAGGCCCGGGTCCACATCACCACTGCGAGTGCCCATTACAAGACCTTCCAGCGGCGTCAGCCCCATACTGGTATCAACACTGTTACCGTCACGAATGGCGGTAATGCTGCAGCCATTGCCCAGGTGGGCCGAAATAATGGAGGTAGTGGCGGGTGTTTTGCCCAGAATCCGGGCGGCTTCATTCGCCATAAACTGATGGCTGGTGCCGTGGAAGCCGTAACGCCGAACGCCCCAGTCTTTGTATAACCGCAGCGGAACCGCATAAAGATAGGCTTTGCGGGGCAGGGTCTGGTGGAAGGCGGTATCGAATACGGCCACCTGGGGTGTGCTCGGGAAAAGGGCCGTAGTCGCCTCGATTCCCGTCAGGTTAACGGGGTTGTGGAGCGGTGCCAGGCTTGCACAGTCTTTGATGGCGTCCAGTACGTCTTCATTGATGAGCGCGGCTTCGCGAAAGGTTTCGCCGCCATGGACAACGCGGTGCCCGATGGCCGCAGGTGCGTCATCCAGCAGTCCACTGTCCTGCAACACGGTCACCAGAGCGTTCAGCGCGTCCTGGTGGCCGGCACCGGCTGGGAGCTCAATCCGTTCGGGGCGGCCTTTCACCGTGGCGAAGCCATCGTCTTTGCCGAGCCGTTCAGCGAGACCGCTGGCTAACTTGTTCAGCTGTCCGTCAAACAGGGCAATTTTGAGCGACGAACTGCCACAATTGACGACAAGTATCGTTCCTTCCATGATCCATCCGTTTTAATCAGTGGCTTTTCAGCGGACGCGATGGTTGGTTCTGAGCCAATCCCGGAATTCACCTTCCGGCAAGGGGCGGCTGTAGAAGTAGCCCTGGGAGAAGTCGCAGCCCTCCCGCTGGAGGAAGTGGGTCTGTGCCTCCTCCTCGACGCCTTCGGCAATCACCCTCAGGCCAAGGCTGTGGGCCATATTGATGATGGCTTTGACGAGGGCCGCATCGTCCTGCTCTTTCATGACATCCTGAACAAAGGATTTGTCTATTTTCAGGGTATCAAAGGGATAGCTCTTCAGGTAGCTGAGCGCAGAATAGCCGGTACCAAAATCATCCACTGAGAGACGGATGCCGGACTGGTCGAGCTGTCGCAGTATATCGGCTGTTTCGATGGTGTTGTCCAGAATCAGGCGTTCTGTAATCTCCAGTTCCAGTTGCTGGGGCTCCAGCCCGCTGCTGTCCAGAGCATTCATCACGGCATAGATAAAACCTGGATCCCTGAACTGGCGGGGAGAAACGTTCACCGATATGCCGATGCTGGTGCCGGTGGACTCTTTCCAGCGCATGGCTGCCAGGCAGGCTTCCTGCAGTACCCATTCGCCGATGGGTGTAATCAGACCGGTTTCTTCCGCCAGGGGGATAAAACGGTCCGGCATGACCATTCCCAGGCCAGGGCTGTTCCAGCGCAGAAGTGCCTCCGCCGAGCAGAGTTCGCCGGAATCGGTACGAACGATTGGCTGGTAGTAGAGTTCGAATTCGTTCTGTTCCAGCGCACGACGCATCAGCGATTCCATCTGCAACCGCTCGTGAGACACTTCGGTCATCTCCGGGGCAAAGTGTGCGTAGGCGCTCTTGCCCTTGTGCTTGGCCTGGTACATGGCGGCATCGGCATGCTGAAGCAGGGTGCCGCTGTTGTCTGAGTCATTGGGGAAGATGGCGATGCCAATACTGGTGGTAACAAAGACTTCCTGTCCGTTGAGCAGGTAGGGAGGGGCGAACGTCTTGAGGATACGCTCTGCTACCTGAGAGGTGGCTTCAGGCCCGGTCAGGCCTGGCAGTATCACCAGGAATTCGTCGCCGCCGAGTCTGGCAACGGTGCTGGTGCCGCGCAGGCAGCTTGAGATACGGCGGGCTGCTTCAATCAACAGGTTATCGCCGGCGTCGTGTCCGAGGGTGTCGTTGATATGTTTGAAGTTGTCCAGATCAAGAAACATGACGCCGACGAGTGAGCTTTCCCGTCGTGCCTGTGCCAGCGCCAGCTTGAGGCGGTCAAGCGCCAGCATGCGGTTCGGAAGCCCGGTGAGGATGTCGTAGTTTGCCTGCCGCAGGAGCTGTTGTTCGTAGCGTTTGCGGATGCTGATGTCCTCGCCGAGGATAAGGTACCCGGTTGCCTCTGATTTGGAATTCTTGATGGGAGTGACGATCAGTTGTTCCCAGAAGCGTTCACCGTTCCTGCGAACGCTGTTTATCTCACCCTGCCAGACGCCGACACGCTGAACCTGGAGGCGGATCGATTGCCACAGCTGCCGGTTCTCGCGATGGGCGTGGGCCTCCTCGGAAAGCACGCCGGGGTGTTTGCCGATGATGGCTTCGGCATCATAACCGGTAAGCTGAGTGAACTTCTGGTTCGCAAACTCAATGCGCCACTGGCGGTCGCAAATGAGCACTGACGATGGGCTTTGCTCAATGGCCTTGGAGAATTTGCGGATTTCCTCGGCATCCCGCTCCTGGCGCTCAAGGTCGTCGTTGAGACGTTCCCGCATCTGGTTAATGGCGTCGGTGACCTGGGCGAGCTCGTCGTGACGGTTCAACGACGTATCCGGTCGGTCCAGTTGCAGGGGCCGGGAGAGATTATTGAGAGAGAAATTGCGGGCGTAGTTGGCCATGGTGCTGAGGTGCCGGGTTACAAAGTACTGGAATATCCAGATGATGAGTATCGACACAAAGAAGGTTTTGAAAAACTGGGTCGTCAGTACGACGACAACCTTTCGCCGCATGTCGGAATACACCCGTCTGAGATCGGCAGTAACGGTGAGTTGCCCGAGGGTGAACATGTCATCGCCCTGATGGGTCAGGTCGAAGGTATGCGTGGTGGTTGTTGCCTCACGGGGGATATCACCCATGACCAGTTCCGAGTCCGGTTCGATCTTCAGCCGCAGATGAACGATGTCCGGAAGGCTGAGTATGCCTTCAAGCTGGGTTTGCAGCAGTTTCTGGTCCAGCGCCCAGAGGCTTCGGGCAAGGCTGGAGGTATAACCGGTTTCAATCACCTTCATCCGCCGGTCAATCTGGGACAGGTCCTTGCGATAGTCGGAATAGATCTGGGCCGCTGAAGAAATCAGCGTGAACAGGGAACTGAAGAGCAGGATGTACGCAAGCAGCCGGAAGGACAGCGGGGACCCGGTTCTAAATCGTTGCAGGCGAGTCAAAAGTTTCTGCATGTCCTATACTTCGGCCGCCCTCGGGAGGTTTGGTTACGAATGGTCAGGCTATGTTCACAGGACTATAGCAGTAGTTTCTCGCAAATGCCTTGCAAATACAGGAAAAATCGGGAGAAATGTGTCGCGGTTCAGGGTTTTGGCAACCTTGCCGACGATGGTGCCATTGACTCAGATCAATATGCTGTCGGGGAGGCGAGCGTAATCTGGGCGCAGTTAATCAGGATCGTCCGGAGGATGTGGCTATGTATACCGATGCAGTTGTTATTGCAGGCATTGTAACCGTTTTACTGATGGTTGGATTTTTTGTCGGTGTGGGGATTTTTGTATTCAAGGATTCAAAGCATCAGCTCGGAGACCATGGCAGGCACTCTGAAGCACCAACGCAGAAAGCTCACAAGCAGTAACGGGCAAGAGAAGAAATTGGCGTCCCCTAGGGGGTTCGAACCCCTGTTGCCGCCGTGAAAGGGCGGAGTCCTAGGCCACTAGACGAAGGGGACGCATCGCTTCAAAACCTTGCCTCGTCGAGGTGGCGCGTATATTAAGTAAGGAGTTGCGGGCTGTCAAACAGTTTTCTGAAAAAACCTTCAGTATCTCGTCGCATCGGCAAGGGCGGGGGTGAGATCAGGAAACCGGAACCGGAATCCCTCGGCTTCGAGGCGTTCGGGAATCGCCATTTGCCCTGTCAGTAGCAACCGGGACATTTCACCCAGTACGATTTTCAGTACGGGTGCCGGGGCCGGAAAGATGGCGGGCCGGCCAAGAACGCCGGCGAGGCACCGGGTGAACTGCCGGTTGGTTACAGGGTTAGGGCTGACCACATTGTAGGCGCCACTGGCAGTGTCGGTCTCCATCATCCATATCAGGGCCGCGACCACATCGTCACGATGTATCCAGGGCATGTATTGCTCACCGTTGCCCAGTCGACCTCCGAGCCCCAGCTTGAATGGCAGCAACATTCGTTGCAGAAAACCACCTCCGGGCCCCGCGACTATGCCTGTGCGGGACAGGCACACCCGCACTCCCGTGGGGTCGAGCCTGAGAGCGGCCTGTTCCCAGTCACTGCACATACGATGGGTGAATTCATCGTGGGGCGGGGTGTCTTCAGTGACCCGGTGACTGCCCTGATCACCGTAAAACCCGACAGCCGAGCCGGATACCAGAACGGCGGGAAGCGTTTTCCAGCTCCTTATGACATCCACAAGCTGGTTGGTAAGGGCAATACGGCTGTCCATGAGTTCCTGCTTGCGTGCTTCGGACCATCGTTTGTCCGCAATGCCCTCCCCGGCAAGGTTGATCACTGCATCGAAACCTTCAGCGCCGCGGAGCTGGTTCAGATCGTTTAACGGCTCCACGCGGCCGCACACCGCCTGGACATTGTGGGCTGGCTGCCGGCTCAGAACGGTGAGGCTGTGCCCGTCAGCAATAAGCTTCTGGCACAATACCTGGCCAATAAAGCCGGTGCCGCCGGTGATCAGAATCCGTTTTTCCATGACCATCCGCTCCTTTCTCGAATTGTTACGCAGACTGTTTCTGTCTTTCCAGTTCCTGGTTCACAACATCCCGTATTGCGTGGCCCAACTGCGGGTTTTCCCCGATCGGTGGAGCCAGGGTAATGGTGACATCATGAGTCGCCTGGAGCTCCTCTATCATTCCCGGTACGTCTTTTCTCAGGTGGCGGCCAGCGGCCAGGAACAGCGGAATGATGGTAAATGCACCAATGCCGTCTTTTTTGCCTTCGGAGATAATGGTTTCCAGCGAGGGCTCTGCCAGTTCCATGTAAGCAATGCGGGAGCCGGCTACCGATTCGAGCGTGGGTGTGGCGAGCTTTTCAAAGGTCTGGCACCAGCGCTGGTCACTGCTTCCGTGCGCAAGAAGGATGATTCTGGGGTCGTTATTCATGGTGTCTCCTGATATGACCAAAAGCCTGGTAGTTATCGTAGAGTGTAGCAGCGCCGGCACCAAAGCCGGCCTGTAACAATGCAACAGGGTAAACCATATGTTCGATTGGAAAGAGATTCTGGATTTCTGGTTTGGTGAACTTGATGAACACGGGCTGCCGGACAGCGAACACCGCACTCGCTGGTTTCGCCCTTCCCGCGCCTTTGATCAGGAAATCCGCCGGCGATTCATCTCCATGGTGCTGTTTGCTTCCGAAGACGGGTTACGGCACTGGAGAAGCGTGCCGGGTGGAGCGTTGGCCGAGATTATCCTGCTGGACCAGTTCACCCGCCAGATCCACCGGGGCGGGGCCCTGGCGTTCGATAATGACAAGCTGGCCATCAAGCTGTGCAAGAGCGCGATGCGTAGTGGGCATGACATGGCGTTGCCGGCGGTGCAGCGGGCATTTCTCTATATGCCGCTGCAGCATTCGGAAAAAGTGGAAGACCAGAAGCTTTCTGTGGATTGCTACGAGCAACTGGCCTCTGCCACTGGTGGCATTGCTGGCGACTTCATGGAAAGTTTTCTGCAGTCTGCCAGGGATCACCGCGAGATTATCAGCAGGTTCGGCCGGTTTCCTCACCGGAACAAGGCATTGAAGCGTAGCTCCACCCCGGAAGAGGAAGTCTATCTGGAGTCGGGAAAACGTTTCGGCCAATAGCGTTGGATTGAGGTGCGGAAGGCCGAAGTGCCAATTTCATCAATGTTTCAAGGCCGGGGATACGGCAGAATTTACAAAAACCTACAATAATGCCAGCCCGGGTTGTTTTGCCCCGAGTGCAGCACTCACGGGCCGTCGAAACAAGGAAAACATGTCATGGTACAGGCACAAGTGCCGGAGGTTAGTGCCCGTAGCGAGTTGCCCGAGAACCGTTCGCTTCGTCGGTCCATTCGTTACAGCGGGCGCAAGGCATCCCGAGTAAAAAGCGAGATGCGACGCCTTGAAATTCTGGAGGCAACCCTGCGAATTGCTGCAAGGGACGGCCTTCGCGGCATCAAGCACCGGGCCGTAGCGCGTGAAGCCGACGTGCCGCTGGCAGCTACCACCTACTATTTCCGTGATATCCAGGAGCTGATCAGCGACTCCTTCATGCTTTTCGCCGAGAAGGCGAGGGACAATCTGGACAGCTTTTACGACACCATTCACCTGGTCCTGGATACGATTCCACCGCAAACCCTGCGGCGTGGCGGGTTCCAGCGCCGGGAGCTGGCCTCGCGTCTTTCCGCTATCTCCACAGCCTATCTCTATGAACAGTTCACCAGGCGGCGGGAGCAGGTGCTTGCGGAGCAGGTTTTCCTCATGGAAGCCCTGAGAGACGATCGCCTTGCGGGTCTTGCGCGAAACTACCGGGAGGCATGGACGGCAGGACTGAGGCAGATTCTGGAACGGCTGGACTCGCCATCACCGGGCAGAGATGCGGCGCTGCTGGTGAACGTCACACTGGGTATGGGCTACGATAGCCTGCTCAACGGCAGAGCGGTGGACTATGCTGCGCTGTCTGAAACGGTCGGGAAGGTTATCGAGCTGGTTCTGGCTTGCCCAACAGAAAACTGAGAAATCGGTCGACAAAAACAGTTGACGGGAAAGGATGAATCCGTAGAATACGCGTCCGTTGATCAAGCGGGAATAGCTCAGTTGGTAGAGCACAACCTTGCCAAGGTTGGGGTCGCGAGTTCGAATCTCGTTTCCCGCTCCAATTAACGATCAGCAGAGATTTCCAGCCCCTCTGCCACCCCATCCAGCCCCCTCTGTAGTACCATTCTGGAGCATCAATCAGAGCCCGAACGGGAAGGTTTCCGGCATTCCTGGTTCTGCTTCCGATACCAGGGCGTCAACCGCCCGGGTTTCATCAAACCAGATATATTCGTCAAACTGCCGTGATAAGGATGCGTTGAAATAGTGGCTCGCCATCTCTGTTTCCGGGCGATAGATCACACCGATGGCACGTTCAAGTCTGGGCGGGCGCAATTGCTTGACCAGATCTTTACTGCCATGGCGCAACGGCAGGAAAAAGGCATTCAGTCCCGTGTCGTGACACAAGCGCTCGATACTGTCAGGCACTGACGGTACGATGTTCTTGATTTCCATGGGTGCCCCCCAGTCAGACGCTGCTGCCACCGTGCCCTGATGCGTGCCGAATCCGATCAGATAGGCGCTGTCCCCGAAATGCCGGCGACACAGAGAGCCAACGTTGATCTCGCCGCGATTGCCCATTTCCGTAGCTTCTGCATTGCCCAGGTGAGAATTGTGTGCCCAGACAACGGCTTTGCTGCCAGGGCCATGGAAGTCAAGCAGATGCTCCAGCGTTTCGAACATGTGCTGATCGCGCAGATTCCAGGATTTCACCGAGCCCTCGTACATCGAGCGGTAATACCGTTCTGCATCCTTCACCAGCCGCGCATTGGCGATTGCGTCGAGGAATTTGCGGCCATCGTGAATCGAATACTCCAGCCGCTTCTGCATCAGCATGTGCAGCATGGACACGACGTCCTGTTCACAGCTTTCGTGTTTCGTGGTGAGCGCCATTCGGCCATAGGTTATCGGGTCCCTTTCCCAGGGTGTCAGGCAACCATAACGCCGGCGGGCGATGTCGGCTGTGTCCTCGTCCACCTGTTCCAGGTATCCGATAATGGCATTGATTGATGAGTAAAGACTGTAAAGGTCCAGGCCATAGAACCCTGCTGCCTTATCCTCGCTGCCCGCCTGGCGGTTGTGGCCGCGTAGCCATTGCACAAACTCCAGCACCTGCCGGTTTGCCCACATCCAGGTGGGGAAGCGCTTGAAAGTGGGCTCTTGTGTTGGCTCGGTGCGGGTTTCACGAACAAAATGATCCACCTGTGCGGCATCAGGCCAGTCCGCCTCCACGGCAACAAACTGGAATCCTTTTTTCTCTATCAGTTCCCGGGTAATACGTGCCCGCATGTCGTAGAACTCGGCGGTGCCATGGGTGGCTTCTCCCAATAAGACCAGCCGCGAATGCCCGATTCTTGCCATCAGGCCCTCAAGATCAACGGTCGCTATCGAGGGAATGTGGATCGCTTCTTTTCTGATCTGCTCAGGAAGTGGGGTCACTCGGCCAGCTTCGGTGCGGGGAGGCGCAGTCACCGTGCCTTCCCTGTCTCGCCACCCCTCTTTGCCGATCAAGGGAACAAATCGGACACCACCAAGGTCTTCAGTCTCTGTTTCATCATCGCTGACACGGGTAATGCGCAGGAGTTTCTGCTGGTGGAGACTGGAGCCGGCCGGAATGACAAGGCGCCCGCCGATGGTCAGCTGCCTGACAAGGGATTGTGGAACATTTGGCGCTCCGGCAGTTACAACAATGGCATTAAACGGAGCATGCTCGGGCCAGCCGAGGGTTCCATCGCCGCAAAGGACCGTCACGTTGTCATAACCCAGCGTGGCCAGACGTTCCCGGGCCAGTTTGGCGAGCACCTGGTGCCGCTCAACCGTATAAACCTGTTTCACAATTCTGGACAGAACAGCCGCTGCGTAGCCGGACCCGCTCCCGATCTCCAGCACCGTATCCTCCGGCTCGAGCTTCATCGCCTCTGTCATCAGGGCAACGATATAGGGCTGGGAAATGGTCTGGCCCTCTTCAATCGGCAAGGGATTGTCGTCATAGGCAAAATCGGCCTGATGGAGGCCGACAAATGCCTCCCGCGGGACAGTTTCCATGGCTTCCAGCACCCGCTTATCCTTGATGCCCCTTCTCGCCAGTGTCTCGAGGAATATCTGTTTCGCTGTGTGTAGATGGAGTTCCCTGGTCATGTTGCCTTCCCCCCCTGCAGCGTTAGCGCACGGTTCTCGGGTATACTCGTTGACCATATTATTGCATTTAACCAGTTTCCGGGAGCCCCCCATGCAAGTCCATTCATTGTATGTCTATCCGGTTAAATCCCTTGCCGGTATTCAGGTTTCTTCGTTTCGTATGGATGATTTTGGTCCTGTCTGTGACCGGCGCTGGATGATTGTTGATGCTGACCGGCAATTCGTCACCCAGCGTAGTAATCCTGAACTTGCCAGGATCGGGACTCGGCTGGAAGAGGGCAGGGTGATGGTCGATATTCCGGGTGAGGGGGAGTTTTCACTGGTTGCCGGAAGCGAGGAATGTCACGTCAGAGTCTGGCGGGACTGGACCAAAGCGGTATACGGTGGCAATGAGGCTTCCGACGCACTGTCCCGCTATTGTGGCGAAACCTTCCGGTTTGTGTTCATGCCCGATGAAACCTTTCGCCGCGTTGATGCCAGCCGGGTTACCGAGTATCGTCGTGTCAGTTTTGCTGACGGCTTTCCATTGCTGATTACCAACCTTGCCTCCCTGGAAGAGCTGAATTCCCGCCTGCAGACGGCCGTGGAAATGCGTCGCTTCAGGCCCAATATTGTGGTTGAGGGGGCCGCTCCCTGGGAGGAAGACGAATGGAAGGCCCTGTCTGTCAACAATATTGTGTTCAGCCTGGTCAAACCCTGTTCACGCTGTGTCATGACCACTGTCGATCCTGACCGTGGCGTGAAAGCACCGGACCTGCAGCCTCTCAGGGAGCTTGGAACCTACCGGCGAACCGCTGATGGTGTGATTTTCGGAATGAATGCCGTTCATGAATCCGCGGGGGAGATCCGGGTGGGAAGCCCTGTCACTTTCGCAACAACTGTAACCACGGAGAATCAATAACGTGCCACTGTTAACGCTGGATGCTATATCCCTTGCTTTTGGCATGCAGCCATTGCTTGACCAGGCCTCCATGACCATGGAGCCCGGAGAACGCGTGTGTCTCCTCGGACGAAACGGGGAGGGGAAATCCACCTTGCTGAAAATCGTCACCGGCGAGGTGGTGCCGGACGGGGGTATTGTGAGACTGGAAGACGGCGCCAAGCTGTCGGTGCTGCCCCAGAATCTGCCGGTCAACGATACGCGGACTGCTTATGAAGCCGTATCCGGCGCGTTTCCCGAAACCGGCGATTTGCTGGCCGAATTCCACAAATTAACGCAGAACGCGGATGAGGCAAGCCTGGACCGTATGATGAAGGTTCAGGAGCGCCTGGAGGCCCTCGACGGCTGGCGCCTTGACCAGAAGGTAGGGGCCATTCTTGCCCAGTACGGTATTGACCCGGACCAGACGTTGAATACGCTTTCCGGTGGTTGGCAGCGGCGTGTGCTGCTGGCCCGTGCACTGGTTACAGAGCCCGATGTGTTGCTGCTGGATGAGCCTACCAACCACCTGGATGTGCCTGCCATTGCCTGGCTGGAAGAGGCTCTGGCCCAGTTCCGGGGCGCGATACTGTTTGTCAGCCACGACCGGGCCTTTATCCGCAGGATGGCAACGAGAATTGTGGAACTGGACCGGGGTCACCTGGTGAGTTTTGCCGCTACCTATGACCGCTACCTGGATCTCAAGGAAAAAGCGCTGGAAGAGGAAGAGCGTCAGAATGCGTTGTTCGACAAGCGCCTGAAGCAGGAGGAAGCCTGGATACGCCAGGGCATCAAGGCCCGCCGGACCCGCAATATGGGCCGGGTGAGGGCGCTCAAGGCCATGCGCGAGGAGCGTATGCAGCGGCGCGAACGCGGTGGTACTGCCAGTTTCTCGGTGGAGGATGCAGCCCGTTCCGGCAAGCTGGTGGTAGAAGCCACTGAGGCAGGGTTTTCCTACCCGGACGGCACTCCGGTTATCCGGGATATGAATATGACCGTCCTCAGGGGCGACAAGATCGGCCTGGTTGGCGAGAACGGAACCGGCAAAACCACATTGGTCCGACTGCTGTTGGGAGATCTCAAACCCACTGAAGGCCGTATCCGGTTGGGCACCAATCTTCAGGTAGCCTATTTCGACCAGCTACGCGGAGAACTGGACCTGGAGCGTAACGCCCTGGATAACCTGTCTGAGGGTCGTGAGTTCATTGAAATCAACGGCCAGAGCAAACATGTTCTGGGTTATTTGCAGGAATTTCTGTTCAGCCCGGAACGCGCACGCTCCCCCGTGCGTGTATTCTCTGGTGGTGAACGGGCCAGGTTGCTGCTGGCCAAACTGTTCAGCAAGCCAGCCAACATTCTGGTGCTGGATGAGCCAACCAACGACCTGGACGTAGAAACCCTGGAGCTGCTGGAATCCAGGCTGGTCGAGTTTGCCGGTACTGTGGTGGTGATCAGTCACGACCGGGAGTTTCTCGACAATGTGGCAACCGACACCGTATTTCTGGACGGCTCTGGTAAGGTAGCGGAGTTCGTTGGTGGTTATACTGACTGGCGAAGACAGGGGGGGCGATTTCCCTCGGAAGGCGGGAATCGGAAGGCCTCCAGGCCGCCGATGAACGACAGGCCAACCGCACCTCCGGAGCCCGTATCGTCGGGAGCCGAAACGACAAAAGCAAAACCCGCAAAGCTCAGCTACAAGCTCAAGCTGGAGTTGGAGCAGTTGCCGGGCCAGATTGAAAAACTGGAGCGTGAGCTGGAAGATCTGCGGCAGAAGATTTCGGACCCGGAGTTCTACTCCGGCCCGGCGGATGACGTATCCGCGACACTTGCAGATTTAGGTGACAGGGAAGCTCGCCTGGAAAAAGTAATCGAGCGGTGGATGGAGCTGGAGGAACAGGCGAATCAATGAACGTAACGTATCAATTCAGGTTTGAAGATAATCGGTCCGTGGATTTCAAGGTAACGGACCAACCGGCAGAAGCAAAAGGCAACTTGCCTGCGTGGACAAAACTGGAACATTGCCAGTGCTCGAACTGTCCCCTGAAAGCGTCGGAATCTCCGCAATGCCCTGCCGCTGTGGAGATATTGCCGGTGGTGAACCAGTTTCAGGCTGAAGATGCCTATCAGAAAGTGGATGTCATCGTTACCGACGACCGCAGAACCTATTCCAAGTCAACAACCCTTGAGGAGGCGTTGCGTTCCCTGCTGGGGCTCAAGATGGCCACCAGCGGCTGCCCGGTGTTGTCCGAGCTGAAATCCATGGCCGTACACCATCTGCCGTTTGCCAGTAATGACGAGTTCATTATGCGAAGCGTTTCCCATTACCTGCTGCAGCAGTACCTGGCGAAACGTAATCATCAGGAGCCGGACTGGGATCTGAAAGGGCTGGTAGAGAGAAATCAGCGGCTGCAACTGGTCAATCAGGCTCTGTGGCAGCGCATCCATTCTGTCTGCAAGGGCGACAGCAATCTCAAGGCGCTGCTGAACTTCTTCTCAATGGCGTCCAGTGTGAGCTTTTCCCTGGAAAGCCAGCTTCGCAAGCTGGAAGCAAAAATGCGGGGAGATGGCGCTGCCTGAGGCGCCATCCCGCAGTGCCGGATGGCTCTATTGAATCCGGACGGCCAGTACGTCGCACACGGTACCGTGCAGCACGCCATTGGCCGTCGAGCCCAGAAGCAACTGAAAACCTTTGCGTCCGTGACTTCCCACGATGACCAGGTCGGCATTCTGTTCTTTTGACAGCCGGTGGATTTCGGACTCCGGACGGCCAACGGTCACCACCTGGTTCTCTTTCGACACCCCGTATTGCTCACCATATTTGGCAAGCTGATCTTTCGCCGCCTTGTCCAGCTGATCCTGGAGTTCGGTGAGATCCATGGGGATGTCACCGCCATAAGCGTAGCCCACTGGCTCTACCACGTGCACCAGCATGAGTTGTGCACCAAGGGCCTTGCTGACCTCCACGGCCTTATCGAGAACCTGCGGGGCCTCTTCGGTCAGATCAATGGCCACCAGAATTTTTTGATAGATTGACATCGCATCGCTCCTTCGCGGATGAAGTCTGAATCGGGGCTTGTCCAGAATTACTGTACCTGAAAAGTGTAAACCAATACTGACAGGTATCAAAAATAGTCGATAGGTTTGATGGTAAAGGAAGGGCCAGGGCGCTGTATTGCCCTGGCTAAAGGCTGATCAGGCGGCCGTTTCCTGTAACAGGCCAATGGTTGTTTCCAGGCTCCTGAGAATTCCTTTGGAATAACGGTCTATCACAAACGCGACGTTATTGTCGTTGTAGTTGATGTAGGAGCCACGGATAAATTCCCACTTCGATGTCAGGTCATTCAGAGTGGTTTTCAGCTGCCCCTGAGAGTCGCCTTCCGTAACCTGCGAAAGCAGTGTATCGAACAGGCGTGCCTGCTCGTCCAGAGGGATATCGTTGGAGGAGCCCTGGAACGTCTGGCCCGCTGACGAGTGTGTGCGCGCTGAATACTTCGCCATCATCTGGGCCATGGTGACCGCGGCAGAACGGGCGGCCTCGATACGGCTGTTGATTTCGGTCTCTGAGCTTTCCTGCGCAACCGCGTACATTTCGGAAGCTACCTGGTTCATCAGCAAAGCCTGGTTCGCCATATCAGATACCAGACGCAGGTCCGGGTAACCGGTATTGCGCACGTCGTTAATATTGCTGCGCATCAGGTCCTTGAACTTGTCGAATTCCACGTTCAGGCTTTCAACCTGCTCCCCGGAGAGTACGCCGGCGGTGCTGTCGGCAACGGAATTCATGGATTCGTTGGCCTCGTTGATGGCGGCCACAATCTCGTTCAGTGTTTCGGTATCGCCCGTGGCACTGAACCGGTAATAGGCATCCAGTGCCACGTAATTGCTGACGCGGAAGTTGTGAAGATCGGAAAGAAAGCCGTTTCCTTGCTCCTGGGCGCGAACAGTAAAGGAAGCAATCAACAACAGGATAAGAGCTGTTACAAGTGAGCGTACCCGCAGGCGAGCGTCTTTCATCGGATGAGTCTCCGTAAGGCTACTTTATTATTGTGGACTAAAGTCGTAATCCGAAGGTAAAGTAACTGGGCCGGCCAATCAAGCTGTTTTGAGGGGCTTAACGGGGGCAAATGTAAACAAGTTTGAAATATACGTGATATAGCTCCTGTTCCGCTTCAATAACGCTGACTACCTGCTTGATAAACAACAATTCCATTCGCCTCCAAATGCCGTTCGGTTGTTCGTTCGGGGGCTGGCCGGGTTGATTCTTCCAGAAACAAATTGACAAACGATTCGTTTTTTTTCATCGTGTCACCCCACGATTCAAACGACTGTATGAATTATTGGATCGGTTGATCGGGGTAGTAACAGGAAATAGTGACCGAAATCTCGCTGCATCAGCGTCCGCTTTGCGAGCGCTTGTGTGGCTGTTACAGCAGTTCCAAACACAGACTGGAGATCAGTTGATGATTTACGAAGGTAAAGCCATCACGGTTAAAGAGATCGAAGGCGGGATCGCTCAGTTGAACTTTGACTTGCAGGGCGAGTCAGTGAACAAGTTCAACCGTCTGACGATTGAAGAGCTCCGCGCCGCGACTGACAAGCTGGAAGCGAAAAAGGGCCTTAAGGGTCTGGTCGTTACCAGCTCCAAGGACAGCTTTATTGTTGGCGCCGACATTACCGAGTTCACTGACCTGTTTGCAGGGTCGGAAGAAGACCTGGTTGCCAACAACCTGAAGGCCAACGAAGCATTCAGTGCCATTGAAGACCTGCCTTTCCCCACGGTTACCGCTATCAACGGTATGGCTCTGGGCGGCGGCTTTGAAATGTGTCTGGCCACCGATTACCGGGTTATGGACAAGAAGGCCAAGGTTGGTCTTCCGGAAGTGAAGCTGGGTATATTCCCGGGCTTCGGCGGTACCGTTCGGCTGTCCCGTCTGGTGGGTGTTGATTACGCGGTTGAATGGATCTGCGGTGGTACCGAGAACCGTGCTGACAAAGCGCTGAAAATCGGTGCCGTGGATGCCGTGCTGGAAGGTGAAAAGCTGGTTGAAGCCGCCATCGGCATCATCAACCAGTGCAACGACGGCAAGCTGGATTATCAGGCCCGTCGCGAAGAGAAGAAGGGCAAGATCAAACTGAACGCCATGGAGAGCATGATGGCGTTCGAGATCTCCAAGGCGTTTGTTGCCGGCCAGGCTGGCAAGAACTACCCGGCACCGGTCGAGGCCATCAAGGTGATGCAGAAGCACGCCGGCCTGACCCGTGACAAGGCGATCGAGGTGGAGGCCAAGGGCTTTGCCAAGATGGCCAAGACCAATGTCGCCGCCTGCCTGGTTGGCCTGTTCCTGAACGATCAGGAACTGAAGAAGAAGGCCAAGGCCTGGGAAAAAGAAGCCAACGACGTGAAACTGGCCGCCGTACTGGGCGCCGGTATCATGGGTGGCGGTGTTGCATTCCAGTCCGCCCTGAAGGGCACGCCAATCCTGATGAAGGACATCAACCAGGACGGCATCGCTCTTGGCCTCAAAGAAGCCAAGAAGCTGCTGACCAAGCGCATCGACAAGGGCAAGATGAAGCCCGACCAGATGGCAGATGTTCTGAACAACATCACACCGACCCTGAACTATGGCGACTTCAAGAATGTCGACCTGGTGGTGGAAGCGGTTGTTGAGAACGCGAAAGTCAAGGACGCGGTATTGCGCGAAACCGAGGATTCGGTTCGTGAAGACGCCATCCTGACTTCCAACACCTCAACCATTTCCATCAACAAGCTGGCGGCTAACCTGAAGCGTCCGGAAAACTTCTGCGGCATGCACTTCTTCAACCCGGTGCACATGATGCCGCTGGTAGAAGTTATCCGTGGTGAGAAGACGTCCGACCGTGCGATTGCCACCACTGTTGCCTACGCCAAGGCCATGGGCAAGACCCCGATCGTGGTCAACGACTGCCCGGGCTTCCTGGTAAACCGTGTACTGTTCCCGTACTTCGGCGGTTTCGTGAACCTGGTACGTGACGGCGCTGACTTCCAGCACGTTGACAAGGTCATGGAAAAATTCGGCTGGCCGATGGGTCCGGCTTACCTGCTGGACGTTGTTGGCATGGACACCGGCAAGCACGCCGGCGAAGTGATGGCCGAAGGCTTCCCGGACCGGATGAAGCACGAAGGCACCACCGCCATTGACGTGATGTTCGATAACAACCGTTACGGACAGAAGAACGACAAGGGCTTTTACAAGTACGAACTGGACCGCAAGGGCAAGCAGAAGAAGGTTGTCGACGAAGAGACCTACAAGTTGCTTGAACCGGTTGTTCAGGGTAAGAACGACTTCAGCGACGAGGACATCATCGCCCGCATGATGCTGCCCCTGTGCCTGGAGACCGTTCGCTGCCTGGAAGACGGCATTGTTGAAGACCCGGCAGACGCCGATATGGGCCTGGTCTACGGTATCGGCTTCCCGCCGTTCCGTGGTGGTGCCCTGCGTTATATCGACGACATGGGTGTGGACAAGTTCGTCGAGCTGGCAGACAAGTTTGCAGATCTTGGTGCTTTGTATCACCCGACCGAGAAGCTGCGTGAAATGGCCAAGACTGGTGAAAAGTTCTTTGGCTAACCCTGAACGAGATTTCCGAACGGAGAAAGATCTATGAGCCTTAATCCGAGAGACGTTGTCGTCGTCGATTGCGTGCGGAGTCCGATGGGTCGTGCCAAGAATGGCTGCTTCCGCAATGTACGTGCGGAAAACCTGTCGGCTGCGCTGATTGAAGCACTGTTTGAGCGCAACCCGAAGCTCGACCCGAAAGAAGTTGAAGACGTGATCTGGGGCTGTGTAAACCAGACCAAGGAACAGGGCTTCAACGTGGCGCGTCAGATTTCACTGCTGACCCGTATCCCGCACGAATCTGCGGCACAGACCGTCAACCGTCTGTGTGGTTCGGCCATGAGCGCAATCCACACTGCGGCCCAGGCCATCCAGACCGGCAATGGCGATGTGTTTGTGATTGGTGGTGTTGAGCACATGGGTCACGTGCCCATGACTGAAGGCTTTGACCACAACCCGGCTGCGTCCAAGTACTCCGCCAAGGCCTCCAACATGATGGGCCTGACTGCGGAAATGCTGGCGAAAATGCACGGCATTACCCGTGAGCAGCAGGACGAGTTCGGCGCACGTTCACACCGCCTGGCCCAGGAAGCGACCGTTGAAGGCCGCTTCAAGAACGAAATCGTGCCTATTGAAGGTCACGACGAGAATGGCTTCAAGGTGCTGATTGAAGCGGACGAAACCATCCGTCCCGAGACCACGGTCGAGTCCCTGGGTCAGCTCAAGCCGGCCTTCGATCCGAAGAACGGCACCGTCACCGCCGGTACGTCTTCACAGCTGACTGACGGTGCCGCTGCCATGGTACTGATGTCCGCCGAGCGTGCCGAAGCCCTGGGTCTGAAGCCAATGGCGAAGATCCGCAGCATGGCGGTTGCCGGTTGTGATCCCGCAATCATGGGTTACGGCCCGGTTCCGGCGACCAAGAAAGCCCTGAAGCGTGCAGGCCTGAAAGTCGAGGATATCGACTTCTGGGAACTGAACGAAGCGTTTGCTGGTCAGTCACTTCCAGTGCTGAAAGACCTGAAACTGCTGGGCGTGATGGAAGAGAAAGTGAACCTGAACGGCGGTGCGATTGCCCTGGGCCATCCACTGGGCTGTTCCGGTGCACGGATCTCCACAACCCTGCTGAACGTCATGCAGGCCAAAGGCGGTAAGCTTGGTGTTTCCACCATGTGTATCGGCCTTGGTCAGGGCATTGCCACAGTATGGGAGCGTCTCTGATTCGGTAAGCCGAATTGGTAGCATGCTCAGGAGGCCCGGCAAATGCCGGGCTTTCCTGTCTTTGACCGAGCAAAAAAGCCGGCTATAAACAGAAGAATGGGTTGTCTTGCTTTTCTTGACCCTGTAAAACAATGCACCTATACCAATGTGGCGGCTACTGGGTTGTTTTCTAGCCGACTGATTTTACAGCGAGTTTACGGTTTGCTGATTTTTTAACCGATTATCGCCAAGGACACAGATCTCCGATATGGGTAAAAGTCTCGTTATTGTCGAGTCGCCAGCGAAAGCGAAGACCATCAACAAATACCTGGGCGCTGACTTCATTGTGAAGTCGAGCGTCGGGCATATTCGCGACCTGCCGGTCAGTGGCAGCGGCTCAACGTCGGATCCGAAAGAGCGCGCCAGGCAGGCCGCGCTGACCCGCAAGATGAGCCCGGACGAGAAGGCGGCTCACAAGAAACGCAAGTCCAGGGAGCAACTGGTCGCTCGCATGGGCGTGGACCCGGACCACGACTGGAGTGCCCGTTACGAGATTCTGCCCGGCAAGGAGAAGGTCGTCAGTGAGCTGAAGCGCCTGGCGAAATCCGCCGACCATATCTACCTCGCAACGGATCTGGACCGGGAAGGGGAGGCCATTGCCTGGCACCTTCAACAAACCATCGGTGGCGAGCCTGAGAAGTACCGCCGCGTGGTCTTCAACGAGATCACCAAGCGTGCCATTCAGGAGGCCTTCAAGGACCCCGGCAATCTCGACACCGACCGCGTCAACGCCCAGCAGGCCCGTCGTTTCCTGGACCGGGTTGTGGGCTACATGGTGTCACCATTGCTTTGGGCGAAGATTGCCCGTGGCCTGTCGGCAGGGCGCGTCCAGTCGGTGGCGGTCAGGCTGATCGTCGAGCGCGAGCGGGAAATCCGCAAGTTTGTGCCCGAAGAATTCTGGCAGTTGCACGCTGATCTGATGTCGAAGCAAGCCGAAAAGCCGGTTCGCTTCGAGGTCACCCGATATAACGACAAGGCCTATCGCCCGGTTAACGAGAAAGAGAGTGCCGAGCATGTTGAGCGCCTGAAGGCAGGAACGTTCAAGGTTGCCAAGCGGGAAGACAAGCCGACAAAATCGCGGCCGTCGGCTCCGTTTATTACCTCGACCCTGCAACAGGCCGCCAGTAACCGGATGGGGTTCAGCGTCAAGAAGACCATGATGCTGGCCCAGCGCCTCTACGAGGCGGGTTTTATCACTTACATGCGTACCGACTCCACCAACCTGAGTCAGGACGCAGTGGCCAGCTGTCGTGAATTTGTCAAAAAGCAGTTCGGTGACAAGTACCTGCCCGAGAACCCCAGGGTGTACGGCAGCAAGGAGGGCGCTCAGGAGGCCCACGAGGCCATTCGCCCGACGGATGTGGGTCGCAGGCCGGCAGACATCAGCGGCCTGGAGAAGGACGCTGAGAAGCTGTATGACTTGATCTGGCGCCAGTTCATTGCCTGTCAGATGGCAGATGCCGAGTTCCTGAGCACGTCTATTCTGGTCGCTAACGGCGATTACGAGTTGCGTATCCGCGGCCGTATTATCAAGTTTGAGGGCTTCCTCAAGGTGGCGCCCCAGTCTGCCAAAAAAGACGAAGACATTGCGCTCCCCGACATTCAGGTGAATGAAACCCTGGACCTGAAAAAGCTTGATCCCAGCCAGCACTTCACCAAGCCGGCACCGCGTTACACCGAAGCCAGTCTGGTCAAGGAGCTGGAGAAGCAGGGTATCGGCCGGCCCTCAACTTACGCTTCGATCATTTCCACCATCCAGGACCGTGGTTACGTTCGTCTGCAGAATCGCCGTTTCTATGCCGAAAAGATGGGCGAGATTGTTACTGAGCGGCTGTCCGAATCCTTCCCGAACCTGATGGATTTTGACTTCACCGCCAGGATGGAAGACGAACTGGATGAAATTGCCGGTGGTGAGGTGGACTGGAAAAAGGTCCTGAACGATTTCTACGCCCGGTTCCGCCAGCAGCTGGAAACCGCCGAGGGCGGCGAAGACGGCGGTATGCGGGCCAACACCCCGACAGAAACAGACATTCCGTGCCCGACCTGCAGCCGCCCGATGCAGATCCGGGTAGCCAGTACCGGTGTGTTCCTGGGTTGTTCCGGTTATTCGCTGCCACCGAAGGAGCGCTGCAAGACCACCATCAACCTGGTTTCAGGCGACGAAGTGGTCAGTGCTGATGAAGATGTGGAAGGTGAGGGCGAAAGCCGCCTGCTGCGCAAGAAGCGCCGCTGTCCGAAGTGCGGAACCGCCATGGACAGCTACCTGGTGGATGAAACCCGCAAACTGCATGTGTGCGGTAATAATCCCGATTGCTCCGGTTATGAAGTGGAGAAGGGCACGTTCCGCATAAAAGGTTATGAAGGGCCGACTCTGGAGTGCGACAAGTGCGGTTCCGAAATGCAACTCAAGACCGGCCGTTTCGGTAAGTATTTCGGCTGCACCAATCCGGAGTGCAAGAATACCCGCAAGCTGCTCAAGAGCGGCGAGCCGGCGCCGCCCAAGATGGACCCGGTGCCCATGCCGGAACTGCAGTGCCAAAAGGTGGACGACACCTATGTGCTGCGTGATGGCGCCTCAGGGCTGTTCCTGGCGGCCAGCAAGTTTCCCAAGAACCGGGAAACGCGCCCGCCGCTGGTGATGGAGATCAAGCCTCATCGCAAGGAAATTGATCCCAAGTACGATTTCCTGATGGAAGCGCCGGAGCGTGATCCCGAGGGTAACCCGACGGTGATCCGATACAGCCGCAAGACCAAGGAGCAGTACGTCATGTCGGAGAAAGAAGGCAAGGCGACGGGCTGGTCGGCGTGGTATGTGAACGGAAAGTGGCAGCCGAAAGAAAAGTGATGGCTTGAAAGAAAAACGGCAGGGTGGTTCCTCACCATCCTGCCGTTTGTTGCAAAGTGAACGTCAGGATTTCTTGCGTAGCCGCTGAATCAGCGATGAAGTATCCCAGCGTCTCCCGCCCATCTGCTGAACATCCCCATAAAACTGATCCACCAGCGCCGCAACCGGCAGCCGGGCTCCATTCTTGCGCGCTTCCTCCAGGCAGATCGCCAGGTCCTTACGCATCCAGTCAACGGCAAACCCATGCTCGAATTCGCCGTCAATCATGGTGCCGGAGCGGTTTTCCATCTGCCATGACTGGGCTGCACCCTTAGAGATAACATCCACGACTTTGCGTACATCGAGCTCCGCCTGTTCTGCAAAGTGAAGCGCCTCGGACAGGCCCTGTACCAGGCCGGCGATGGCAATCTGGTTTACCATCTTGGTCTTCTGGCCACTGCCAACCGGGCCCATCAGGTTCAGTGCCTTGGAATAATGCTCCATCAGTGGCTTCGCTTGCGAAAAGGGATCATTTTCGCCGCCGCACATGATTGTGAGCTTGCCGTTTTCAGCTCCTTGCTGGCCGCCGGAGACAGGTGCATCGATAAATTCAAGATTGCGTGCCCTGGCAAGCTGCGCCAGCTGTTCGGCAATGCCTGCAGAAGCAGTGGTGTGATCCACCAGAATGGCGCCTGGCTTGGCATTGGCGATGATGCCATCGGGCCCCTCGAAGACTTCCACAAGATCGTGGTCAGCGCCGACGCAGGTAAATACGAAGTCGGCTTCCATCACGGTGCTGGCGATAGAGTCGCAGGCTTTGCCCGGGTATTTCCCGGCCCAGGTAGCGGATTTTTCGGCGCTACGGTTCCAGACCCTTACGTCGATTCCTGCGTTTGCGAGATGGCCGGCCATGGGATAACCCATGATGCCCAGGCCGATAAATGCTGCGGTTACGCTCATACAGTCTGTCTCCGGACTTTGGTTATTATTGGGAAATCAGCCTTAATCATTACAGAATGAGCAGACACAAAAAAGGCCGCTATGCAGCGGCCTTTGTTTGATAGCAGGTTCGATAACCCGGTTTTGCCTATTTTTTCGGATATTTCCGGGCTTCTTCGCCGGTGTACAGCTGGCGCGGACGGCCAATGCGATAATCGCCGCTGACCATTTCGTTCCAGTGGGAGAACCAGCCAATGGTGCGGGAAAGGGCAAAAATGACGGTGAACATGGACGTCGGGATACCGATAGCCTTGAGAATCAGGCCGGAATAGAAGTCCACATTGGGGTACAGCTTGCGCTGGACGAAATACTCGTCTTCCAGGGCAATTTTTTCCAGTCGCTGGGCGATTCTCAGCAGCGGGTCGTTCTCCAGGCCAAGCTCGGTCAGCACTTCGTGGGCTGTTTCCGCCATCACTTTGGCACGCGGGTCGAAGTTCTTGTAAACCCGGTGGCCAAAGCCCATCAGGCGGAACGGGTCGTCCTTGTCCTTGGCCTTGGCAATGAACTTCTCGATGTTGGCTTCGTCACCGATTTCCGCCAGCATGTCCAGAACTGCTTCGTTGGCGCCGCCGTGCGCCGGGCCCCAGAGCGCAGCGATACCAGAGGCGATACATGCGTAGGGGTTGGCACCGGTGGAGCCGGCAAGGCGGACCGTGGAGGTGGACGCGTTCTGCTCGTGATCTGCGTGCAGGATGAAAATCTTGTCCATGGCTTTCGCCAGGATCGGGTTCGGCTTGTACTCCTCGCAGGGAACGCCAAACATCATCTGCAGGAAATTCTCGGCGTAGGACAGGTCGTTGCGGGGGTACATGAACGGCTGGCCAATACTGTACTTGTAACACCAGGCCGCAATGGTCGGCATTTTGGCAACCAGGCGGTGTGCAGTAATTTCACGCTGATGGGCATTGGTAACGTCCATCTGGTCGTGATAGAACGCGGAAAGCGCCCCGACTACGCCACACATGATGGCCATTGGATGCGCATCCCGGCGGAAGCCCTGGAAGAAGTTGCGCATCTGGTCATGCAGCATGGTGTGGCTTTTGATCGTTTCGTGGAATTTCCTGTTTTCTTCCGGGGTGGGCAGCTCGCCATTGAGCAGCAGGTAGCAGACTTCGAGGTAGTCCGAATTTTCAGCCAGTTCCTCGATCGGGTAACCCCGGTGCAGGAGAACACCGTTGGCGCCGTCAATGTAAGTGATCTGTGATTCACAGGCCGCAGTGGACACAAATCCGGGGTCGTAAGTAAAGACGCCTTCCTGGACCAGGCTTCTCACGTCAATGACGTCAGGGCCGACGGTGCCCGAATAAACCGGTAGCTCGATGGACTTGTCACCCACCGAAAGCGTGGCTTTCCTGTCGGTCATGGTGCTCTCCTATTTATCAGCATTTGGATGCGCTAGAAGGCGCGTATTATCGCAAAACTGGCGGCAAAATATAGGGCGTTGGCTTTTTTTGTCAATGGAGGAGGCAATAAAACCCATTATTTGACATTCGCTGTAAATCAGGGAAACCCGGAATACGCCCTTAACGGAGGCTGAATTGAATTTGTCAATAATCTATATAGCGAGTCCGAGGCCCTGATTTAACGGGGTTTCGCGAGGTTGCGCGTTTGTAATTGCCAGGGGTACTCCTTATAATCCGTATCCCGGAATCGGGGATACACCAGGCCGCAGCGTCAGATATCAAAAGAACGCTTGCCGGTTTTTCTCCCTCCTTAGGCAATCGTGTACCGAATTCGTTCAACACGATAATCCTTACATACCAACCATCCGCATCCGGTTCTTCCGGCCCGCGGGTCCAAAAGAGAGTGTGAGAGCGCTGTGAATAGCAAACGACCAGTAAATCTCGATCTCGGCAAGTTCCATTTTCCGCTGCCAGCCATCACGTCCATACTGCATCGCGTCAGTGGCATCATCATTTTTGTGGGTGTTGCTTTCATGCTGTACGGACTTCAGCTTTCCCTGTCCGGGGAAGAGGGCTTCAGCCGCGTTAGTGGATTGCTGGACAGTTTCCTTGCGAAGCTGATTACCTGGGGCATTCTGTCTGCCTTGCTGTACCACCTGGTTGCGGGTATCAAACACCTGCTGATGGATATGGGCATCGGCGAAGAGCTTGAAAGTGGCCGGCTCGCGGCGAAAGCCACAGTCGTGATTTCCGTTATTCTCATCCTTCTGGCAGGAGTCTGGGTATGGTAAGCAGCGTAACGAACCTCGGACGCAGTGGCGTATTCGACTGGATGATCCAGCGCGTGACGGCCTACGTACTTGCTCTGTATACAATTTTTCTGTTCGGTTTCATGTTGACCTCTGACGTCAATTACGAAACCTGGTCCGCGCTTTTTGATCAGACCTGGTTCCGCATCTTTACCCTGCTCGCACTGCTGTCAATCGGTGCGCATGCCTGGGTGGGGCTCTGGACAGTAACAACGGATTACATCAAGGCGACTCTGCCCCGGTTCCTGGTTCAGGCACTGTGTGGTTTGACAATGTTCGTGTATGTAGTCTGGGGCATTCAGATTCTTTGGGGGCTTTAATTAATGGCTAATATCAAGACCATGTCTTACGACGCGATTGTTATCGGTGGGGGCGGTGCCGGTATGCGTGCCGCCCTTCAACTGACCGAGTCCGGCGTCAATACTGCGTGTATCACCAAGGTGTTTCCAACACGTTCCCACACAGTGTCTGCCCAGGGCGGTATTACCTGTGCGATAGCCAGTGCCGATCCCAACGATGACTGGCGCTGGCACATGTACGACACCGTCAAGGGCTCTGACTACATTGCCGATCAGGATGCCGTCGAATACATGTGTTCGGTAGGCCCGCAGGCCGTTTTTGAGCTTGAGCACATGGGGCTGCCGTTCTCCCGTACCGAGCAGGGCCGTATCTATCAGCGTCCGTTTGGCGGCCAGTCCAAAGGTCCGGACAACCCCACTCAGGCGGCGCGCACCTGTGCCGCTGCTGACCGTACCGGGCACGCATTGCTGCACACCCTGTATCAGGCAAACCTGAAAGGTGGCACAACGTTCCTGAACGAGTGGTACGCGGTTGACCTGGTCAAGAACAGCAAAGACGAAGTCGTCGGTGTTGTTGCGATTGAAATCGAAACCGGCGAAGTGGCTTACATCAAGGCCAAGGCAACGGTTCTGGCCACCGGCGGTGCGGGTCGCATTTACGCCTCTACCACCAACGCCCTGATCAATACCGGCGACGGCATCGGCATGGCACTGCGTGCGGGCTTCCCGATGCAGGACATGGAGATGTGGCAGTTCCACCCCACCGGCATTCACGGTGCAGGCACGCTGGTGACCGAAGGTTGCCGGGGTGAGGGTGGTTATCTGATCAACTCCGAGGGTGAGCGTTTCATGGAGCGGTATGCTCCCAACGCGAAAGACCTGGCTGGTCGTGACGTTGTCGCGCGTTCGATGGTCATAGAGATTCTTGAAGGCCGCGGCTGTGGCCCGGAGAAAGACCACGTTCTGCTGAAGCTGGATCATCTGGGTGAAGAAACCCTGAACCTGCGTCTGCCGGGTATCTGTGAGTTGTCACGTACCTTTGCACACGTGGACCCGGTCAAAGAGCCGGTTCCGGTTGTTCCGACCTGTCATTACATGATGGGCGGCATTCCAACCAACGTCGGCGGCCAGGCTCTGACTCAGGACGAAAGCGGTAAGGACAAGCCGATTCCGGGTCTGTTTGCCTGCGGCGAAGCGGCCTGTGTATCCGTACACGGCGCCAACCGCCTGGGTGGCAACTCGCTGCTTGACCTTGTGGTGTTTGGCCGTGCGGCTGGCCTGCATATTGAAGAACAGCTCCGTGGCGGCTTCGAGGTTGACGGCGCCAGCGAGCAGGACATCAAGAATGCCATGGCTCGCCTTGATCGCCTTAACAGTGCGTCCGAAGGTGAAAGTGTTGCCGACGTTCGCAAGGACCTGCAGAGCTGCATGCAGCTGTACTTTGGCGTATTCCGTGATGGCAAGAGCATGGAAGAGGGGCTCAAGAAGCTGGAGGCGATCGGTGAGCGTGTTCGTAACACCAGGCTGGCCGATACCAGTAACGCCTTCAACACCGCTCGTATCGAAGCGCTTGAACTCGATAATCTTTTCGAAGTGGCTCAGGCTACCGCCATTTCCGCGTTTGAACGTAAGGAAAGCCGCGGCGCCCACGCCCGTAACGACTTTACCGAGCGTGACGATGAGAACTGGCTCAAGCACTCTATGTATTACCCGGTAGACAAGCGTGTCGGTAAGCGTGATGTGAATTTTGCGCCGAAGACAGTTGACACGTTTGAGCCGAAGGTCCGGACTTACTGAGGGGGACGTCGAAATGTTAGTGAGCCTTTATCGTTATAACCCGGAAACCGACAGCGCGCCTTACATGCAGGACGTGGAAGTCGAGGTTCCGGAAGGCAAGGACCTGATGGTCCTTGATGTGCTGAACCTCATTAAAGAGCGCGATCCTTCAATGGCCTACCGTCGTTCCTGCCGTGAGGGTGTTTGTGGCTCTGATGGCATGAACATGAATGGCAAGAACGGTCTTGCCTGCATCACTCCGATGTCGGAAGTGGTCAAGAACAACAAGCTGGTTCTGCGTCCGTTGCCCGGGCTGCCGGTCATTCGGGATCTGGTGGTCGACATGAGTCTTTTCTACAAACAGTATGAAAAGGTCATGCCGTACCTGGTCAACGACAATCCGGCACCTGCCATTGAACGTTACCAGTCTCCTGAAGACCGGGAAAAGCTGGATGGCCTGTACGAGTGTATTCTCTGTGCCTGCTGTTCCACGGCCTGTCCGTCGTTCTGGTGGAATCCGGACAAGTTCATCGGCCCTGCCGGCCTGCTCCAGGCCTACCGCTTCCTGGCGGACAGCCGCGATACGGCTCAGGAAGAA